>CACWLP010000009.1 GCA_902761755.1 uncultured Eubacteriales bacterium | reverse complement strand
ACCCGAAGGCGCAGAAGCTGGTGCAGGTGACCGTCACCGACAAGCCGGAAGGGGAGCGGGACGGCGAGCTGATCGTGGCCTATGCGGAAACCAGCGAAGAGATCGCCTTCATGAACACCTACGAACCCGCCGGGGAAATCACGCTGGAGGGCGTGAAGACCCTTGAGAACCGCCAGTTCCAGGCGGGGGACAAGTGGACGTTCACGGTAACGGCGGCGGAAGGCGTGCCGATGCCCGAAAGGACGGAAGTGACGGTCGAGCCCGTCGAGGGCAGCAGCGCCGCCATTGACTTTGGCAAGATTCAGTACACACAAAAGGATATCGGCAAGACCTACGAATACACCGTGACCGAAAGCGGCACGGTGCAGGGCGTCGCCAACGACCCGAAGGCGCAGAAGCTGGTGCAGGTGACCGTCACCGACAAGCCGGAAGGGGAGCGGGACGGCGAACTGATCGTATCTTTCGCGGAAACCAGCGAAGAGATCGCCTTTGTGAACACCTTCGAGCTTGCCGGCAAGACCATCCTGGGGGGCGAGAAGAAGATGGCGGGACGTGCGTTCAAGGCCGGCGATGCCTGGACCTTCCGGCTGGAAGGCAGCGAAGGCGCGCCCATGCCGGACGTCACGGAAGTGACCATCACCCCCGAAAGCGGCAACAGAGCAGCCTTCTCCTTCGGGGAGATCCTGTTCAAGCAAAGCGATGACGGCAAGGTGTTCACCTATACCATCACGGAAACTGCGGGCAGCGACCCCGCCGTGACGATGGACACCCACGCGGAAACGGTCACCGTTACGGTGACGGACAACAAGGACGGCACCATAACCGTCAAAAAGGCATATGACGAGGACGGCGTGGTATTCGAGAACGTCTACGAAACCACCCGCGCGGAAATCGTGAAGGTCTGGAACGACGGGAACAACCTCTACGGGCTCCGTCCCGCGGGGATCCTGGTGACGCTGCTGGGGAACGGCGAAAAGATTTCGGATTACATCCTGAACGCCGAAAACAACTGGACCGTGAAGGCGGAGGGCCTGCCCAGGTATAAGAACGGCGAGGAAATCGCCTATACCTGGACGGAAGAACAGGATGTCCGGGAGTACGAGCAGACCGCCGTGGTAACGGCCGACGCCGTCACCACCCTGACCAACACCCTGGAGACCGGCAGCCTGACGATCCGCAAGACCTTCGCGGGCGTGGATGGCGTGGATGCGGCCGTCCTGAACGCGCTCACGTTCACAATCACCGGGCCGAACGGCTACATGCGCACGGTGACCTACGGGGAATTCACCAACGGGCAGATGACGATCAATCAGGTGCCGCTGGGCGTTTACACCGTGCGGGAAGAAAATGCCGACGGGCTGGTGGTCACCTACACGCTCAGGCCGGACAGCAAAACGGAAGGCCAGGCCAACGTGACCAAGAACGCCAATGCGGCGGTGGAACTGAACAATCTCTACACAGCGCCCAAGCCGATCACCATCCGCGGCGCCAAGACCTGGATCGACGGCAACAATCAGGACGGCAAGCGCCCGGAGAGCATCACCGTCAGCCTGTATGCCAACGGCGTGCTGGCCGCCCGCACCAAGGCGACCGAAGCCAAGGGCTGGGCCTGGCGCTTTGAGAACCTGAAAGCATATGACGCAGCGGGCAACCGTATCGTGTACACGGTGCAGGAGGATCCGGTGGAGGGCTATGCGTCCGTGGTCACCGGGTATGACATCACCAACATCTATGTGCCCGAATCCACCGTGGTGGAAGTGGTGAAGATCTGGGACGACGAGAATGATCTGGACGGCTCCAGGCCGGAGAGCCTGGAGGTCAGGCTGCTGGCCAACGGCGCACTGGCCGAAACCGTGACGCTGAACGCGGAGAACGAATGGCACGCGGCCTTTGCGGACATGCCCATGTACGAAAACGGAACGCCCATCCAGTATACCTGGGAGGAAACGGAAACGGAGGGCTACACCGCTTCCGTCATGGCAGTCGGCACCCTGACGATCATCACCAATACCCACGTGCCGGAAGTGACGGAGGTCACGGTCCGGAAGGTGTGGAACGACAACAATAACCTGATCGGCATGCGGCCGGAGAGCCTGCGGGTCACGCTGAGCAACGGCGACACCGTGTACCTGAACGCCGAAAACGGCTGGACCGCCACGGTGGAGCATCTGCCGGTCACGTACAAGGGCGAAGCCGTGGAATACACCTGGAGCGAACAGGAGGCCGCGGGCTACGTGCTGACGGCCAAGACGGAGGAGAACGGCGTCACCACCTTTACCAACTCGCTCTGGGAGCGGACGCCTCCGCCTCCCGGAGACAAACCGCGTCAGCCCGGCAAGCCGGTGATTGAGATCCCGCCCTATGATACGCCTTTGGGCCTGGATGGAATCGTCAATCACGTGGGACACTGCTTCGACTGATCCGGCGGAAAGGACGGTGCATAGACAGTGAAACGGGAAAACATGGAACGAATCATCAGAACGATCCTGTCTTTGATGCTTGCCCTGGCCATCTTTGCAGTTCACGCGCCGCTCCCGGCTCTGGCCGAGAGCGGCCCGGAAGCTGCGGAGGAAACAGCCTGGGATGAGAACGAAGCTGAAGAAGACGCAGAAGACGAAGAAGACGCGGAAGACGAAGAAGAGGAAGAAGAAATCGAATTCCCGGAGGAGCTGCTGGTGGGGCACCCCACGGTGATGAAGGGCGATTTCTTCACCGAAATGTTCGGCAACGATACGGCGGACATCGACGTGCGCGCCCTGATCCACGGGTATAACCTGGTGAACTGGGATCAGGCGCAGGGCGTTTACGTGATCGACACCTCCGTGGTGGAAAACGCGAAGGTCATGGCGGACGCGGAGGGCAACAAGCAGTATTTCCTCACGCTCTGCACCGATCTGTACTATTCCGACGGCACGCCCATCACGGCCTGGGATTACGCGTTTTCCCTGCTGCTGCTGATGGCCCCCGAAGTGGAACAGATCGGCGGCAGGATCTACCGCGCCGAGCACATCGTGGGCTATGACGAATACATCACCAAGCAGGTGCCTTACCTGACGGGCGTGAACGTTATCAGCGATCATCAGCTGGTCATTTCCCTGGACCGGGATTTCCTGCCGTACTTCTTTGAAACGGGCCTGCTGCTGTGCGTGCCCTATCCCATCGACGTGATCGCCCCGGGCTGCAAGGTGTATGACGACGGCCAGGGCATTTATATCGGGAATGCGGACAGGAGCGTGGAGGAGCCGATCTTCACCGCGGATCTGCTCAGGCAGACCATCCTGGACCCGGAAACCGGCTACAACAGCCATCCCTCCAAGGTCAGCGGCCCGTATGTGCTCACTGCTTACGACGGGCTGACGGCGCACTTTGAAAAGAATCCCTATTTCAAAGGCACCATGGAAGGCGTGATCCCCACCATCGAAAAAATCAGCTTTACCCTGGCGGATAACGACACCCTGGTGCAGCAGCTCAAGGACGGGGAGCTGCATCTGGTAAACAAGGTGGTGTACGCGCCCACCATCCAGGAGGGCATGGCCGCCGGCGACGGCATCGCCCGGGACAACTATCCCCGGATCGGCCTCCAGTGCCTTACCTTTACCTACGATTGGCCCACGGTGAACGATATGGAAGTGCGCCAGGCCATCGCCTGGTGCATGGACCGGGATCAGATGACCCAGGATTACTGCGGCGCCTTCGGCCTGCGGGTGGATGGCTTCTTCGGCATGGAGCAGTGGGAATACCTGCTGGTGAACGGCGGGCTGGATTACCCCGTGGATCCGGAAGGCATGACCGATGCGGAATATGAAGAAGCGATCGAAAAATGGGAGGAGCTGAGCCTGGACAACCTGGTAGTCTATCATGTGGATACCGACCGGGCCAAGCAGCTGCTGGATCACGCCGGATGGACGCTGAACCGGAACGGCGATCCTTACGATCCCGATGTGGACGATGTGCGGTGCAAACTGGTGGACGGCGAGCTGGTGGCCCTGGATCTGACCATGATGTACCCCGCGGGGAACCATATCGTGGACACCATTCGGGAAAACTTCATCGATCATCTGAACGAATGCGGCATCCTGCTGACGCTGGTGCCCACCGAAATGGAGGATCTGCTCTTCTCCTTCTACCGGGAAACGGAACGCACCACCGATATGATCTACCTGGCCACCAATTTCCACGTGATCGTGGATCCGGCCATCGCCTACAGCGCCGATACTACGGCTAACCACGAGATCTGGAACAACACCTACTCCGACGATGAGGAGCTGTACCAGCTGGCTGTGGACATGCGCAAGACCCCGCCGGGCTCGGTTTACGAGTACGTGGAGAAGTGGATCCGGTTCCAGGAGCGGTTCAACCAGGTGCTGCCCGCGATCCCGATCTACACCAACATCTATTTCGATTTCTTCACCGATCAGCTGCAGAACTACCACATCACCGCCCACGTGACCTGGAGCCAGGCGATCCTGGAAAGCTATTTCGGCCTGGAGGCCACAGAGGAGGAAGAAGAGGACTTCGGCGAGGACGAGTTTGAAGAAGACGGAGACGTGGAGTATTTCGAGTTCTGACCTGGAAGAACAGAAAACTGACCCCGCCGGGGCTTTACCGCCCGCGGCGGGGTTTCTTTCTGCGAAGAAATATGATATGATGAAAAAAACGCGCAGGAGGGCCCGGCATGGAAAGGCTGTATTATGACGACGCGTACCTGAGGGCGTTCGACGCCAGGGTAGCCGCGGTGCGGGAGGACGGATGGATCGCCCTGGACCGCAGCGCCTTTTATCCCACCTCCGGGGGCCAGCCCCACGATACGGGAAGCCTGTGCTGGGACGGCGGAAGCGCCTGGGTGACGGACGTGGAAGCGGCGGACGGCGCCGTGTGGCACCGCACGGACGCGGCGCTGCGCCCCGGCACGGCGGTGCACGGCACCGTCGACTGGGACCGGCGATGGGACCACATGCAGCAGCACGCCGGGGACCATCTGCTGGCCGGCGCGGTATGGCAGACGCTGCAGGGCGTGACGGTGGGGCTGCATACCGGAGAGGAGGACAGCAGCATCGACATCGAAATGCCCGGCGGACGCACCCGCCTGACGGATGCGGAAAGGAACGCGCTGGAAACGCTGGTGAACCAGCGGGTGCAGCGGGACGACCCCATCCGCTGCTGGTTTCCTTCGGAAGAGGAATTGAAAACGCTGCCCCTGCGCAAGCGCCCCACGGTATCGGAGCATTTGCGGATCGTGGCGATGGGGGATTATGAAATGGTGCCCTGCGGGGGCACGCATCCCCGTTCCACCGGGCAGATCGGGCCGGTGAAGATCCTGTCCGCCGCCCCGGCCCGGGGGCTGATGCGGCTGCGTTTCCTGGCGGGGATGCGGGCGGTCAGGTATTTCCAGGCGGCGGCCAGATCCGCGGAGGAAACGGCGGCGGCCCTGTCCGCCCCGGTGCCGGACGCCCCGGAAGCCCTGAAACGGGAAAGGGAGGAACAGAAGGAAAAGCGGTCCGATCTGGAAAACCGGCTGCTGTCGGCGGTGCTGGAGGCCCTGCGCGCGGGGAAGCGGGGAAATGTGTACGCCGGGCATCTGCCCTTTGCGGACGCCGGGCTGCTGGTGCGGGCCGCGGGGGAATTGATCCGGGAAAAGGACGCGGCGGCGCTGCTTTCCTGCCCGGGAAAAGCGGGCCGGGCGATCGTATTTGCCCGGGGAGAAAATGTGGACGCGGATATGGCGGCGCTGCTGCGGGAATGCGGCGGCCGGGGCGGCGGGAAGCCGGATCTGGCCCAGGGCAGCGCGCCGGACGAAGGCGTGCTGGACCGGGCGATGGCACGCCTGCTCCCATAAAAAAAGCCCCCTGGCGGGGGAAAAACAAACGCGGGCGGCGTCAGCTTTGGCCTTTTTCCATGGTGTCCGCGTGGATATCGAAGGCGGCGGAAGCACGCAAAAGCGCGTCGTTGTCCCGGAGCGACAGCACCTGATCCCGGGTCAGCGCGGTGCCGGTGCCCTGGCAGGCGTAGCAGCGGTACAGGCATTGGGGGCACACGCAGGCGTTATCCTTTTCGGAATGGACCATCCAGGCTTCTTCCTCACAGTGGGGGCAGTGGCAGCGCATGGGATCACCTCGGTTCGGCTTCGTGGGTACAGTATAGCACGGAGCGGGGGAGCTGTAAAGCGCCGGACGCGGGCCTCCGGTTGCCATTTTGGGAAGGATTGGGTATAATAGCTCTGCTGAAATGCAATGTGGAGGAACGGGTATGCTGGCCGTATTCTATTTTGCGGTGTACGTGGGTTGCGGGCTCATGATCGTGCGCTTCCTGCTGCCGGGAAAAGCCCCGGCGGTGCGGGCCTGGCTGGGCGCGTGCCTGGGCTGCGCGCTGATGATGTGGCTGCCGGCCCTGTGGGCGTTTGTCTTCCGTTTTTCGGTGACGGCCCACATTTTTGCGCTGGTGCTGCTGGGGCTGCTGACGGCGGCGGCCTGGTTTTTCAGGGCGAAGCGCCCGCTGCGTCCCCTGGGGGACGAGGACCGGGCACTGGCGAAAACCCTGCTGTGGGTGGCGCTGCCCCTGACGCTGATCGGGGCGTACCTGCAATGGACCCATATCCTCTGCCCGGCGGCGGACGGATCGCTGCACACGGGACAGTGCACCTTCGGGGATCTGCCGCTGCACCTGGCCATTGCCACCGGCGCCCGGAACGCCGCGTTCCCCATGGATTACAGCATCCTGCCGGGGCGGAGGCTGGCCTATCCCTTCCTGGCGGACACTTTTGCCACCAGCTTCATGCTGCTGGGCACGTCCCTGCGGTTCTCGATGGTGTTTACCGGCACGGTGCTCATGGCGCTCACCTTTTCCGGCTACTGCATCCTGGCCAGCCGCATGGCGGAAAGCCGGAAAGGCGCGGTGCTGGCGGCGCTGCTGTTTTTCTTGAACGGCGGGCTGGGCTTCCTGTACCTGGTGGACATGCAGGGCGCGGTGCTGGGAGAAGCCGGGGCTGGTTACGGCGCCATGGGGCACAATCAGCTCCAGAGCGTATCCGGGCTGTGGGAACGGATCGGGATCGTGCTCAACGGCTGGTATCAAACCCCGGCGAACCATCAGGAATTCGGCACCTATAACCTGCGCTGGAGCAATGTGATCGCGGACATGATGGTGCCCCAGCGCACCACCCTGGCGGGCTGGATGCTGGTGATCCCCTGCCTGTATCTGCTCTATGATCTTTTGCGGCCCCGGGAAAGCTGGGGGCTGGCCCTGGACGAAGACGGGGACGGGCCGACGTCAGTGTTCCGGCGGCGGAAAACGGACGCGTACCAGGCGGCCCTGCTGGGCGTCCTGGCCGGGATGCTGCCCATGGTGAACACCCACTGCTTCCTGGCCCTGGGCCTGTGCAGCGCGGGATGGATGGCCTGGGATCTGATCCATAGCCGCCGCCAGCGGAAAGCGGCCCTCCTGTTCTGGGGGCTGTACGGCGGCATCGCCGTGGCCCTGGCCGCGCCCCAGCTGTTCACCTGGACCTTTCACCAGGCGGTCGGGAACGAGAGCTTCCTGCAGTTTCGCTTCAACTGGGTCAACAATACCCTGAACGGCCTGCGGGACGGATACCTGTGGTTTTACATCAAAAACATCGGGCTGCCCTTCATCCTGATCCTGCTGTCGCTGCTGGAAAAGAATGAAAAGCGGCGTTTCATCGCCAGCGGCGCGTTCGTGATCTATCTGCTGGCGGAGTTCATTCAGTTTCAGCCCAACGAATACGACAATAACAAGCTGTTCTATATCTGGTACATGCTCTGCGCGGTGCTGGCGGCGGATTACGCCTTCGCGCTGCTGGACAGGCTCAAGGGGCTGCGCGCCAGGCCCGTGATCGCCGGGATCATGTGCGTCCTGTTCTTCTCTACCGGTATTCTGGCAGTGGCCCGGGAAATGGTGACCGACGAATATCATTTTTCCAAAGCGGACGCGGATGCGGCGGCCTGGGTAGAGCAGATGACGGAAGAGGACGCGGTGTTCCTCACCGGGGATCAGCATATCAATTTTGTTTCCAGCCTGGCGGGGCGGCGCATCGTCTGCGGGCCGGATACCTGGCTGCGCTATCACGGCTTTATGCTGGATGAAGAGCACGCGGAGGTGAAACGCTTCTACGCGGATCCCATCGGGGACAGGGCGCTGCTGGATCAGTACGGGGTGAAATACATCCTGGTGTCCGGGCATGAAATGGGGGAATACTACGTGAACTACGCCGCCCTGGACGCTCTGTACGCCCTTGCGTACGACCGGGACGGGATCCGGATCTACCAGGTGCTGCCGGATGCGCCGGAGGAAGGCAATGGTTAGGCGTTTTCTGCAGTATTCCCTGGATCATAACCGGCCCGTGCGGGTGCTGTTCGCCTCCAGTATGAAGTATAAGAACATCACCGTGGTGCTGCTGGAAGGGGACGGTGTTTCTTACCTGACAGCCGGGCGGAAAACGCCGATCCGGACGGATATCGGCGATATCCTGTCCGCGTCCTACGCCCGGGGGGACGACGGGGATACCCTGCGTTACAGGATGCAGGATTACGAAAAGCAGGCCCGGCAGGGGGAGGAATGACGGCCATGCAGGAAAAAGAAAAGCTGCGGGAGGCGCTGCGTTTCCTGCTCACAGGCGGCGTGTGCTTCCTGGTGGAGTTCGCGTGCCTGGTGCTGCTCCGGGACAAAATGGGCCTGGACACCCTGGCCGCCGTGCCCATCGCGTTCCTGATCTCGGTGATCCTCAATTACGTGCTGTGCGTGATATGGGTGTTCAAAGGCGCGAAGGACCAGGGAAACGCCGCCAAAGCCGCGTTCCTGATCACCAGCGTGATGGGGCTTGCGCTCAACGAAGGGCTGATGTACCTGTTCCGGGTGCTTTTCGGGGAGGATGGGCGGCTGTTCACAATTTTTGGGTTTGCCGTGACCATGTACATGGTGAACAAGGCGCTGTCCACCCTGATCGTGATGATCTGGAATTATTTCACCAAGCGGGCCGTGCTGAAGAGCGGCTTTTTTGCCGGGAAGAAAAACGGCTGATATACGGGGCCGCGGGTTTTGCCCCGATCAGCATATAAGCGAGGAAACGGGCCGTGAACGAATCCCGCACGCCGGTTTTTTGACGGATTGGCCCGGTATGGCCCGGCGGCGGAGGCAAAAACGGAATATTTTTTTCCGAAAGGAAGAAATGTGTGGGATAATTCCTGCCCGGGGGCTGGTCAAAACGGAAAAAACCGTGTATAATAAATCGGATGCAAACCCCGAATGCAATGCTAAGGAGGAGAAGAATATGGCTCTGGTTACTTCCAAGGAAATGTTCAAGAAGGCTTATGACGGCGGCTACGCCATCGGCGCGTTCAACGTGAACAACATGGAGATCGTGCAGGGCATCACCGAAGCGGCCAAGATGGAAAACGCGCCCGTGATCCTGCAGGTCAGCAAGGGCGCCCGCGCCTACGCCAACCACACCTACCTGGTGAAGCTGGTGGAAGCGGCGGTGAAGGAGACCGATCTGCCCATCGTGCTGCATCTGGACCACGGCCCCGATTTTGAAACCTGCAAGAACTGCATCGACGGCGGCTTCACCTCCGTTATGATCGACAAGAGCGGCCTGCCCTTTGAAGAGAACATCAAGGAAACCCGCCGGGTGGTGGAATATGCCCACGATCACGGCGTGGTGGTGGAAGCCGAGCTGGGCACCCTGGCCGGCGTGGAGGACGAAGTGAAGGTGTCCGCCGAGGACAGCTCCTACACCCGTCCCGAAGAAGTGGAAGAATTCGTGACCCGCACGGGCTGCGACTCCCTGGCCATCGCCATCGGCACCAGCCACGGCGCCTACAAGTTCACCCCCGCCCAGTGCACCCGCAATGCGGACGGCGTTCTGGTGCCCCCGCCCCTGCGCTTCGACGTGCTGGAGGAAGTGAGCCGCCGGCTGCCCGGGTTCCCCATCGTGCTCCACGGCTCCTCTTCCGTGCCCCAGGAATTCGTGAAGATCATCAACGAGCACGGCGGCAAGATGCCCGACGCTGTGGGCATTCCCGAGGAGCAGCTGCGCAAGGCTGCCAGCCTGTCCGTGTGCAAGATCAACATCGACAGCGACCTGCGCCTGGCCTTCACCGCCATGATCCGCAAGCACTTTGACGAGCATCCCGATCACTTCGATCCCCGTCAGTATCTGACCGACGCCCGCGCCGCCCTGCGCGACATGGTGCGCCACAAGATCGTGGACGTGCTGGGCTGCAACGGCAAGGCCTGATCCTTACGAACGCAAAGAAAGACGGCATAAAAGCCGTCTTTCTTTTTGTTTGCGATTGATGATTGATTCGTTCAGCCGTTCGATGGCCGGGAAGGATTTATTCCTGCTCGAATACGATTTGCTCTCCGTCCATTTTCATGCGGATGCCTTCGCCCAGATGGATCCTGCCGGCGATGAGCTGCTCGGAGAGGGAATCCTCGATGGTGCGCTGGATCACTCGGCGCAGGGGACGGGCGCCGTACTGCTCGTCGAAGCCCGCCCGGGCCAGATGCTTCACCACGTCGCCGTCGTAGCGCAGATCGATATCCCGTTCCTTGAGGCGCTTGGCCACCTGGGAGAGCATCAGGGCGGCGATCTGCTCGATGTCCTTCTGCTCCAGCTTGTGGAACACGATGATCTCGTCCACCCGGTTGAGAAATTCGGGGCGGAACACGGTCTTGATATCGGAAAGCACCTTTTCCCGCATGCGCTCGTAGTCCATGGCGTCACTCATGCCCGCGCCGAAGCCCACGCCGCCCCGCTGGGCGCTCTGGGCGCCGGCGTTGCTGGTCATGACGATGATGCAGTTCTTGAAGCTCACCACCCGGCCCATGTTATCGGTGAGGCGGCCGTCCTCCAGGATCTGCAGAAGCATGTTGAACACGTCGGGATGGGCCTTTTCCACCTCGTCGAAGAGCACCACGGAATACGGCTTGCGGCGCACGGCCTCGGTGAGCTGGCCGCCCTCGTCATAGCCCACGTAACCCGGGGGAGAGCCCACCATGCGGCTCACCGTGTGCTTTTCCATGTATTCGCTCATGTCCAGCCGGATCAGGGCGTCTTCGTCCCCGAACATGGCTTCGCCCAGGGCGCGGCACAGCTCCGTTTTGCCTACCCCCGTGGGGCCCAGGAAAATGAAGCTGCCGATGGGGCGCTTGGGATCCTTGAGCCCCGCCCGGGCCCGGCGGATGGCCCGGCTGACGGCGGAGACCGCCTCTTCCTGGCCGATGACCCGCTTGTGCAGCAGCTCTTCCAGATGCAGCAGGCGCTCGGATTCCTCTTCCGTCATTTTTTTCACCGGGATGCCCGTCCAGCCCGCCACCACCTGGGCGATGTCCTCCTCGCCCACGGTATCCTTGACGGCGGATTTCTGCTTTTCCCATGCTGCGCGCTTTTCCTCGATTTCGGCGCGGAGAGTGTGTTCCTGATCCCGCAGGGCGGCGGCCTTTTCGTAATCCTGCTTGTCGATAGCCTCCCGCTTCTCCCGCAGCACGCCTTCCAGCTTCTTTTCCTGCGCCTTCACGTCCGGCGGGGCGGTGAAGGCCTGGATGCGCACCCGGGAAGCGGCCTCGTCCATGAGGTCGATGGCTTTATCCGGCTGGAACCGGTCGGCGATATAGCGATTGGACAGCTTCACCGCGGCTTCCAGGGCTTCGTCCGTGATGCGCACCTTGTGGTGGGCTTCATACCGGTCCCGCAGGCCCTTCATGATGGCCAGGGTTTCTTCTTCCGAGGGCTCGTTTACCGTGACCGGCTGGAAGCGCCGGGCCAGGGCCGCGTCCTTTTCGATGTGCTTGCGGTATTCGTCCAGGGTGGTGGCGCCGATGCACTGGATCTCCCCCCGGGCCAGGGCGGGCTTCAAGATATTGGCGGCGTCCATGCTGCCTTCGGCCTTGCCCGCGCCGATGATGTTCTGCAGTTCGTCGATGAAGAGGATCACGTCGCCCCGCTTTTTCACCTCGTCCAGGGTGTTCTTGAGCCGTTCCTCAAATTCGCCCCGGTACTTGCTGCCGGCCACCATGCTGCCCATGTCCAGGGAGATGATCTTTTTGTCGGCCAGGGTTTCCGGCACGCTGCCCTGCTGGATGCGCTGGGCCAGGCCCTCCGCCACGGCGGATTTGCCCACCCCCGGCTCGCCGATGAGGACGGGGTTGTTTTTCGTGCGGCGGGACAGGATCTGCACGATGCGCTCGATCTCCGCCGCTCTTCCGATCACGGGGTCCAGTTCGCCGTGCTCGGCGGCCTTCGTCAGATCCCGGCCGTACCGGACCAGGGGATTGTCGGCGTCCGGGGCGGGATCGTCCGGATGCCCGCCGTTGCGGCAGAGGGCGTCCTGGACGCTTTGGCGCAGTTTATCAATATCGCATCCCATGGAAACGAGCACCCGCATGGCCACGCTTTCCGGATCCTGCAGCAGCGCCAGCCAGAAATGCCCTGCGGTGACGTAGGGCTGGCCCAGGCGCTGGGCCTCCCGGATGCTGGTTTCCATCAGTTTTTTCACCCGCGGGGTCAGCTCCAGCTGGGTGGGGGCGTGGCTGCCGGTGCCGGTGAGCTGCTTCACGGCTTCCACCACGGTTTCCGCGATCACGTTGTCCGGCAGGGCCGGGGCGTCGGACCGGGCTTCCTTCAGCAGGGCGATGAGGAAATGCTCGCTGCCCACGAAGGCGTGGCCCAGGTCCACGGCGGATTTCTGCGCCGCGGCGATGACCCGCTGGGCCCGTTCATTGAAACGACCGAAAATTGCCATCAGGCACCTCCTTGGATCGCGCGGCGAATGATTTCGCTGCGGTATGCGTCCTGTTCCTTTTCATTGAGGGCCGCGCCGGCGGCCTTGATCACGTGGGCGGGCTGGGCGGCGGTGAGCAGGGCGTCGCATGCGTCTGCGGACACGGGCAGCTTTTCCATGGCGGCGCCCATGCGCAGATTGCTCCAGTGGGCCATGAATTCCTTGACGCCCATGCGCCGGGCGTTGGTGAGCAGCCCGTAGGAGCGGAACAGTTGGTCCTCAAAGGCCACCCGGTCCCGCTCCCAGGCCCGGCCGCGGAACACCCGCTCCATTTCCGCCATCTGCCGGGCGGTGGCCGTGACGGCCTGCACCAGATCCTGCTCCGTGCGGCCCAGGGTGACCTGGTTGCTCAGCTGGTACAGATTGCCCTGGGCTTCGCTGCCCTCGCCGTAAATGCCCCGGAGGGTGAGGCCCACCTTGGCGGCGATCTGGCCCACCTTGCCCATTTGCTTGAACAGCGTCAGCATGGGCAAATGCAGCATGACGGAGGCCCGCATGCCGGTGCCGGTATTGGTGGGGCAGGCGGTGAGATAGCCCAGCTGGCTGTCAAAGGCGAAATGCTGGGTGGATTGCAGGGTATCGTCGATGGAAAAGGCGTTCTGGGCGGCCAGGGGCAGGTTCTCCCCGGGGGCGAAGGCCTGGATGCGCAGATGATCCTCTTCGTTCATCATCACGGCGATCTTTTCATCGCCCCGCACCAGCACCGCCGCGCCCGTTTCTTCCTTGAGAAGATCCGGGCTGATCAGGTGGCTTTCCACCAGAACGCGCTTTTCGTTTTCCTCCATGCCCTCGATGGGCAGATAGGTATAGGGCTCCGGCAGCGGACGCAGGGCGTCCAGGGTGCGGCTGACGCATGCTTCGCACTGGGCCGCGGTGATCTTGTGCCGGAAGGGCAGATCCTCGTAATTCCGGGCGAGGCGCACCCGGGAGGACACCACGATGTCGCTCATGCCTTCGCCTCCCCGGAAGCGGCGATGGCCCGCAGTTCATCCCGCAGGCGGGCGGCCTCCTCAAAGTTTTCCTCCGCCACGGCGGCCTCCATCTGCGCGCGCAGCGCTTCCATCCGGGTCTGCCGGGCCTGCTCCTCTTCGCTGACCGGGGGCCTGCGCCCTGCGTGCTGCGTGCGGCCCTGCACCCGGGTGATCAGGGGCGTCAGTTCCCTGCGGAAAGCGGCGTAGCATTCCGCGCAGCCCAGCATGCCCGTTTTCTGGAATTCGGCGTAGGTTTCCCCGCAGCGGGGGCAGGTGATCTCCGGGACTTGCTTCTTTTCCGCCATGGCGGACAGCACTGCCGCCAGCACGGACTGCAGATCCCCGGTCTGGTATTTTTTCAGGCATTCCCGGCACAGGTGCCGGCTGGTGGATTCGCCGTTGATGACGGTGGTCATGACCACCTCGGCCTGCCGTTCCCCACATTCTTCACAAAGCATGATTTCCTTCTCCTGTCGCTTTCCTTCATCCTGATATAGTATGCGCCGCCGGGCCGGGACGCACCGGAGGCAAATTCATCCGTTTGCCGTCTGCTGCCGGTGCCGCATCACGGTGAGCAGCATGCACTTGAAGATCTTCGCCCGCAGGGCGTCCTTGACGTTTTCCGGCATGGGGGCGCTGAGCGCCTGGGGCGAAACCGCCGCAGCGATGAGCTCCGCTTCGTTCAAAGCCAGCACCTTGCGCTCCGCCAATTGCTGGCAGAGCACCTGGGCTGTGGGCGCGTCCAGCCGGTCGCCCACCCGTTCGGTGAGCAGGTAGGTCAGGTGGTCGCCGCTGCTTTGCCGCACCCGCACGATGCGGATGTAGCCGCCGCCGCCCCGCTGGCTGGAGATCACGTAGCCGTGATCCGGCGTGAAGCGGGTGGCCAGCACATAATTGATCTGGCTGGGAGCGCAGTGGAAATACTCCGCCAGTTCGTTCCTTTTCAGCTCCACCTCCGGCTGGTCCTCCTGGAGCATGGCCTTGATGAAGCTTTCGATGGTATCGCTCAATCGCATGCAAGATCCCTCCCGTCAAATAAGTTGCCTTTCTTTGACCAAATAAGTATATCACATTGCTTCCGCATTTGCAAGGAATTTATGCGAAAGAAAAAAACGGGCGGAAAACGCTTGAAGATCGGCGGCGCATATGATAATCTTTTTTAGAGGAAACCGCGCGGGGAAAGCGTATCTCGTTGCCAAAGACGGGAGAAGGGGCGATGCCTCCGTTCAAAAACGGGCCGCGAATTTGATGCGCGCCGGGGAATGCCGGGAGCGGGTAACCGCAGCGTGAAAAAAAGTTTTCGCCTTTAATGTTTCTTTAAGCCTTAGGGAATATCATAAGGCCATCCCAGGAAGAAAGGATGGTAACCAACCATGAAGAAGAAAGTGAACCGCCGCTTCGGCATGATGCGAAAAATCCTGGCGCTGTGCGCCGTCATCGCCCTTTGCATGGGCATCCCCACCGCCCTGGCCCAGACCGGCTCTCAGGGAGGCGCGGCCCTGCTGAACGCGGAGGAGCTGTTTTCGGACCGGGACCTGAACCAATCGCCGGACCTGAGCGACGCCGTGACCTATACGGTGCAGAGCGGGGAAGACATCCTGATCACCGAGGCGGGGGTATACGTGCTCACCGGCAGCGCCGAAAACGTCACCGTCTGCGTGGAGGCGGGGGAGAAGGACAAGGTGCAGCTGGTGCTGGACGGCGTGACGGTCACCAACAGCGATTTTCCCTGCATCTATGTGAAATCCGCCGATAAAGTATTCATCACCACCGTATCGGACAGCGCCCTGAGCGTTACCGGCGCGTTCCGGAAGGACGGCAGCGTCAATACCGACGGCGCGGTATTCTCCCGGGCGGATCTGACGCTCAACGGCACCGCCGCGCTCACCGTCACGTCCGCCGACAACGGCGTCGTATGCAAGGACGATCTGAAGATCACCGGCGGCACCTACCGGATCACCGCCTCCTCCAAGGCGATCGAAGCCAACGATTCCATCCGCATCCGGGACGGCAGCCTGACGCTGCAGGCCGGCACCGACGGCCTGCATGCCGAGAACAAGGACGACGATACCCTGGGCTACGTGTACATCGGCGGCGGCAGCATCTCCGTCAACGCGGGGGACGACGGCGTCCATGCGTCCTCCCTGGTGCAGATCGACGGGGGCAGCCTGGAGATCACCGCGGCGGAGGGCATCGAAGGCACTTATATCCAGATCAACGGCGGCACCGTTTCCATCCAGGCCCGGGACGACGGCATCAACGCCGCCCAGAAATCCAGCGCGTACCGGCCTACGGTGGAGGTCAACGGCGGGGATGTGAGTATTTCCATGGGCGCCGGGGATGCGGACGGCGTGGATTCCAACGGCGATATCTTCATCAACGGCGGCACCGTCACCGTGACGGGCAACAGCACCTTCGACTACGACGGCACCGGCCAGATCAGCGGCGGCACGGTGATCGTCAACGGCCAGCAGGTATCCACCCTGCCCAATCAGTTTATGGGCGGCGGCCCGGGGAACATGGGCGGCCCGGGGAACATGGGCGGTCCGGGCGGCCGCGGCGGCTGGGGCCGGGGAAGGTGACTTCCGGATAAATGAAAACAAGAAAATGGCCTGCGATCCATTACGGTCGCAGGCCGTTCTTTTTGTGGCTTTTACTCGGCTTCTTTCTTTTCGATGGCGGCGTTCAGGGCGTTCACCACGTCGTCGGGGTTATAGCCGTGCACCCGGGCGGCGTCCGCCACGGATTCCATCTGGGACGCGGGGCAGCCCAGGCAGTGCATGCCGATGGAGAAGAGCACGGGGGCGGCCTCGGGATGATCCCGGACGATCTGGCCGATCAGGGTTTCGGCGGTGATTTTTTCGGACATGGAAGGATCCTCCTTTATGAGCATTTATTTCAAAAAGCCGTTCACGATCTGTTCTTCGGCCTCTTGTTCGGTTAAGCCCAGGGTCATGAGCTTCACGATCTGTTCCCCGGCGATCTTGCCGATGGCGGCTTCGTGCACCAGGGCGGCGTCCACGCTGTTGGCCTCCAGGCCGGGAACGGCCAGGATACGGCCCCGATCCATGATGATGGAATCGCACTCGGTATGCCCGGTGCAGACGGCGCTGCCCACCAGCTTGGCGTCGAACCGCTGGAAGGAATCGTCCCGGGCCACGGAACGGGACACCACGTCGGCGCTGCTGTTGTCGCCGTTCATGTGCACCTCGTAGGTGCTGACGGCGTTCTGCCGCCCGTGGGTCATGAGCCGCTCCCGGACCACCAGCCGGGCGCCGCTTTTCAGCTCCGCCAGCGTTTTGCGGTCGGTGTCGTCCACGCCCTTGATCTGCACCATTTCCATTTCCACGGTGCTGTCTTCGTCCTGATACACCTCGGTGACCGGGTTCAGGATGCGCTTGCCTGCGCCGTCCCCGGAGCCGTAGTGCTTTTCCACGTACCGGATGCGCGCGCCGCGGCCCACGAAAAAGCGGTGGATGCCGTCGTGCTGGGCGTCCTGATTGCCGCAGTTGTCGATGCCGCAGCCCGCCACGATGGTCACATCCGCGTTTTCGCCGATATAAAAATCGTTGTAAACCACCTCGGTGAGGCCGCTCTGGGTCATCACCACGGGGATATGCACGCTTTCGTTCTTCGTGCCGGGCCTGATGCGGATTTCCAGGCCGCTGACGCCTTCCTTGGGCGTGATCTCGATATTGGCGGTGGACTGCCGGCCCACGGACTGGCCGTTGGCGCGGATGTTGTAGGCGCCTTCCGGCACGGTATGCAGATCGGCCACTTCCCGAAGCAGGCGCTGCTGGATCTCATCCAATGGTTTCATTCCCCGATCCCTCCGATCCTGCCGTTTTCCCGGATGCAGCTGGCCACCGCGGAAGGCGTGCCGATGAGCGTGGGCAGAATCTCCGCCCGGGGCCCCTGGGCGGCCACCCGGCCTTCCCGGAGCACGATCACTTCGTCCGCAATGTTCAAGATCCTCTCCTGATGGGAGATGATGAGGATGGAGCTGCCTTCGATGTGGGAGCGCATATGCTCGAACACCTCGATCAGGTTCTGGAAGCTCCACAGGTCGATGCCGGCCTCCGGCTCGTCAAATACGGAGATCCGGGCGGCGCGGGCCAGGACGGTGGCGATTTCGATGCGCTTGAGCTCACCCCCGGACAGGCTGGCGTTCACTTCCCGGTCGATATAATCCCGGGCGCACAGCCCCACCTGGGAAAGATATTCGCACGCCTGGGCCACAGAAAGCGTTTTGCCCGCGGCCAGGCGGATCAGATCCATCACCTGGATGCCCTTGAAGCGCACCGGCTGCTGAAAGGCGAAGGCGATGCCCGCCCGGGCCCGGTCCGTCACGGACCAATCGGTAATATCCCGGCCGTCCAGCAGGATCCGGCCCGCCGTGGGCTTTTCGATGCCCGCGATCAGCCGGGCCAGGGTGGATTTCCCGCCCCCGTTGGGCCCGGTGACTACGGCCAGCTTCCCTTCCTGCAGCTTGAGGCTCACATCCCGGACGATTTCCTTGTCCTGCCCGTCTGCGTTCACTTCAAAAGAGATATGCTTCAGTTCCAGCATCCCTGCTGTGCCTCGCTTTCCATCCTTCGTTCCCACTGCCCATTTTTCCCGGAAGGCAGTGCGCTTCAACAGTATACCACAAAAATTGCAGCTTACAATCAGTTTTTTTCTTTCGGCGGGCTTTCGTCCCCGTCCCGAAGGCCCAGCACCAGCTTTTCCACGTGCTGCCGGGCGTAATTGGCACCGGCGGCGGTCTGGGCCGCGGTCTGGGGCACGTCGCCCATGAGCCCCAGGAACTGGCTCACCTTGAGCCCCAGGGCTTCCTGCATTTCCTGGTCGCTGCCCCGGGGGGACACCAGGTAATAGCACAGCAGGGAATCCTTCTGCCCGATGCGGTGGGCCCGGTCCTCCGCCTGGGAATGGACGGCGGGGCTCCAGTCCAGTTCGCCGAACACCACGCAGGTGGCCCTTTGCAGGTTCAGCCCGCTGGCCGCCCGGAGGGATACGCAGCACAGATCGGTTTTTCCCAGCATGAAGCGGTCCGCCGCCTCTTCCTTTTTCGCGCCGGTCTCCCGGCCGGTGATAAAGGCCGGATGCTCGCTTTTCAATTCTTTTTTGTACAGATCCATCACCGCGTGATGGTGGGCGAACAAAAGCACCTTTTCCCCGGCGTTCACCAGCGCCCGGACGAACTGGCACACGTAGGGCGCCTTCGCCAGCCCCGTGGCCTGGCGGGCCTCCTGGCTGATCTGATCCTCCAGCAGGGCCCGGGCGGAGGCGGTCAGCTCCCGGTCGCGTTTCCAGCGGTACAGCTTTTCCCACACCGGGGCCATGAGATGGGCGTAGAGCGCGTCGTCCGCGTCGATCTCCTGCACCAGCCGGCGCTTTTCCGGCAGCTCCGGCAGCACCTCCTGCTTGGTGCGCCGCAGCATCAGCCCCTCCCGGCGCAGGTGATCCCCCAGCAGATCGGGTTTCAATACGATGCGGTTGCCGTATCCCGCGCACCATTCCCGGGAGAAGGTTTCCCAATCGCCCAGGAAATGATAATCCAGGATGTTGATCACATTCCAGATTTCGCCGCCGTAATTGTAAATGGGCGTGCCCGAAAGGCCCATCACCCTGTCGCAGCTTTCGGACAGCAAACTGGCGGCGCTGTATTTTTCCGTGCCGGCCCGGCGCAGCTCCTGCACCTCGTCGAAAATCACGGTATGGAAACGCATCTGCGGCAGGGCCTCCTTCCAGCCCCGCAGCAGCAGGTAATGCAGGATGTATACGTCCGCCTCGGGCAGGGGATAGGGCTTGAGGCCCCTGACGATGTGCACCCGGGGCAAGCGCCCATCCACCCGCAGGAAGCGCAGCGTTTCGGCCATCCAGTTGCGGCACAGGTGAGGCGGGGGCACGATGAGCAGGGGGAAGATCCCCTCCTGGGCGGCGCAGGCCAGGGCCTGCACGGTTTTGCCCAGGCCCATTTCATCCGCCAGCAGCGCCCGGGGGGTCAGCAGCAGCCAGGAAAGCCCCGCCTGCTGGAAGGGGCGAAGCTGGCCGCTGAATACGGCGGGGGAGGGCTGGACGTGGAGGGGCGCGGTGCGGGCGCGTTCCCGGGCGCGGTAATACTCCCGGGCGGCGCGCAGGGCCTCGTCCCAGCGCGCTTTGTCCCGGGGGGCGACCTCCAGGGGATAGCGCAGCATCAGCCAGTTCACGTCCCCCACGATTCGCCGGTGGGCGGTGAAGCGGGCTTCGCCCCGCTTGGCGTCGCTGCCGGGGAACAGGCGCTTGGCCAGTTCCGTCACCGCGGGATCGCCCCGGATCACCCAGCATCTGCGCCGGGCGTTGTAGGATAGGGTGCCGTAGGTGCGCCCGCTGTTTTCCGCGGTGCGCAGGAAGGGCGGCACGTCCTCTATTTCAAGATCCCGCAGGATCCGATCTTCCAGGGGAAGGCTGGACACCTCATCCGGCCCCTTTGGGGCCACCTTCCCCTCCAGGGGAAGGCTGGACACCTCATCCGGCCCCTTTGGGGCCACCTTCCCCTCCAGGGGAAGGCTTGACACCTCATCCGGTCCCTTTGGGGCCACCTTCCCCTCCAGGGGAAGGCGGGACACCTCATCCGGTCCCTTTGGGGCCACCTTCCCCTCCAGGGGAAGGCTTGACACCTCATCCGGTCCCTGCGGGGCCACCTTCCCCTCCAGGGGAAGGCTTGACACCTCATCCGGCCCCTGCGGGGCCGCCTTCTCCTCCAGGGGAAGGCTGGACACCTCATCCGGCCTCTGCGGGGCCGCCTTCTCCTCCAGGGGAAGGCTGTGATTGTCGTCCGGCCCCTGCAGGGGCGTATCGCCCAAGGCATTGCTGACGCCCCAGAGCTTCTGGAGACTCACGGAGTACACGGGGATGCCGGAAAGAAAGCCCGGCAGGGCGGGCAGGGATTTTTCGGAAACCAGGATCAGGGCGGTCAGGCGGCCCGTGTCCGCGTAGCGGCGCAGCTGCTTTTCCACCGCCTGCCGGTCCGGCCGGCCCCGCTTGATCTCAACGCCCACGGAATCGCACAGGAAATCAATGCGGCAGCGGGGGGCCAGGGACGCTTCGTGGCGGAATTCAATGTCCGCCCGCTGCAGCGCCTCGGCCACCAGGCCGTGCAGATCGTATTCATCCTGGGGCCGGGGCGAACGGATCGCCGAAAGGGCCGTCAATACCTGCTGTGCCGTCATGGGGATCTCCTTGCGTTTTTTCACGGTCTATTATACTATTTTCCCGCCAGGAAGCAAAGATTTTTTTCCAAACGGTACGTTTTTTCCGCCTGGCCGCGTCTGTATGGGTGAAAGGGGTGAACGCCGTGCCCAGGGAAGGGGAATGCCGGGAGACAGTCGCCCGGCTGATGGAGCAGTACGGCAGCCGCATCCTGCGCCTGTGCGCCTTACGGCTGGGGGACGCGGACCTGGCCCGGGACGCCGCGCAGGAAACGTTTTTCAGGGCATACCGGCATTATGAGAAATTCCGGGGAGACGCATCGGAGCTCACCTGGCTGTCCCGCATCGCGGTGAACTGCTGCCGGGACATGCTGCGCTCCCCGTGGCATCGTCACGTGAACCGCCGGATCGATGCGGACGCGCTGCCCGAACAAGCCGAAGCCTTTTCCTTTCCCGACGATACGGTGATCCAAGCGGTGCTGGGGCTGAACGCAAAATACCGGGAAGCGGTGCTGCTGCGGTACTACCAGGGCTTGAAGCTCAGGGAGACCGCCGCGGCGCTGGGGCTTACGGAGGGCGCGGTGCGCAGGCGCCTATCCAGGGCCAACGGATTGCTACGCCAGCAGCTGAAGGAGTGGTATTTCGATGAAGAATGAACAGTTCCGGGAGCATGCGGACCGCGCCCTTTCGGCATTGACCTGGACGGAGGAAATGCAAAAAAGCGTCCTTCGATCCTTGGAGAAAAGAGAGGGAAAACCGATGAAAAAACTGTCGGTGGGCTTTGTGATCGCCCTTGCGCTGATGCTGGCGACCACCGCGGCGGCGCTGGCCACGGGCGGGTTCGGCATATTGCAGTACATGATGCGCCACGCCCCGGAAAAAGCGGAAAACCAGGCCTATGTGGACACGATCCTGACCGTGGGGCAGACATACGAATGCGACGCCTTCACCCTTTCCGTCAACGAGGCGGCTTTCGACGGCATGCGCCTGACCGCCGCCATGGAGCTCCACCCCAAAGCGGGGGCGGACCCGGTGTTCGTGCTGCCCGGCGTGCGGGCAACGGTGAACGGGGAGGCGGCGGAAGTTTCCTGGCTGGGCGGCAGCTATGACGATGCGGGCTTCTGGGCCCCGGATCTGAGCCGGATGGTCGCTTACGACGCGTGCGGCGGCGCGGAAATCGCCCTGGAGCAGCCCGCGGACGGGCCGGTAGAATGGGAAATCGTGTACGAGATTTATCAGCCTGCGCTGCCCATCGTGTTCACTGAGGAGGATGAGCCGGGGATCGGCGAGGAGGAATGGACGGACGCGCAGTACGCGCTCCACGAGCAGCAGTTTGCCGACGCCTACCGGGATGGGAAAATCATGCTGGATCAGTACGCCGATCCCTGGTGGTACCTGGCCTGCCTCCCCCAGCAGGACGGGATCGACGGCGGGGAAAAGGAAGCGAAGGACGTATGGCAGAACGCGGTGGACCTGGGGGTTTTCCGGCGCGTGGATCAGGCGGTGTTCCGGTTTGAAACCAGGCCGGCTCCCGTGCACACGGTGGAAAATCGGCCCCTGCTCACCCTGCCGGAGGGCGAGAAAGTGACGCTGGAAAAAATGGATGTTTCGGTGGACGCCGTTTTCCTGCGCCTGCGGATCAGCCGAGAGGACGGCGCTCCCGTGGCGGAGGATGACGGCAGCTGGCGCTGGAGCTTCGCGGTGCTGGCGGAGGACGCGGAAACCAAGTGGTACGGCGGCAACTGCCGTCTTGAGGAGGACGGCAGCATGCTGTACGAAACCCATGTGAGCCTGTCCCGGCCCACGGACCGGGTGTATATCGTGCCCTGCCGGGAGGAAGACGGGATGCTGATGGGATGCCCCGCCACCCGGGAGGTGTGCCGGCGGCAGGAAGCCGTGACGGAGGAAGAAAAAAATATGACGGCAATGGTCGATCTGGAATAAACACCTTATCCGAGCCGCTTCGCGGCCCACCTTCCCCTCAAGGGGAAGGCTCAGGGTGTCGAAAAAGAATTTTCGACACCCTGCGAAAAAAGCGGAATGGGGATTCCGCTTTTTTCGATCCATCAATTTCTTGCAAAATGGCATTTTCGCCAGCGAAAACGCTCATTTTGCGGCCAGAAATTGATAGCGGAAGCAAATTCCATTTGCTCCTCGGCGACGTACATGCCGCCGCCTGCGGATGAGAATCGAAGGGGCTGCGGCCCCTTCGATGCATCCCCGGGGTTTTCGACAGACTGCGCCTTCCCCTCCGGGGGAAAGCTTTTTTGCGTTTTCTGGAAAAAGGCATGCGGAGGTATTGTAAACAATTTGCAACAATTCCGCAGTATTTTCTTTTCATTTTCCACAACCTGTGGTATACTGAAGCGAATGACTGCGCGAGGTGATTGCGATGCGGGAAACGCTGCTGGCGGTGGACGGGAACAGCCTGATGCACCGGGCCTTTCACGCCCTGCCGCTGATGGACGCGGACGGGGTGTACACCAACGCCGTGCACGGCTTTCTGGCCATGCTGTTCAAGGCGGTGCAGGAGATCGGCCCCCGGTATGCCGCCGTGGCTTTCGATCTGCACGGGCCCACCTTCCGCCACGTCGCCTACGCGGATTACAAGGCGGGCCGCCGGGCTACGCCGGAGGAGCTGCGGCCGCAGTTTGGCATCATCAAGGAGATCCTTTCCGATATGCGCCTGGGCGTGCTGACCGCCGAAGGATACGAGGCGGACGACATCCTGGGCACCCTGGCCGCCAAGTGCCGGGAGGCGGGGATGGACTGCGTGATCCTCACCGGGGACCGGGACGCGCTGCAGCTGGTGGGGAACGGGACGAAGGTGCTTTTCACCCGGAAGGGCATCACGGAGAGCACGCTGTTCGACGCCGCGGGGGTGCGGGAGTACTTCGGGGTCAGCCCGGAGCAGGTGACGGACTGGAAGGGCCTCATGGGCGACAGCAGCGACAACATCCCCGGCATCCCCGGCGTGGGGGAAAAGACGGCGGTGAAGCTGCTGGACGAATACGGCAGCCTGGAAAACGTGCTGGCCCATGGAAACGAGATCAAGGGCAAGCTGGGGGAAAAGGTGCGGGAGAACGCGGAACTGGCCCGGTTTTCCAAGGACCTGGCCACCATCCGGCCCACGGCCCCCATCGTTTTCGATCTGGCGGCGTTTGACGCTTCGCATATGGGCGAAGGGCTGAAAACCCTGAAAAAATATCAGCTGAACGGCATGGCCGGGCGGCTGGAAAAGCTGGCGGGGGCGGATGCGCCCGCCCCGGAGGAGGAAAACGGGGAGGAGGACGCCGCGCCGGAGGAGAGGACGCTGTCCACCCGGGAGGAGATCGCCGCTTTCCTGGGGGAGATCCGCGGGGAAACGGCGGCCATCCACGTGACGCCCGTTACCATGACCCTGGCGGGAAAGGGCGTGCTGGCACAGATCCGATTGCAGCAGGATATGCTCTCCGGCGGGCTGCTGCCCGAGGAAGCGTGGCAGGCGGTCGCCCCGCTGATGAAAGAAGAAAAGCTCTGCGTGCACGACGGCAAGGCGCTGCTGCACATGCTTTCCGATCAGGGCCTGCCGCTGCCTGTTTTTTTCTGGGATACCATGCTGGGGGCGTACCTGCGCAATCCCCAGGAAAAATCCTACGCGCTGAAAAATTTCGCCCGGGAGGACGCCTGGGGCGTGCTGACCCTTGCGCGGAAGCAGGAAAAGCAGCTTCGGCGGGAGGGCATGGAAAAGCTGATGCGGGACGTGGAAATGCCGCTTCTGTACGTGCTGTTCGATATGGAGCAGGCGGGGTTCCGGGTGGACGCGGAGGTGCTGCGGGGCCTGGGAGCGGAATTCACCAGGGCTGCGGAGGAGCTCAAGGAAGAGGTCTACCGCCTCACCGGGGTGCGGGGCTTCAACCTCAACAGCCCCCAGCAGCTGGGAAAGGTGCTGTTCGAGACGCTGGATCTGCCCCACGGAAAAAAGACCCAGAAGGGCTATTCCACCGACGCGGAGACCCTGGAAAAGCTGGCGGATCTGCATCCCTGCATCGAAAAAATCCTGAAATACCGCCAGGCGGTGAAGCTGAACAGCACCTACATCGACGCCCTGCTGCGAAAAATGGACGGGTCCGGCCGGGTGCATTCCTATTTCGATCAGACCGGCACCGCCACGGGCCGCATTTCTTCCAGCGAGCCCAATCTGCAGAATATCCCCGTCCGCACGGAGATGGGGCGGGAGATCCGCAAGGCCTTCATCGCCGCCCCGGGCTGCGTGCTGGCGGATGCGGATTACAGCCAGATCGAGCTGCGGGTGATGGCGCATTTTTCCGGGGACGACGCTATGGTGGACGCCTTCCGGAAGGGGCAGGACATTCACGCCCGCACGGCGGCGGAGGTGTACGGCGTGCCCATGGAGCAGGTGACCAGGGACATGCGCTCCAGCGCCAAGGCGGTGAATTTCGGCCTGGTGTACGGCATCAGCGAATTCGGCCTGGCGCGGAACATCGGCGTCAGCCGCCGGGAGGCCGCGGATTTCATCGCCCGGTATTTCCGGCGCTATCCCGGGGTGAAGCGCTTTATGGACGAGGCGGTGAAAAAGGGCTACGACAGCGGCTATGCCGAAACCATGATGGGCCGCCGGCGGCACCTGCCGGAGCTCAAGTCCTCCAACGCCAACGTGCGCTCCTTCGGGGAGCGGGCGGCCATGAACACCCCGGTGCAGGGCACGGCGGCGGACATCATCAAGCTGGCCATGGTGCGGGTGCACGAAGCGCTGAAAAAAGAGGGGCTGCAGGCCCGGCTGATCCTGCAGGTGCACGACGAGCTGCTCATCGAAGCGCCGCGGGAGGAAAAGGAGCGGGTGGCCGGCCTGCTGCAGAAGTGCATGGAAGAGGTATTCGCGCTGAAGGTGCCGCTGGTGGCGGAAGTGAAAACGGGCGAAAGCTGGTTTGAAACCAAATGAGCCGGTATGTGATCGGGCTCACCGGGGGCATCGCCTGCGGAAAGAGCCATTTGACGAAAACGCTGCGGGACGCCGGGGCGCGGATCGTGGACGCGGACGAAATTTCCCGCAGCCTGACGGCGGCGGGCGGCAAGGCCCTGCCGGCCATCCGCGCGGCCTTCGGCGAAGCAGTATTCCGGGGAGAAACGCTGGACCGGCGGGCGCTGGGCGCAAGGGTGTTTGCGGACGAAACGGCCCGCGGGCAGCTCAACGCCATCCTGCATCCGATGATTTTTGAGGAAATGCAGCGGCAGATCAAAGAAGCGGACGGGCCGGTGGTCATGGACGTGCCGCTTCTGTACGAAACGGGGCTGGACGCCTGGTGCGACGAGGTCTGGTGCGCCTATGTGCCGGTGAAGGAACAGATTTCCCGCCTCCGCAGCCGGGATGGCCTCACCTGCCGGGAAGCCCGGGACCGCATTCGCGCCCAGCTGCCTGCCCGGGAAAAGGCCCGGCGGGCGGACCGGGTGATCCGCACGGACCGCAGCCGGGAAGAAAGCGCCGCCGAGGCGCTGCGGCTGTGGCAGGCCGTATTGACCGAACATTAACCCCCTGAAGGAGAAAACGCGCATTGATGAACGATCTTCCTCCCATCCGGACAGCCCCGGCCGCCCAGCGGAACCGGCGGTCCCAGCGATGGGCACAGCAGCAGCCCCCGGCGCAGACGCCCCCGGATCAGGCGTGGCAGGCGCCCCCGGATCAGGCGTGGCAGACGCCCCCGGATCAGGCGTGGCAGACGCCTCCGGACCAGGCATGGCAGACACCCTCGGATTGGCAGCGCTTCTGGCCGGCGGAGCAGCAAACGGCCCCGGCACGGGCGCCGGCGCAAATCCCGGCGCAGCAGCAGCCCCGGCGCGCCGCAGTGCGGCGGAAAAGCAGGCGGCGCGTGCCGGTCTGGGCGCCGATCGCGGCGCTGGCGCTGCTCACGGCGGCGCTGGTGATGCACATCGGGCTGTGGACCGGGGCCAAGGACGAGGCTTCCCGGGTGCACGTGGCGCTGGAGGAGCAGATCCAGCGGGAACTGGACTGGGCCAGCAAGGTGGATTCCTATCAGGTGAAATACCGGGATCTGATCGAATACTACGCCGCCCTCAACAGCCTCGATCCCGCCTATGTGTCGGCCATTATCAAGCAGGAAAGCAATTATGATCCCCGGGCGGTCAGCAGCAAGGACGCCCGGGGCCTGATGCAGTTCATGCCCGACACTTTTGATTGGGTCAGCAAAAACTGCGGATACCGGAACGCGGATATCTCCATTCTGTATGAGCCGGAGCCCTCCATCAAGATGGGGTGTTACCTGCTCAGGTACATCATCAATCATCTGGGCACCGACGACCCCATCCTGGTGGCGTGCGCTTATCACGCGGGATGGGGCAGCGTGCAGAGCTGGCTGAAGAATTACTCCGCCGACGGGAGGACCCTGACGCTGGCGCAGATCCCCAAGGACGATACCCGGCATTATGCAAAGAAGGTGCTTGAAGGCTATGCGATCTACCAACAGTACCGGTATTAAGCTCGTCTGCGCGGCAATGATCCTGCTGCTCTGCTGGCCCGCCCCCGCCGGGGCCTCCACCATGGACAGCAGCCTGTCCCTGGGCCTGATCTCGGTAAAGACCCAGTATCTGAACCCCCTGGTGCCCGAGGAAAGGGAATTCCAATCCGTCACGGCGCTGATCTACGAGGGGCTCTTCGCCCTGGACGATGATTACAAGCCCGTGCCCTGCCTGGCCGTCCGGTGCGACCCGGACAACAGCGGGAAGATCTGGACCGTCACCATGCGGCAGGGCGTCACCTTCCACGACGGCACGCCCTGCACCGCTTACGACGCGGAGGCCACCATCCGGGAGATCCTGCGGCTGGCGGAGGAAAAGCGCGGCGCGTACAGCCAGCTCAAATACATCATCAGCGACGTATCGGCCAACAGCGCGGAGAGCCTGCGCATCACGGTGAGCCGGCCGTACTACGGCGTGTATTACGCCCTGACCTTCCCGGTGCTGCCCCGGGATCAGGTGCAGAGCCAGGTTCCCCTGGGGACGGGACCGTTCAAGGTGGACAGCTTCGTGCCCGCGAATTACCTGTACCTTTCCGCCAATGAGAACTGGTGGCAGACGCCGCCCACGGTGAAAACCGTCAACATTACCTTCCGGGCCACCAACCGGGATCTGATCTCCGATTACGAGTACAACCGGGTGGATGCGGCCATCACCCGCTCCGCCTCCGCCGGGCAGTACCAGACTGGGCTGACCAACCTGAACATCGCCTACCGCACCCGGCAATTGGAGGTGCTGCTGCTCAATCACAACGCCTCCATCGCATTCCCCCTGGACAATCCTCTGGTGCGCAAGGCCATCCGCTGCGCCATCGACTTTGACGCCATCGCCAACAGCGTGTACATGGGCATGGCCTGGCGGACCGATACCCCCATGCCCGTGGGCACATGGATGTACCGGGACAGCGACGAATACGGCTACGACCCGGACAAGGCCCGGGCGCTGCTGGAGGAGGCCGGATGGAAGGCGGACCCGGAAAGGGACAACGGCATCCGCCATACCACCGTCACCGTCAAGGGCGAAAGCAAGGCCCGGCGGCTGCGGCTGCGGCTCTATGTCTATGAGGAACAGGATAACGCCGTGCGGCTGCAGGTGGCCAACAAGATCGCGGATTATCTGCAGGCCGTGGGCATCGAGGTGGCCGTCACGGTGGCCAATTTCAGCAACGTGAAGGAGCATCTGGATGCCCGGAACTTCGATATGGCCATCGCCGCCTTCCAGATGGACACGGTGCCGGATCCCGGCTTCCTGCTCATGAGCGGGAACACGGGAAACTACGTGGGCTATAAATCCCAGGATATGGATAAGCTCTTCAAATCCCTCCGCACCGCCAAGGAATTTGACGAATACCAGAGCATCCTCTGGCAGATCCAGGACCTGTTCGCCGCGGACTGCCCTTTCGTCTGCATGTATTACCGGGGCGGCGCGCTGCTGACCCGGAAGGTGTTCACCACCGTGCGGGACGTGCGGGAGCCGGAGATCCTGCGGGGCATCGAGGGCATCGGCAACTGACGCCCGGCGGGCGCATATACTGCCCCCGAGGGGGTGGGGAAAAGTGAGCCTGGCGGAGTTGCGCACCAAGGACGTGGTGAATACCCTGGACGGGAAACGGCTTGGCAAGGTGATGGACATCGAATTCGATCCCCGGGACGGGCGGGTGGAGGCCATCGTGGTGCCCGGCGAATTCCGGGTGGGCAGCCTGATCCGGGGCGAAAAATGCGGCATCGTGATCCCGTGGCAGCACATCTGCCGGATCGGGGAAAACGTGATCCTGGTGGAGCTGGAGCCGGGGGATATCCTGGAATGACTTTTTTGAAACAAATTTGTAATAAAATATTTACAAATTGAGAACAATCGGGTATAATGAACGCGGAACAGACGCCGCAGAAAATGCCGGCGTGAAACAAAAGAAGGGTGAAAAAAGCCATGAAATGCCAATTCTGCAACTGCGCTGACAGCCGGGTGGTGGATTCGCGCCCCACGGACGACGGCAACTCTATCCGCCGCCGCCGGGAGTGCATCAGCTGCGGCCGCCGGTTCACCACCTATGAAAAAATCGAGGTTCAGCAGCTGCTGGTGATCAAAAAGGATAATTCCCGGGAGCTGTTTGATCCCAAGAAAGTGCGCAGCGGCATCATCGCCGCCTGCCACAAGCGGCCCGTATCCGCGGCGGACATTGAAAAGATCGTCAATTCCATCGAGCAGCTGGCCTACAACAATCTGCAGGAGGAGATCACCACCCGCCAGATCGGCGAAATGGTGATGGAGGAACTGCGCAAGCTGGACGAGGTGGCGTATATCCGCTTCGCCTCGGTGTACCGCTCCTTCACCGACATCCCCACTTTCATGAACGAATTGAAAGCATTGGTGGACAAGGACGAAAAAAAGGAATAACCGGAAAAAACGTGAAAAATAGTGCTTGCATTTTGCTCCGGGGTATGCTATACTATTCAAGCTGTCAATCGGACGAATCGCGGTTTTCCGCGTTGCCGTAAGCGTAATTCCCCCGGGGAGGTAATGACAATGGGCAAGTTTTGTGAAGTGTGCGAAAAGGGCCTGATGACCGGCCACAACGTGAGCCACTCCAACCGCAAGAGCAGCCGCACCTGGGCGCCCAACGTCCAGAAGGTCCGCGTGATCGTGAACGGCCGGCCCATGCGGCTGAACGTGTGCACCCGCTGCCTGCGCAGCGGCTATGTGCAGCGCGCTCTGCCTTCCGTGAGCGGCGAAGCCGCCGTCACCGAAGAGGCCTGATTTCCCTTTCGTCACCGCAATGAGCCGCCTGAAGATCGGGCGGCTTTTTGCGTATATTTTTTTGCGAATGTAAAGGAAACGTGACATCCGGCCCCCGGGATGTCAGCTTTGATTGATTGACGGGCCGGCATTTCGCGGCTTATAATGTGCGCGGGGTGAGAAAAGTATGATTCATGAGAACATTTCGATCCTTCGGAAAAAACGGAAGCTGACCCAGGAAGCCCTGGGGGAAAGCGTGGGGGTGTCCCGCCAGACCGTGGCCAAATGGGAAAGCGGCGAAAGCACGCCGGACCTGGAGACGGCGGGGAGGCTGGCGTCGGTGCTGGACGTGACGCTGGACGACCTGACGAACACGCCGATGCCGCCGGATACGCAGGCGGATATTCTCCGGGGCAAGTATGCGTTTGGGCTGGTCACGGTGGGGGACAAGGGCCAGATCGTGATCCCGGTGCGGGCGCGGCGGGTGTTCCACATCAATCCCGGGGATCAGCTGCTGGTCCTGGGGGACGAGGACCGGGGGCTGGCCCTGGTGGACGCAAAATTCTTTCTGGAAATGGCGGAGGGCATCAAGCATGGCGGCAAATGAATTTCCCCTGACAGTTAAGGGACTGACAAAAATCTATCCGTCCTTCCGGCTGGACGGCGTATCCTTCGATCTGCGGCCCGGGGCCGTAACGGGCTTTATCGGCCGCAACGGCGCGGGCAAGACCACCACCCTCAATTCCCTGCTGGGCTTCGTGCGCCCGGACGGAGGCGAAGCCTTGTTCTGGGGCATGGACATGGAAAAGCAGGCGGACGCGATCAAGAAGCGCATCGGTTTCGTGTCCGCGGGGATGACCTATTACACCCGGAAAAAAATCAGGACCATCACGGAAGTGACCAAATCCTTCTATCCCGGATGGAGCGACGAAACGTACCGCAGATACATGCAGCGCTTCGGCCTGGAGGAGAGCAAGACCCCGGCGGCGCTGTCCAACGGGATGAAGATCAAATATGCCCTGGCGCTGGCCCTCTCCCACGGGGCGGAGCTGCTGATCCTGGACGAGCCCACCAGCGGTCTGGACCCGGTGTCCCGGGAGGAGCTGACGGAGATTTTCCTTTCCCTGCGGGACGAGGGGAAGACCATCCTGTTTTCCACCCACATCACCGCCGATCTGGAAAAGTGCGCCGACCGGATCCTCTACATCCGGGCGGGCAGACTGGCGGCGGACAGCGCCATGGACGATTTTGCCGGCGCCTACCGCATCGCGGCTTTTGACGGGGAAGCGCCCGCGGAAATGAAAAATGCCGCCCTGGGCATCTGCCGCACCCGGAAGGGCGGCACGGCGCTGGTGAAAAAAGAGGACGCCGCGGCGATCCACGCCGACTGGCAGATCCCCACTTTGGACGAGATCATGACCCATCTGGACCGGGAGGAGGCGGAGAATGCATGAAAAAGCTGCTGATGAAGGAGTTCCGGCTCTGCATGCACCCGGCGGCGCTGATCATGCTGGGGCTGAGCGCCCTGGTGCTGATCCCAAACTATCCCTACGCGGTAAGTTTCTTTTACATGACGCTGGGCATCTACTTTATCTGCCTGGACGGCCGGGAAAACCACGACGCGGCCTACACCCTGACCCTGCCGGTATCCAGGAAGCAGGCCGTGCAGGGGCGGATGCTGTTCGCCTGCTGCCTGGAGGCGGCGCAGCTGCTGCTGTGCGGCGCAATGGTGCTGCTGAACCGGAAGCTGCTCGGCGGCGCGCCCAATCAGGCGGGCATGGACGCCAACCTGGCGGTGATCGGGCAGGGGCTGATCGTGTTCGGGCTGTTCAATCTGGTTTTCTTCCCCTCCTGGTACAGGGATATCAATAAGGTGGGCGGCGCGTTCCTCAAGGCGTCGGCGGCGGTGTTCCTGTATATCGTCGTCGGCGTGGCGGCCACCTACGCCCTGCCCTTCGTGCGGGATGGGCTGGACAACGGAAAGCCGGAGTGCTTTACGGCGCGGGCGATCTACACCGCGGCGGCGCTGGCCTTTTTCATGGCGGCCACGGCGTTTGCCTGCCGGCTGTCGGAAAGCCGGTTTGAAAAGCAGGATCTGACATTGTAAAAACTGCCGTTCCCAAAGCCCGGGGCTTGAGCGCGCCGGGCTTTTGTGGTATATTGATTTCAGAAATACGGCGCAGAGGGGAGGCGGGAAAATGAAAAAATGGATCGCGCTGATGCTGTTGCTGCTGCTTCCGGTGACCGCGCTGGGGGAGGAAGGCTATACGGTGACGGAGCGGGAAAAAGATTTTTCCTATGATTCCGAAACCCTGAAATACACCATGGAAACCTGCAAGGTGAACGGCAGCAAGTGCTACCTGACCACCGTATGGATGCAGGATCCGGGCCGGCAGATCCGCAAAGCCATCTCCCCCTGGCACGAGGCCCTGGCGGAGGCGGAGGAGCTGGCCGCCAAGGTCCCCGGCGCGGCCTTGGCCGTCAACGGCAGCGGCTATGTGAGCCCCCGGTATCCCGACATCCCGGAAACCTATCCCGGCGAAAGCGAGGATTATTATTATACGCCCCTGGGTTCGCTGACGGTGGTGGACGGGAAAGTGCTGCGGGATTTGGAGGGCGTGCCCTATTACGGGCTGACGCTGGAGGAGGACGGGCTGCACCTGTGTATCGGGGAGGATAACGAAAGCGTGCTGGCCCGGCATCCCATCCAGACCTGGTCATTCTACGAGGGCTGCCCCATGGCGCTGGACGGAAAAGACATCCTGGACCACGAATGGCCCTTCGCCGGCGTCCGGGCCATCCGCACCATCATCGCCAAGCTGAAGGAAGAAAACACCTACCTGATCCTCACCGCCACCTCCCGCCACGGCCTGACCCTGATCGAGGCCAACGAGTTCCTGCTGGGGGAATACGACACCGAATGGATTTACGACCTGGACGGCGGGCCGTCCTCGGCGCTGCTGCGCCGCAGGCCGAACCGGAAAAAGCTGAAGCTGGTGGAAATCTCCCACGGCACGCAAAAAATCGTGGACGTGATGGCGTTCACGGAGTGAAAACGGAAAAGCAAACGCAAAAAACAGCCGCACCGGACGAAATCGCCGGTGCGGCTGCATTTTTCCGATGAATCAGCGGCGGATGTATACGTCCATTTCCTTTGCCGCGCCGCTGCGCACCCGCTCCGCAGCCTCGGCGGGCAGGGCGGATCCGGGGTACTCCGCGCCATCCAGCACGTATTTTTCGATGGCATACTGCCCGGGGATCAGGCTGCCGGCGCCGGGGATGTGATAGCGCACCCGGCACTGGCCCAGCAGCATGGCCTCCACGACGCCGCTTTCGGGGATCAGCCGCGATGGCAGCATGGGGGCAAGGGACAGGGAGAGGGCGCCGCCCTTTACGGCGAAAGGCGTAAAGCCGAACATCATGCCCTGCCAGAGGGAGAGGAATTCCACCGTGGAGCCGGACAGCCGCGCCACGAACCCCCGGCCGTGGTAAGCGGGGTTTGGATTGGCGCTGCTGGCGATGAAGGACACGTTCTCATAGGGCGAACGGCCGTAGGTGTCCGGATCCAGGAAGGGCACTGCGGCGGCGCAGAAGGCGTCTTCGTACCGGCTGTACAGCCCGGAGCGCAGCAGCTCCAGCAGGTATTTGTATTCCATGTGCAGCCAGATGGATTCGTTTTCCAGCCAGCCGGGGGTAAAGGCCCGGGTGCGGCCCGCGGCGTAGGTGAGGTTTTCCAGGCTGGCGTTGACCTTGTACATTTGCAGCTTCCGATCGAACAGCCCGCTTTCCCGCACCCGGTCCGCCATGGCGGCTTTTTCTTCTGCGGGGACATCCGTTTTCAGCCACCGCACCGGCCCTTCCAGGAACAGGGGCAGGGGCTCGGCCTTCCCGTCGGGATACATGAAGTAGGTGGGGCAGATGCCGCCGCACCTTTCCACGGCCTTTTGGAGATCGGCCCCCAGGCGCTTTTCCATGCCCCGGAGGATGGACGCGATTTCCGCCGCCGGCAAGGCCGTTTTGCCGCCCGCCACGCCCTCGGCGGTGGATTCCCGGTAGGCCTCCCTTAGTTCGTTGGCCTGCTGCCAGCGCTCGAAGGGATCCTCCGGCAGGCAGGCGAGCACCGTGAGCAGATGCGCCATTTCGTCGTACAGCTGCACGGTTTCTCCGGGGTTTTCTTCCAGGGCGGCTGCGGTGAAGGAAAGCAGGCGCTTCAGCTCGCACCCCTCCGCCACGGAGGAGCCGAACAGCGCCGGCAACCCATTCAGCGCGTCGTACCAGCCGGGCTTTCCGCCTTCCATTTCGATGCCCGCGCCGGTTTCATCCAGCGTGGCGTATTTGACGGCGCAGAGCAGCACCATTTTCTCCATCAGCGTGCTTTGCGCTTTTTTGCCTTTGCCGTACTCTTCCCGCATCCATTTGTTCTGGGTCAGCAGCTTCCTGCGCGTGTCCAGGAACCGGGTCTGCCTCAGGCCGGCGGGGGTTTCCTCGATCCGCTTCTCCCGGGGCAGCACCAGGGCGCGGCTTTCCCACCAGGGATAATCCGCTTTCCCGAAGAGCAGCTGCCGCTTCTTTTCCGGCCATACGGCCAGATAGCTTTCGATCAGGTCCAGGCTGTAGGTCCAATGGTCGGTCCAGTAGCCCTCCTTGAAGGTGGCGTTGGGCTCGGCGTCGGCGTCGGCCAGCACGGCGCGGACGAATTCCTCCGCGCCGCCCCGGACAAAATTCCAGGTTTCCGCGGCCATCGCCAGCCGGCCCGGGGTAAATTCGCCCCGGAGCAGCGCTTCCGCTTCCTCCCGGTTTTCCGACGCGATCCACTCCAGCGCCCCGTCCACGTCGGCGCAGCGGAAGGTCATCCGGTCGATGACCAGGGGATTATAGCCGTCGGCTTGCAGGAGACTGAAAAACAATCGGATGCTGCCGTCGCCCACCCAGGGATGGAACAGGGGATCGCACCGGCGGTTCTGGCACACGTCCCGGAAATTGCCGTTGCCTTGGGAATAATATTCCGGGGACATGACGAAGTAATTGTATTCCCGCTCCGGATCGCCGTGCTTGCGGGAATACAAATAGAAGGTATTCTGCTTTTCCCCGTGGGTGAAGCGGATGGGCTCGCCGCCCCGGAGCAGGTTATCCAGGTAGCTCTGGCGGCTGTAGGCGTCAAAGACGGGAGAGGCGGTGCGCCCGTCCATCACCGCGGTGAGGGCGGCGGACAGGGCGTCGGCCCGGGCCTGCTTTTCATCGAACCAGGCGTCCGTCAGGGCCTGGGAGGCGAAAGCGCGCGCCCGGCCCTTGCTGTCCGCCTGGCCGTAAAGCTCGTTGATCCGCACGCTTTCCCCGGCTGCCAGGCGGCCTTCCCAGAGGAAGAAGGCGCAGGGGAAGATGATCTGGGTCACCTCGCGCCGGGCGCGCAGGGCAAAGTCCTCCCGCTCAAAGCCCAGAGGCTTTTCCAGGGCGGTGTCGTAATCAAACACGGTTTCGGGGTTCACGGTGACGGGCAGGCGCCGCCCCTCCGCCGTCAGGCCCAGGGCGAAATTCCCGCCTTCAATGGCGGTGACGATGGCGCTGTCCTCCATGCTGGCCCGCACCCGGTAATAGGGAAGCCCAGTTTCCGCATCTTCCGCCTGCATCCAGGCCTTGGAAAGCTGGGTCATATTTTTCAGGGAATCCTGGCCCACGCCGAAGGGCACCAGGGCGGGCATGCCGTCCAGGATGCCCAGATCCGCCGCCGGGCCCAGGTTCGTGACCGTCAGCCGCCGGGCCAGAGCGCCTACCCGGCATTCGGGCACCACGTAATAAGTGACTTCCACCCGGAAGCGGGCGTTTTCCCAGCGCAGCGTCAGCCCGTTGGGGCGGATGTCCATGGAGCCGCCGCCGTCGGAAAAGGCTTCCTCCACGCCGGACGCCGTTTTCATGAAGGTGCGGAAGCCCGTGCGCTGCACGTTCTGGTAGGCCACGTGGGCGGGGGAAAACTCCATGATGGCGTGATCCTTATCCTGGATGCCGAAGGAGCACACCGCCTGGCCCCGGTTGTTGTAATAGCACCAGACGGGGATGCCCTTCTCGCCGGCGATGCCGGGAAGGAAGCTGGAAAACGGGGGCTTTTCCCCGTAGCGGCGCATGGTGTAAACGTCTTGGCTCATGGCTCATTCTCCTTTCAAGAAAACGTCGATCCGGCCGGAGGACGCCGGGGTCAGCGCGCCGCGGGGAATGCGGCCGCCCGGATATTCCCGCCCGTCCAGCACGGCTTTTTCCGCCGTGAGGCGGGCCCAGCTTTCGGCACCGGGACGGCGGAATACGATTTCCCATTCCTTTTCCGCGAAGAAACAGCGGACGGCGGCGGTTTGTTTTTCTCCGAAATGCTCCGGCAGCAGCTGCGGCCGGAGGACGAGATCCCCTTGATCCCCCTGCACGCCGAAAAGCTGGGTGATCAGCGTCAGCATCAGCCAGCTGCCCGCGCCGGTGAGGTAGGGATACATGCCCCGGCCCCGGGGATCGAAATATTCCGGCACGCCGGGATAGATGCGGCTGACGGGGGTATCCATGCTCTGCCGGAGCAGGGCGGACAGGGCCTTCCACGCTGCTTCGGGCTTGCCGCGGCGATAGAGGGCATAAGCGTACATCACCGCCATATGGCAGAACACCGCGCCGTTTTCCTTGTGGCCCCAGGCAAAGCCGAACTGCCGGCCCAGGGGCGGGATGTCCGCGCCGAAATCGGTGTTCAGGCAGTAGCCGCCGCGCTTTTCATCGTACAGATACCCATCCGCCGCCCGGATCATCCCGTCGACGGCTTTTTTTTCGGCGGCGCCGCTCATCAGGGAGAACACCTGGCCCGTCAGCATCATGCGGACGGCGCTTCCTTTCCTGCCTTCCACAGCTTCGCCGGCGTTGTCGTAATAGCTGTTCATCCAGACCCGGTCCCCGTCGCGGATGAATTCGTTTTCCCGCAGCCGCCCGACCAGGCTTTCGCCCATGCCGCACAGCGTCCGGGCGGCGAAGTCCCAATCCAGGGGGCGGCGGCCGCCGTCGGTTTCGCAGGCGGCTTCAAAAATGCGCCGGGCGGCGCGGCAGGCCGCCGGGTCGCCGTACTGCTGCGGGGGCGTGCGCAGCAGCGCATCCAGGGCGGCGCTTACGTCCGCTTCCGCGCCGGACGCACGCATCTGCTCGCACAGATCCGCCAGGGTGAACAGGTTCCCGGCATAGGCGGCGGTGAAGGCCACGCTTTCGCCCCGGTCGGCAGCCATATCCAGGGCGTCGTTCCAATCCGCGCCCCGCAGGCGGATGCAGCCGTGATCGCCGATATCGAAGAACGCGGTGACGGACTGGACCAGCAGATGCTCCATTACCGTGCTTTCCACGGTTTTTCCGCCGATCTGCAGCCGGGTGGAGGGGGGCATCTCCTCCGCCAGGGCTTCGCCCCGCATCTTGCGCCTGTCCCAGAACCAGGGCTGCTTTTCCAGCAGGAGGGAAAGATCCCCGGTCTGGCGCAGGTATTCGTTCACCGTGACCAGCGGCCAGTAGCCGTGATCCATCCAGACCCGGACGATGTTGTTGCGGTCGGCCAGGAATTCCCCGGGGGCGGCGCCGATGATGGTGGCGTTGGTGCCGTCCGCCCGGACGCCGGCAAAATACCGGCACAGATCCTGCCGCACGGCGGCGGGGGAGCGCAGGAGCAGCGCCAGGGAATCCTGCCACAGATCCCGCCAGCCCCGGCCGCCCCGGCCGTAATCGTGATGGGGCAGGAAGGAGCAGCCGCAGATGCGCCTTAGCTCCGGCTGCACCGCCGCCCAGCGCAGCGCCGCGTCCGTGCCGGGATCGCCGGTTTCAAACGCCGCGGCGCCCACGCGCTGCCAGTGGGCTTTCGTCCGCTCCAGGGCGGAATCGAAGGCGGCGGGGGAAAGGTATTCCCGGCCCTCCGCGTTGACGCCCAATGCAATATAGTAGGAAATTTCTTCCCCGGGCGCCAGGACGGTTTCCGGGAACTGAAGCGCCGCCGCCATTTCGTACCCCGCGGCGGTATCCCCGGTTCGCATCCAGGGCGCTTCGGGGCACAGGAGCGCCTGGGGCCAGTCCCAGCTGCCGGCGCCCACGTAATCCTGCACCGGGCCCAGGAAGCGGACGGGGGCTTCGCCCCGGGCGGACCGGGCGCAGACGGTGTAGCGGTTTTCCCCGGGGCGGTGGCCCCGCTCGTCAAAGGTCATGGCGGGGCGCAGGCAGACGCCGTCCTCCGTGACCGTGAGGCGGTTGAGGAGGCTGGTGACGTGGCGATGGTCCCGGATATTGTCGGCGCTGCGGCCGTACAGGGGAAAGGCGGCGGTGGGAACGAAGGAAACGGGTTTGTCCCCCGTGTTTTTCAGCGTCACGCGCGCAAGCTCCACCGCGGGGCCGTCGGCGGGAACGAAAGAAAGGACAGCGGCGCGGACGGGCCGGTCCGGGCAGCGGCGGGAGACCTCATGCCACAGCAGCCCGCCCCGGACGGCAGCTTCTTCCCGCTCCTGATACAGGGCGGCTTGCTGCGGGGCGGACACGCCCGCGGCGCTCCAGAGGAAGCCGTCCGGGAAACGAAGGAAAAAATTCCGCGTCGCCCGGCTTTCATGCAGCGTTTCCACGCTGGCGGGGGGCAGGAGGAAGCTGTTCTGCCCGGTCTTGGCGTCGCCCGCCAGACGGGGGGTGACGCTGCTGATCATTCCGGCGGCGTTCACCAGGGGAAACACCATTTCTCCGGCCAGATCCGAGCCCTCCAGACGGAAATCCCCGGCTGCGTTTTCATAGGTGAGGCGGAGCATGAAACGCCCTCCTTGTCTTTTTTTTGTTTCTGGCTGTTATTATATCAGAAATCCGGCGAGCTGGGAAGCGGGGGAAAAGCAGAAATTTTCCATATCTGGCTGCTGTTTCTTCCATAGAACAATGGTTCCCGAAGAAAACGTCCCACGCCGGAAGGAGGAGAGATACTGAAAAAAATATCAAAAAATCTGTTTACTTTTTTTAGCGTATGTGCTACAATACAGGCACAGTCGGGACGCGCGCAGGACGCGGATGGTCGTTTTTCAGGCAAAGTGAGAATTCGTCCATCGCTGTGTGCTTTCCGGCCATTGATATTGTCTCTGGGCAGCGGGGAATCGCTGCTTGGAAAATATGCGGCAAAGCCGCAAAAAAAGAAGGAGGAACCCCATAATGAAGAAGGCTCTTGCTGTGGTTCTGGCCGTCATGATGCTGCTCGGTTGCGTCAGCATTGCCAGCGCCGAAGACGCCAAGATCAAACTGAGCGTTTGGTCTTTCACCAACGAACTCCAGGGCATGATCGAGAAGTACTATGCTCCCAATCATCCCGAAATCGAGTTCGACTTCCAGATCTATCCCACTGACGGCAGCGCTTACACCACCAAGGTGGACACCACCCTGGGCGCCAATGCCACCAGCGACGAAGCTCCCGACATCTTCACCCTGGAAGCTGCTTTCGTGAAGCACTACGTTGAGAGCGACTTCACCGGCGACCTGAAGGACATCGGCTTCACCGACGAAGAACTGTCTGTGGCTTTCCCCGTGATGGCTCAGATCGGCCAGAATTCTGCTGGCGTGCAGAAGGGCCTGTCCTGGCAGTCCACCCCCGGCGTTCTTATGTATCGTGCTGACCTGGCTGAGAAGTACCTGGGCGTCACCACCCCCGAAGAATTCCAGGCCAAGGTTGATGACTGGGATGCTTTCCTGGACACCGCCCGCGAACTGAAGGAAGCCTCTGAAGGCGCCTGCAAGATCGTTGTCGGCTCCGGCGACATCTGGAACGCCTATCAGTATCAGCGCGCCGAAGGCTGGATCGTCGACGGCAAGCTGAACATCGATGACGAACTGCTGGACTTCGAAGAACTGTGCAAAGTGCTCGAACAGGAAGACCTGACCGAAAAGGGCGGCGCCTGGAGCGAGATCTGGTTCGCCGGCATGCGCGGCGCTGACGAAGTGCTGTGCTACTTCCTGCCCACCTGGGGCCTGCATTACACCCTGAAGCCCCACTGCGCTGAAGGCGTCACCGACGGCATGAGCGACGAAGAAATGGCGAAGATCTCCGAAGAGAACAACGGCACCTACGGCCTGTGGCGCCTGACCGACGGCCCCGTGGCTTACAGCTGGGGCGGCACCTGGATGGGCATCAACGCTGCCAAGGCTGCTGAAGCGGACGACGCCAAGAAGGCCGCTATGCACGACCTGATCTATTTCTTCACCCTGAATGATGACTTCCTGACCCAGTACGCCGCTGACTCCGGTGACTTCGTGGGCAGCGCCAAGGCCGTGGAAACCATCCTGGCCAACGGCGGCACTCCCAACCCCTTCCTGGGCGGTCAGGACCATTACGCCATCTTCAGCAAGGCCGCTGCTCTGGCCAACGGCTCTCTGATGAGCGAATATGACGACACCATCAACGACCTGTGGAACAAGTTCGTGACCCTGCCCTACACCCAGGACGGCGCTGATCTGGATGAATGCCTGGCCAACTTCAAGAACGAAGTTGCCGCCGCTATCACCACCATCACCGTGGAATAATCGGCAGTTGACCCGGTATCCTGGTTACGGACAGTAACCTCGCGGGGCTGTCTCTTGCCTGACGGCGGGGGCAGCCCCGTTTTCCTTCGTGACCAAAAGGCTTCCCCCGGAGGGGAAGACTTTTGAACAGGGCGAAGAAAAACGCCCCTCCGGCGGAAGCCTTTTGGATGCCTTACAAATCCCAAATCATGAAAAGGGGTGGACGTATGCAAGCCCAGTCTGCGGTGAAAACGAAGCATAAATCCGTCAGCTACAGCAAGTATGGATACTTCTTCATCGCACCGTTCTTCATCATCTTCCTGATTTTCCAGCTGTATCCCATCATCTTCACCTTCCGCACCTCCGTAACCGATACGGTGGGCTGGGGTATGCTGGCAAAGAACAACATGTCGGTGCTGGATCCCTGGTGGAGCAATTTCAGCAAGCTGTTCGACCCTGCCAATGAGCTGTACGGCCTGTTCTGGGGCTCGCTGTGGAACACCATCGTCATCTGGTTCTTCAACTTCGTGCCGCAGCTGGGCCTGGCGCTGATCCTGGCCTCCTGGTTCACGGACAGCCGCCTGCGCCTGAAGGGCCAGGGCTTCTACAAAGTGACCATCTTCATGCCCAACATCATCACCGCCGCCACCATCGGTATGCTGTTCATGAGCTTCTTCACCTATCCCAGAGCACCCGTGAACACATTCCTGCAAACCAGCGGCCTGGCAAACATGCCCATCAACTTCTTCCGTTCCACGGAATGGAGCCGCGGGCTGATTTCCTTCATCCAGTGGTGGATGTGGTGCGGCAATACGATGATCATCATGATCGCCGGCATCAGCGGCATCAACCCCAGCCTGTTTGAAGCGGCGCTGGTGGACGGCTGCTCCTCCCGGCAGACCTTCTGGAAGATCACCCTGCCCCTGATCAAGCCCATTCTGGTTTACAACCTGACCACTTCTCTGGTGGGCGGCCTGACGATGTTCGATATCCCGCAGATCATGACGCAGGGCGACCCCAACAACACCACCAACACCGTGGCCCGCTTCATCTACACCCAGGGCTTCACGGGATCCCGGAACTTCAATAATGCCAGCGCCGCCTCCGTGGTGCTCTTCGGCATCATCATCATCGGGTCCCTGCTGATCAGATTTGTTTTGAGCGATCGTGAGCCCAAGGCCGGCAAGGCCCTGCGGAAGGGGGCGATCAAATGAAACAGAAGCGGAAAATGGTTTTCCTGATCCTGATGGTCATCGTGATCGTGGGCATGTTCCTGCCCGTCGCCACATTCAAGGACAATACAGCCCAGACGCTGGTCAAAACGATAGAAGATAAGCAAAGCGAACTGAAGGGCCAGGCGGATCAGCTGGAACGCTGGAAAGCGGGCGGAAAGAAAAAGCCCGAACAGATCGAAAAGCAGGAGAAGAAGGTGCAAGGCCTTCAGGACGAACTGAACGCCCTGATCGAAAAGCAGGAGGAAGCAACGGAAAACGCCAACGACATTTCCTACAGCCTGCTGCCCGCTCCGCTGCCCATCAACGATTTCCCGGCCCGCTACGGCGCGCAGAAGAATGCGGCTTACGACGCTAAGCAGGGCCTGAAGAAATTAGAGGAAAAAATCAATAAAAACAACGAGGAAAAAACCAAGCTGCAGAAGACTCTGGAATACGCCACGCTGATCCAGGGCCTGGACGAAACGGTGGAAACCGTGAAGATCACGACGGATAAAGGGGAAGAGGAAATCGCCGTCAGCGATCTGAAAACCATGATCCTGGAAGAATTGTCCGCGGCCCAGAAGCTCACTGCCCAGGCGGATGAGGCCATTGAGCCGGATCCTGCAGAGGGCGGCGAGGAAGGCGCCGAAGAAGGCGCAGCCGAAGACGCCGCGCCGGCGGAGGAAGCCGCCGAGGCCACTAATGAAGAGGGCACTGCTGAAGAGGGCGCCGAAGAAACGGCGGAAGAACCCGTGGAAGAAGCGCAGCCCGAGGTGGTCTTCGACGCTGAAAAGATCATCGCCGACCTCAACGCCAAGATCGTTGAGCTGGACGATAACATCAAGAATTACCAGGATAAGATCGAGCCGCAGAAAGCGCTCATCGAAAAAGAGCAGGCCAAGCTGGATGCCATGGAGCCTGAGCACGAAGCGCTGAATCCTGAAGAACTGCAGATCGACAATTCCGTCATCAACAACTATAAGCTGTACCAGACCAACAAGCAGGGCTTCAACGTGCTGGTATGGGTCATCTTCGCGGCCTTCGTTGCCACGGTGCTCCTGGTGATCCTGGCGGGCAACAAGGAGATCAGCAAGCTGTATACCATCGCGTCCTTTACCCACCTGGCGGGCATCCTGATGCTGTGCTACACCCTGGTGCGGCTGACTGCGTTCCCCATCAAGCTGCCTTACGGCAACGCCACGCTGAACATTCCGGTGACGATCATACTGCTGGCGGGCTCCATTATCGCCTTCGCCATCCACGTACAGGGCGTGCATAACTCCAAGCGCAGCATGATCTACGTGTTCTGCAGCTTCCTGAGCCTGCTGGCTCTGGTGCCTTTCTGGATCATGATGGTGAACGCCACCCGTTCCAGCTCCGCCATTCAGAACGGCGTGAGCCTGATCCCGGGCAACTACATGAGCTATAACTGGAACGTGCTGGCGAGCAAGAACTTCGACATCAAAATCGGCTTCATGAACACCGCCATCATCGCCTTCGGATCCACGATCTTCTCGGTGTTCTTCTCCGCCATGACTGCCTACGGCTTCAAGGTATACCAGTTCAAGGGCAACAAGATCCTCTACGCGGTGGTGCTGGCCATCATCATGATCCCCGGCCAGGTCACCGGTACCGGCTTCTTCATGTTCATGTACCAGATCGGCCTGGTGGATAACCGCTGGGCGCTGATCGTTCCCGCCATCGCCGCCGCCAGCACGGTGTTCTTCTTCCGGCAGTACCTGGAAGCGAACCTGCAGCTGTCCCTGGTGGAGGCGGCCCGGATCGACGGCTGCGGCGAGTTCCGCACCTTCTGCCGGATCATCGTGCCCATCATGATTCCCGCTATGGCGACCATGGGCATCATGGCTGTGATCGGCAGCTGGAACAACTACCTGACGCCGTTGATGCTGTTCCAGAAGCCCGGCCTCAAGACCCTGCCTATGATGGTGCAGGAGCTGCGCGGCGATATCTACCGCACAGAATACGGCTCCATTTACCTGGGCCTGACGCTGACGGCTCTGCCGCTGATCATCGTGTACTTCGCCCTGAGCAAGTACATCATCGCGGGCGTTGCCCTGGGCGGCGTGAAAGAATAATTCCCTTCCCAAGATCTACGATGCGGATGTGCCCACGTATCTATGCGGACGCATCCGCATCGTTCTGAAAAGGAGAAAACGAATGGACGTAAAACGACTGGTGGCCCAAATGACCCTGGAGGAAAAGGCTGGGCTGTGCAGCGGCGAGGATTTCTGGCACACCAAGGCGGTGGAACGCCTGGGCATCCCCGCCACGATGGTATCCGATGGTCCCCACGGATTGCGCAAGCAGGATGAAAAAGTGGATCATCTGGGCGTGAACGACAGCATCAAGGCCGTATGCTTTCCCACTGCCTGCGCCACGGCTGCATCCTTTGACCGGGCGCTGGTGACGAAGCTGGGGGAGGCCCTGGGGGACGAGTGCCAGCACGAAAACGTGTCCGTGGTGCTGGGCCCGGCGGTGAACATCAAGCGCAGCCCCCTGTGCGGGCGGAATTTCGAGTACTTTTCCGAAGACCCTTATCTGGCCGGTGAAATGGCCTGCGCCCACATCCACGGCGTGCAGAGCCGGAACGTGGGCACCAGCATCAAGCATTTCGCCTGCAATTCCCAGGAGCACCGGCGGATGAGCTCCTCTTCCGAGGTGGATGAAAGGACGCTGCGGGAAATCTATTTCCCCGCCTTTGAAGCGGCCGTGAAGCGGGAGCAGCCCTGGACGGTGATGTGCTCCTACAACCGGATCAACGGCGTATACGCCAGCGAAAACAAATGGCTGCTTACCGACGTGCTCCGCGGCGAATGGGGCTTTAACGGCTATGCGGTCAGCGACTGGGGCGCCGTGGCGGACCGGGTAAAGGGCATCCAGGCCGGGCTGGACCTGGAAATGCCGGGCTCCGGCGGGTATAACGACAAGAAGATCGTCAAAGCCGTGCGGGAAGGCAGGCTGGACGAGAAGCTGGTGGATCAGGCCTGCGAAAGGATCCTGAACATCGTTTACCGCTTCGTGGAAAACCGGAAGCCGGATACGCCCTGGGACAAGGAAGCCCAGCATGCCCTGGCCGCGGACATCGCCGCGGACTGCATGGTGCTGCTGAAAAACGAGGGGGACGCGCTGCCGCTCAAAAAAGGGGACAGCGTGGCCTTTATCGGCGAGTTTGCCGCGGCGCCCCGGTTCCAGGGCGGCGGTAGCAGCCACATCAACAGCTTCAAAATCACCTCCGCTCTGGATGCGGCGAAGGAGGCCGGCCTGAAGGTGCGTTACGCCCAGGGTTACAGCGTCCGGGAGGACGCGGCCACGGACGCCATGATCGCGGAAGCGGTGCAGGCGGCCCGGGAAGCGAAGACCGCCGTGGTGTTCGCGGGGCTGCCGGATTCCTATGAATCCGAGGGCTATGACCGGGCGCATATGCGCATGCCGGAATGCCAGAACCGTCTGATCGAGGCGGTGGCGGCGGCCAACCCCAACACCGTGGTGGTGCTGCACAACGGCTCGCCCGTGGAAATGCCCTGGATCGGCAAGGTCCGCGCGGTGCTGGAAGCGTACCTGGGCGGCCAGGCGGTGGGCCAGGCGGCGGTGCGGGTGCTCTTCGGGGATGTGAACCCCTCCGGGCATCTGGCGGAGAGCTTCCCGCTGCGGCTGGAGGACAATCCCTCCTACCTGTATTACCTGGGCGAGGGCAACCGCACCGAGTACCGGGAAGGCGTGTTCGTGGGCTACCGGTATTACGATAAAAAGCAGATGGACGTGCTGTTCCCCTTCGGCCACGGGCTGAGCTACACCACGTTTGCATACAGCAATCTGCGTTTGGATTTTGGCAAATCCGTGCTGGAGGAGGGCGACACGGTGAAGGCCGCCGTGACGGTGAAGAACACGGGCAGACGCTTCGGCAAGGCCGTGGTGCAGCTGTACGTGGGCGCGGTGAACGCCGATCCCATCCGGCCGGTGAGGGAGCTGAAGGGCTTTGAAAAGGTGGCGCTGCAGCCGGGCGAGGAGAAGGACGTTTTCTTCACCCTGGATAAGCGCGCCTTCGCCATGTGGAATACCCAGATCCACGATTGGTACGTGCCCGCCGGGCAGTACCGCATCGAGGCGGGGGATTCCTCCCGGAATCTGCCGCTGCGCACGGAGATCACCCTCTCCGACAGCCGGGAGCTGCCCCGGCATTACGATATGAACAGCGTGTTCGTGGACCTGATGGCGGACCCCAAGGCCAAAGCGCTGCTCAAGCCCATCATGGAAGAATCCAGCCGCAAATTCGCCGGCGAACAGAACGAGGGGCAGACCGACGCCGCAAAGGAAGCCGTCAGCGAGGAAATGGGCGAGGCCATGATGCGGTATATGCCCCTTCGGGCGCTGGTCAGCTTCGGGGCCAGCGAGGATACCGCCCGGGCGCTGGAGGAGATCATTCGCAGGATCAACGATTGATCCTGCTTGGTGCAAACAATCAATCAGGAGGGAAGAACATGAAATTCGGCCACTTTGACGATGCGGCGCGGGAATACGTCATTTCCACGCCCCGAACGCCCTACCCCTGGATCAACTACCTGGGCAGCGAGAATTTCTTCGGCATCATCAGCAATACCGCCGGCGGCTATTGCTTTTACCGGGACGCCCGGCTCCGCCGCGTGACCCGCTACCGCTACAACAACATGCCTGTGGACGACGGCGGCCGCTACTTCTACGTGAAGGACGGCGATACCGTCTGGAACCCCGGCTGGAAGCCCGTCAAGACCGATCTGGACGAGTATTCCTGCCGCCACGGCATGGGCTATACCGTGATCACCGGCAAAAAGAATGGCCTTCGCGCCAGCCAGCTGTCCTTCGTGCCGCTGGGGGTCAACGCCGAAGTGCACCAGATCACTTTGACCAATGAATCCGGCGCGGCCAAGGACGTGACGCTCACCAGCTTCGTGGAGTTCTGCCTGTGGAACGCCCAGGACGATATGCTGAATTTCCAGCGCAACTTCAACACCGGCGAGGTGGAGATCGAAGGCAGCGTGATCTACCACAAGACCGAATACCGGGAACGCCGCAACCACTATTCCTTCTACGCCGTGAACGTGCCGGTGGACGGCTTCGATACGGATATGGAAACCTTCCTGGGCCTGTACAATGGCTTCGACGCGCCGAACAGCGTGATGACCGGCCGGATGGGCAATTCCGTGGCTTCCGGCTGGCAGCCCATCGCTTCCCATCAGATCAAGGCGCACCTGGAAGCGGGAGAGAGCAGGAAATATAATTTCGTGCTGGGCTACGTGGAGCTGCCCAACGAAGAAAAATGGGCCGCCCCCGGGATCATCAACAAAAAGCCCGCCCACGAATTGCTGGGCAAGCTGACCAGCGATCAGCAGATCCAGGACGCCTTCGACGCTCTCAAGCGGCACTGGGACAACCTGCTTTCCGCTTACACCCTGACCACGCCGGACGAAAAGCTGGGCCGGATGGTGAATATCTGGAATCCGTACCAGTGCATGGTCACCTTCAACATGAGCCGGTCCACCTCCATGTTTGAAAGCGGCATCGGCCGCGGCATGGGCTTCCGCGATTCCTCCCAGGATCTGCTGGGCTTCGTGCACCAGATCCCCGAGCGCGCCCGGGAGCGCATCCTGGATATCGCCGCCACCCAGTTCCGGGACGGCGGATGCTACCATCAGTTCCAGCCCCTGACCAAGAAGGGCAACAACGACATCGGCGGCGGCTTCAACGACGACCCCCTGTGGCTCATCGCCGGCACCGCGGCGTACATCAAGGAAACCGGCGATTTCGGCATCCTGGTTGAAAAAACGCCCTACGACTGCAACCCCGATGACTGGGGCACCCTGATGGAGCACCTGGAGGTCAGCTTCGATCACGTGGTCAACAACCGCGGGCCCCACGGCCTGCCGCTGATCGGCCGGGCCGACTGGAACGACTGCCTGAACCTGAACTGCTTCTCCGATACCCCGGACGAGAGCTTCCAGACCTTCTCCAACCCCAACGCCCCGGACGACCGGGTGGCCGAATCCGTGCTGATCGCCGGCATGTTCGTGGCCATCGGGCCGGAGCTGGTAGCCCTGGAAAAGCGCCGCGGGAACGCGGAAAAGGCCGCGGCCTGCCAGAAGGCCATCGACGAAATGGAGCAGGCTATCCTCACCGCCGGCTGGGACGGCGAATGGTTCGTCCGTGCCTACGACGCCCTGGGCCGCAAGGTGGGCAGCCACGAGTGCGAGGACGGCAAGATCTTCATCGAATCCCAGGGCTACTGCGTGATGGGCGGCGTGGGCGTCAAGGACGGCAAGGCCGAAAAAGCCCTCCAGTCCGTGGAAAAATGGCTGGAGACCGAGCACGGCATCGTGCTGCTGCAGCCCGCCTACAAGGAATACCACCTGGAGCTGGGCGAGGTTTCCTCCTATCCGCCGGGATACAAGGAAAACGCCGGCATTTTCTGCCACAACAATCCCTGGATCATCGCCGCGGAAACGGTGGTGGGCCACGGCGACCGGGCGTTCAGCCTGTATAAGAAGATCGCCCCCGCCTACCGCGAGGAAATCAGCGAAAAGCACAAGATGGAGCCCTATGTGTACAGCCAGATGATCGCCGGCAAGGACGCGCAGAATTTCGGCCAGGCCAAGAACAGCTGGCTCACCGGCACCGCCGCGTGGAATTTCTACGTCATCAGCAATTATATCCTGGGCATCAAGCCGGATTGGGACGGGCTGAAGATCGATCCCTGCATCCCGCACGATTGGGACGGCTATCAGGTGAGCCGCCGGTTCCGGGGCGCCACCTACCAGATCGACATTCAGAACCCGGATCATGTGTGCCGGGGCGTGAAAAAGGTCACGGTGGACGGCAAGGCCATCGAAGGGAACGTGCTGCCCGTGTTCGGCGACGGCAAGGCCCATCAGGTCACGGTGATCCTGGGCTGATCGGAAAACAAACAAAAAACAAGGCCGGCGGAGTGACCCGCCGGCCTTGCTGTATGATGATGCGGTTTTATTTCCTTGCCCTGCGGTGACGCGGAGCGCTGCGGTCCTTTTTCGCGGAGGCCAGCAGGAACAGCAGGGAGGCGCTGATCAGCATTCCGCCCAGGATGTCCGTCAGCCAGTGCACGCCGGAGAGGAAGCGCAGCGCCACGGTGAGCCCCGCCAGCGCCCACAGCGCGGCCTGGAGCACTTTGCACAGCGTTTCGTTCCGGATATAGCGGCCCAGGGCGATGGCGGCGCTGCCGAATACCACGCAGGCCAGCATGGTGTGGGTGGAGGGATAGGACGCCGCCGGCACCGTTTCGCCGGGAAGCATGACCGGCCGGCAGTTGACCACGACTTTTTCAAAGAAGAAGTAAAGGATCAGCACCATGGCGTAAATGATGGCCAGGGACCAGAGGGTGGGGTCCACCTTTTTCAGGCTTTTGCGGCTGATCCACTGCCACAGGCCCAGGGCCGCGAAGCAGCCGGCCACCAGGAAGGAAAGATACCCCAGGTATTTGGTGATCTTGTAGAAGGACATGCGCACGCCCACCGCGTCCCGGGCGGCGGTGTTGATGCCGGAGAGGCCGATGTCCTCCTGCACGGGCGTCACGGCGCTTTCCGCTTCCGCGCTTTTGACTTCCACGGGCTGCACGTCCACGGTTTTTACCAGCAGGATCAGCGCCAGGAACAGCACGGCGCACACCAGGGAAAGGATCAGCTTGGTTTTCTTGCTCATCAATGATTCCATTCCTTTCATCAAATCAGGGGACGGACGGAGCCGCCCGGCCCATTATAGCGTAAAACGCGAACGGAAACAAGGGGGTTATTCCCCGTCCAGGGCGCCGAAGCCTTCGCCCAGGGTCTCGTGGGTGTCGGTGATGAATACGAAGGCGCTGCGGTCCTCCTCCCGGACGATGCGCTTGAGGGGCAGCACCTCCGCCCGGGTCACCACGCTGATGATGACGGTGCGCGCCTCCTTGCTGAAGGCGCCCATGGCGGGGATCAGGGTGGCGCCCCGGTCCATCTCCTTCATGATGCGGGAGGAAACCTTTTCGGCGTCCTTGGCGATGATGAAGCAGGCCTTCGCGGAGCCCATGCCTGCCAGCACCAGGTCCACCGCCTTGGCGTTGATGAAAATGCAGATCAGGGCGTACAGGGCGGCGTGAGCGCTCATGGTGAAGGCGGCGCAGAGGATCACGGTGCAGTCCACCGCGAAAAGGAAAGCGCCCACCGAAACGATGGGAAACCGCTTGTGCACCATCCGGGCGATCATGTCCGATCCGCCGGTGGTGGCCCCGCCCCGCATGATGAGGCCGATGCCCAGCCCCAGCGTCAGCGCGCCGTACACCGTGGCCAGCAGGATATCGTCGGTCAGCGGGGGAAACTGCATCAGGTCGATGCAGGCGGAAAAGAGGATCGTGGCGATCAGGGACCGGAACACGAACACCCGGCCCATGGACTTCCAGCCGATGATGAAAAGGGGCAGGTTCAGGGCCATGCTGGTGACGCCCACCGGCCATTTCCACAGATAATTAAAGATGGTGGCGATACCCGTGAGCCCGCCGGGCGCAATGCCGTTGGGCACCAAAAACAGGGGATAGGCAGCCCCGCCGATCATGCAGCCCAGCAGGATCTGCGCGTAGGCCAGCGTCTTCGCCCGGACGGATTGATTGGACAGAAGCGACATAAAAAGAAAACCCCCTCCGACGGTTGTACAAAAATTGTATTCTTTCTCCCGGCGGTTTTTTCCTGCCGGACGGAAAAAATTCTTCGCCTGTTTCTGGACGGGAGGGCGGGCGCTGCGCTATAATAGCGATAAATCCTGCCCGGGAAAGGGGATTGGAGGCGGTTTTGTGATCTGTTATCGGAAATTGAAAATGGACGACCTTCCGGCATTCATCTCCCTGCGCATCCGGCAGCTCATCGAGGAGGGCGCGCGGGAGGACGCCGATCTGCGCCCGGCGCTCATGGATTATTATTTGCGGCACCTTGCGGACGGCACCTTCGTTTCCTGGCTGGCGCTGGACGGGGAAAAGATCGTGGGCACCAGCGGCATGTCCTTCGTGGAAAAGCCACCGTATTTTTCCTGCCCCACCGGACGGATCGGGCTGCTCTCCAGCATGTATACCGAGCCTGCCTACCGGCGGCAGGGCATCGCCCGGGAGCTGCTCTCCCGGGTGGTGGAGGAGGCGCGGAAGCACGGCTGCGGCGCGGTGCAGATCACCGCGTCGGATATGGGGGTGCGGCTGTATACGGCCTTCGGCTTTGAAAAAAATAAAAATTTCATGCAGTACAAGCTGTAAAAAAAGGGGCTGCTGCACAGCGCAAGGAAAGCATTTTTGCTCTCGCAGGGCATGCTCTGCTTCGCAAAAATGCTCCTCGCAGCGCACAGGTCGCTGCTGCGGATTACACTTGGAGGGGCTTTTGGCCCCTCCAAACCACCCCGGGGTTTTCTTTTTTTTCGGCATTCACTGTTGCTCATTCTTCTATGAGAACCAATATCCCTGTAAACAAAGAGGATATTGCAGATTTGCTTCTGCAATATCCTCTTTGTTTATTGCGCTCAGTACAGGGGATACCGTTTCGTCAGCTCCTCCACGCCGGCCTTGACGGCGGGCACGGCGGCTTCGCCCTGATAGAGGATGCGGGAGATCCATTCGGCGATCTGCTCCATCTCCGGCTCCTTGAAGCCCCGGGTGGTGACGGCGGGGGTGCCGATGCGGATGCCGCTGGTCTCGGCGGGCTTGCGCTGATCCCTGGGCACCATGTTCTTGTTGACGGTGATGTTGGCCATGCCCAGCCAGGTTTCCAGATCCCGGCCGGTGACGGGGGTGTCGCACAGGTCCAGGAGCAGCAGATGGTTGTCCGTGCCGCCGGACACCATGCGCACGCCCCGGGCGCGCAGCGCGTTTTCCAGGGCCTTGGCGTTTTTCACGATCTGCTGCTGATATTCCTTGAATTCGGGCTTGAGGGCTTCGCCGAAGCACACGGCCTTGGCGGCGATGATGTGCTCCAGAGGCCCGCCCTGGATGCCGGGGAAGATGGCCTTGTCGATGGCCTTCTTATACTGCTCCCTGCACAGGATCAAGCCGCCCCGGGGGCCCCGGAGGGTCTTGTGGGTGGTGGTGGTGACGATGTCGGCATAGGGCACAGGGGAGGGATGGCAGCCCGCCGCCACCAGGCCGGCGATGTGCGCCATATCCACCATCAGAAGCGCGCCCACGTCGTCGGCGATCTTCCGGAAAGCGGCAAAATCCAACTCCCGGGGATAAGCGCTGGCCCCGGCCACGATGAGCTTGGGCTTGCAGGCCCGGGCGACGCGCAGCACCTCGTCGTAATCGATGCGCTCGGTTTCGGGATCCAGGCCGTAGGCCTCGAAATGATAATATTTCCCGGACAGGTTCACGGGGCTGCCGTGGGTCAGGTGGCCGCCGTTGTTCAGGCTCATGCCCAATACCGTGTCGCCCGGCTGCAGCAGGGCGAAGTACACGGCGGTGTTGGCCTGGCTGCCGCTGTGGGGCTGCACGTTGGCGTGCTCCGCGCCGTAAAGCTCCATGGCCCGGGCGATGGCGATGCGCTCCACTTCGTCCACGCAGCCGCAGCCGCCGTAATAGCGCTTGCCGGGATAGCCCTCGGCGTATTTATTGGTCAGGGGGCTGCCCATGGCGGCCATGACCGCGGGGCTGACGAAGTTTTCGGAAGCGATCAGCTCGATATGCGCTTCCTGGCGGGCACATTCGGCCTCGATGAAACGGGCCACTTCAGGGTCCTGGTTCAGAACGGGGGGCAGCTGCCACATGTTCCTTTGTCCTCCTGTTTACGAAAATACCGCGTATGACCGGCAGGCTTTGCCGCAGCACACGTCTAAGATGCTTACTGCTGCTTCCTTCCGGACCTGACAGGGTTCACACCGCAACATCGCACGGGGCCCGCCGGCCATACACGGCCTCCTTATGATACCCCAAAGCGGGGAAAAACGCAAGGCCTTGAAGGGAGAGAAGCACGAAAAAAACAAAATCCGCCGCATTTGTCTGCGGCGGAGGAAGAAGCGGCGCGTCAGGCGGATACAGCCGGATCCTGCTTCTTCTTTTTCTTTTCCTTTACCGGGGGCAGGGAGTAGGCGTTGTTTTCCTCAAAGGCCACGGTTTCCGGCGGGGTTTCCAGGAGGGAGGGGTTCTGCAGGTAATGCACCATACGGGTGACCATTTTGGAATAGGTGGCCCCGGCGCAGATCCTTTCGTCCGCGGTGACGCCGATGGGCAGCCAGCGCTTGCGCACGGCCTTGCCGTCCGCGCCCACCTGGGTTTCCCGGATCACGTTGCCCATGGACCAGAACAGGCTGGTGGTGCCGAAATTGTAAATATGGTGGTTCACCGCCGGCATGCCGATGGAGCCCATGTTGGTGATGAACATGCTGGTGTGGAAGGGCGAGGCGTCCAGGATGTACTTGGGCATGATGCCATACCGATCCAGGAAGCGGGCCAGGGCCACGATGGTGTTGGCCAGGATGGGATTGAGCAGGAGCTTTGCCACCTTCATGGTGGAATTGTCCGCCTCCTGGCGGCGGTTCTGCTCGATCATTTCATGCACCCGGTCCGCCACGTCGAAAATGGTATCGTGGGGATCGAAACAGCACTTGACGGTGTTTTCCTCGATGTCCTCGGGGTTCCCCGTGTCCATGAGCAGCACGAAGGAAACGGTGAGCTGGGTGCGGGCGTAAAGGCGCTTGTTCATGACGAAGCGGTTGACGTCCGGCATTTCGGAGACCACCCGCACGAAGGCGGCGATGATCAGCTCCATAAAAGTGATCTTATGGCCGTTGGCGCCCTGCTCCACGATGTACCGGGCCATTTTTTCATAGTCCAGCTTGTAATTGAGGAACACCTGCGCGTCGCAGCGCATGGGCATCAGATAGGGGGTCAGGGCGATGATGGGATCGATCTTTTTGAGCACGCGGCCGTCGGCCCGGCGTCCGAACATAAAAATCCCTCCAATGCAGCGCGAGTACGGGATACAAGGATCCTGAATCATTATACACGGGAAAGCGCCATCCGTCAATTCTCCGCTATTTCCAGACGGCGTGGATCCGGCGCAGCATGGCGTGATCGGCGCTGTCGCCGCCGCTTTCCCACAGGATCAGCCCGCCCAGGCCCTTTTTGCGGATGTAGCGCAGCTTCTCATCCAGGGATTGTTCGCTGTCGTAGGAATAAAACAGCCCGCAGTCCGGGGAGGCCGGGTCGTCGTTCCATAGATAAGCCGCCCGGGCGTCCGCATCGTAATCCGCGTGCCAGCCCGGGGCGGATTCCAGGGCCTTAAGCTCCCGCCAGACGCGGCTTTCGACGGCCTGACTTACCGGCGTGCCCAGGGCTTTGGCGTATCCCTCCGCCATGCGCCAGCCCCGGCCGTACAGGGGGCAGCCGATGCGGATCTTCCCGGCGGGCACCCCCAGGGCCAGCAGGTATTTGACTGCCGCGTCGGCGGACACGCTGCCGTACAGGGCGGCGTGGTGGCCCGTGACGGCGGCGCCGTCGCCGGCCATGTCGTAGGTCATCAGGTTCACGCCGTCCACATAAGGGTGCAGCGCGGCGTAATCCTGCTTTTTCAGCACGGACAGCGGCGCTCCGGCGCAGACGGTGAGCTGCTTTGCCCCCGGGCCGAAGCGCGCATCCAGCGCTGCGCGGAGCTCCCGGAGCAGCGAGGTGTAGTTTTCCCAATCGTTTCCCATCACCGGGCAGCCCTCGCCGCCGTCCCCCATGGCCCGGGCTACGCCGGGGTATTCCCAGTCCAGGTCCAGCCCGGAAAAGAAGGGGTATTTTTCCAGGGTGTCCAGGCAGCTTTGGACGAAGGAGGCCCGGCTTTCCGCCGTGAGCGCCATTTCGGAAAAATGGCCGCAGCAGGTCCACCCCCCGATGGAAAGGAGGATCTTTTTTCCGGGATAGCGGGCCGCCATTTCCCGGTACTGGGGAAAGTGCGCCAGGGGATTGCCCTCCCCGGTATCCGCCCAGGGATCGGTGGATACGATTGCGTAGCCGCCCTCCGCGGGCGCGACCCGCCAGAAGGCGTGATAGATGCAGTCCGCGTACTGCCAGGGCAGGTTTTTCACCTGCTGGGCCGGGTCCTGGTGAATGTTCCAGTTGGGAAAATACAGGGCGGAGCAGGGCCTGTCCGCCGCCCGGGCGGGCCTGCCGGCCAGGGCGCCCAGCACCGGGGCGGCCAGAAGAAACGCCAGCGTCAGCCGGCCGACGGTTTTTTTCATCGGGCATGCGCCTCCTTTGATACAATCATTATAGCATGCGGAATACCGCGAAACAATGGGAAACGCAGCCAATGGATGCGAAGAAAAGCATACGGTGTATTTATGCTGTATTTCCACCCGGATTTTTGACAAGCCGGCGCTGTTTCTGGTATAATATGCAAAGGCCATTGCCGGCACCGCCTATCGGGCCGGACAGGCCGAAAAACGGACGCCCCTGTTGCATACGTCGGGTATCTGAAAAGAACTTGAACGGAGGAAAAAACCATGAGAGCAAACGTAAACAAGCTGACCTACCGCATTGCCGTGCTGGCGCTGCTGATGGCGCTGATCGCCGTATTCTGGTACGGGATCGGCACCATTCCGCTGGGCTTCATCAAAATCACCATCAGCTGCCTGCCGGTCATCATCGGTACAATCGTGCTAGGGGTGGAGGACGGGCTGATCCTGGGCGCGTTCTTCGGCTTTCTGAGCTTCCTGTCCGGCCCCGCCGGCGGGCTGACGGCCCCCATCTTTTCCGCCCACGTGCTGTGGGGCGTGGTGCTGTGCTTCGTGCCGCGGCTGCTGGTGCCCCTCGTGACGCACGCCGTGTACCGCATGACGCGCAAATTTGAAAAAAAGCATAAGTGGACGCTGTCGCTGACCGGCGCGGCGGGATCGCTGACGAATACGGTGTTTTTCCTGGGGTTCATCCTGCTGCTGTACGCCCTGCTGGGGATCAACGGGGATCAGGTAGCCCGGGAGATCGATTTGAAGAACGGGCTGGAGGGCAGCCGCACGCTGATGGCCATGATCGGCACCACCGTGCTGGTGGGCGGCATCCCGGAGGCTGTGCTGGCCGCCGTCGCCACCCCGGCGGTGATCGTGGCGCTGCGCAAGGCCCATCTGACGATTGAGAAGTAGGAGTAGTTCGCCATGCTGTTTACCCTGGATATCGGCAACACCAACATCAAGACCGCCCTGTTCGACGGGCCGGAAATGGTGCATTACTGGCGCTTGTCCACCACGCGGAAATATACCAGCGACGAAATGGGCGTGATGATGACCCAGCTGTTCGAGCATGAACGGCTGCGGCACGAGCAGGTGACGGGCATCGTGATGAGCTCGGTGGTGCCCACGATGAATTTCACCGTGGAGCACATGTGCCGGGATTATTTCGGCATGGCCCCCATGACGGTGGGCCCCGGGGTCAAAACAGGCATCGACATCAAATACGAAAACCCCCGGGAGCTGGGCAGCGACCGGATCTGCAACGCGGTGGCGGCGTACACCCTGTACGGCGGGCCCTGCGTGTACATTGATTTCGGCACTGCCACCACCTTCGGCGCCCTGGATGAAAAGGGCGGCTTCCTGGGGGGCTGCATCTGCCCGGGCATCAAGCTGACCAGCGAGGCGCTGGTTTCCGGCACGGCGAAGCTGCCGCATTTTGAATTGATGATGCCGGACCGGGTGATCGGCAAAACCACCATTGCCAATCTGCAGTCCGGCGTCATCAACGGCTACGTGGGCCAGGTGATTTACCTGGTGAACGAGATCCGCCGGGAAATGGGGAAGCCCGAAGCGAAGGTCATCGCCACCGGCGGCATGGCCCGTCTGATCGCCCCCAAATCCGGCGTGATCGACCATATCGACGGGCTGCTGACCCTCAAGGGGCTGCGGCTGATCTACGAAAAAAACCAGGCGAAAGCCTGATTTACGGGAGGAAAAAACATGCGGACCATCACGGTGGGGTTCCTGGGCTGCGGCAACATCGGCTGCGGCGTGTGGAAGCTGCTGAAGGAATTTGAAGGGGACATCGGGCACCGGGCGGAGGTGCGGTTCGAGATCAAGCGCATCCTGGTCAGGAACATCCATAAAAAGCGGGACGAGATCGTGCCCGAGGCGCTTCTGACCACCGATCCCGCCGCCGTGACGGACGATCCGGAAATCCAGATGGTGCTGGAATTCATGGGCGGGGAAGAGCCGGCCACCCGGTATATGCTGCGCGCCCTGGAAATGGGCAAAACCGTGGTGACGGCCAACAAGATGGCCCTGGCGCTGAACTGGCATCTGCTGCAGGCGGCGGCGGAAAAGCACAACGCCGGGCTGTACTATGAGGCGGCGGTGTGCGGGGCGATCCCCGTGATCCGCACCACCATCGATTCCCTGCAGTCCAACCGCATCGAGGAAATGATGGGCATCGTCAACGGCACCACCAACTATATCCTCACCTGCATGAGCCAGGAAGGCAAGGCCTATGAGGACGTATTGAAGGAGGCTCAGCGCCTGGGCCTGGCGGAGCCGGACCCCACCAGCGACGTGGAGGGCTACGACGCGGCGTACAAGCTGTCCATCCTCTCCTCCCTGGCGTTCCATGCCCGGGTGCCCTTTGACGTGATTTACCGGGAGGGCATTTCCAACGTGAAGGCGGTGGACATTGCCTACGGCAAGGAGCTGGGCTACACCATGAAGCTGCTGGCCATCGCCAAGCGGCGCGGCAGCGTCATCGACGCCCGGGTGCACCCCACCTTTATTCCCAACGACCATCCCCTGGCCTCGGTGAACGGCAGCTTCAACGCCATTTTCCTCCACGGCCACGCCTGCGAGGATATGATGCTCTTCGGCCGGGGCGCGGGCAGCGCGCCCACCGCCAGCGCGGTGGTGAGCGATATGCTCTACGCCGCCTCCCGGGAGACCCCGCGGCATCCCACTTTCCACAATGAAAACGCCCTGGCCCCCGGCCTGCGGGTGACGGATGACTGGCATTGCTCCTTCTACATCCGCCTTTCCGCCAGCGACCGGCCGGGCGTGATGGCCCATATCACCACCTGCCTGGGCAACGAGGGCATTTCCATCCGCAACCTGATGCAGCGGGACGCGGTGGAGGGCCGCGCCCAGATCGTGCTCATCACCCACGACGCCGGGGAATGCAGCCTGCGCAAGGCGCTGTCCGCCATTGATTGTCCCGATGTGCAGGTGGAAAGCATGATCCGGGTGGAAGGAAAATAACGCTCCGGAAGCCTGCGCCGCCGGGACGGAGGAAACAAGCAGACCATGAAAAAGAAGCGGACCGGATTATCCCTGGGCAGCATCCTGACGCTGTGCCTCACCGCAGCGGTGGCGCTGGGGTGTATTTGGGTTTTCGGCATCATCCGCGCCGGGCGTCCGGACGCGGCGATGGACGCGGGGCAGATCGCGGATTTTATCGGGAACGCCCTGCAGGGAAACGGAGACGCGCAGCCGGATACGAAGGTGGGCACCGTGATGGTGACGCTTCCGCCCGTGGCGGCGACGCCCACCGCGGCGCCGCTGCTCACCCCGGCGCCGGGAGCGGAAAAGCAGCAGTATTCCTTCAGCCTCACCATCGGCGGGCTGATGAGCTTTCAAAGCGATATTTCGGATACGGTTTACAATAAACAGGAAAAGACCTTCGATTTTCGCCCCGTGGTATCCACGCTGCCGGGAAAGATCTGGGCGGATATGAACCTGGTGATGCTGCCCCAGACCCTGAACGCCGCGGACCTAAAATACGACGACGCCATGGCGCCGGCCGCCGCGGCGGAAGCGGTGAAGGCGGCGGGATTCAACGACGTGCTGCTGGGCAGCGAGCACATCCTGGACCGGGGCGCAGCCGGCGCGGAGGAAACCGTGCAGGCCCTGACGAGCCGGGGCATCTCCTGCGGCGGCGTGACGCTGGGAGAGGCGCGGCAGAACCGCATCGTGCAGCTGAACGGCGCGCGCATCGCGATCCTGTCCTATTCCGAAAGCCTCACGGCCCGGGGCAAGAACGCCGTCGGCGCGCAGCCGGAGCTGATGCGCCTCTACGATCAGGAAACGGTGCGGCAGGACATCCTCAACGCCCGGGCCCAGGGCGTGCATTGCGTGATCGTGTGCATGTACTGGGGCAAAGAGGACCAGACCGCCGTGCGGAACGATCAGCGCAAAACCGCCAGGACCTTGGCGGAAATGGGGGCGGACGTGATCCTGGGCTTCCGGCCCGCGGCGGTGCTGCCCCTGGAAATCATCTCCGTGACGGATGAGAACGGCGTGCGCCGCCAGGCGCTGGTGGCCTATTCCATGGGCACGCTGCTGTCCGAATCCCGGGATGCGGGGGCCATTGCGGGGATGCTGCTGCATCTGAGCGTCACGGTGAACGGGGCGGGCAAGGTGCGCTTCACCAGCGTGGAATACACGCCCACCTACGTGTGGCGCCAAAGCATGGGCGGCAGGATGCAGTACCGCCTGGTGTGCAGCGCGGATCCGGCGCCGGAGGGCATGGACGCGAAGCAGACCGGCGTGATGAGCCGGGCGCTGGCCCGGGTGCGGGAAGCCATGATGGGCTGCCCCGCCGAAGAAAGAAAATGACCGTTTCGGGGATCCGCGGACGGTTTTTGTGATCCGGGAAAGGAGGAATACCGTGAGCGACCTGCTCTTCGCCGTGGAAACGGTGCTGCCGCTGCTGCTGCTGATGTCCGCTGGGGCGCTGTGCCGGAAGACGGGGCTGCTGACAGACGCGCTGGTGAAGGGCGTCAACCAGCTGGTATTCCGGGTATTCCTGCCCGTCAATCTGTTTTACAGCGTGATCCATACGCCTTACGATACGGTGCTGCAGGGGAAAGAGCTGCTGATCATCGCGGGCGGGCTGCTGGCGGAATTCGGGCTTCTGTTCCTGGCGGTGCCGCGGATCGAGAAGGACCGGAAAAAGATCGGGGTCATGATCCAGGGCATGGGCCGGGCAAATTACGCTTTTTTCGGCATCCCCCTGGTGGCGATGCTGTTCCCGGGGCGGGATACGTCCCTGGCGGCGCTGCTGGTGCCGCTGACGGTGCCGGTGTACAACGTGATGTCCGTCATCGCGCTGACGGTGTACGGGGAAGGCAGGCTGAACGCCGGGCGGATCGTTATGAACATCCTCAAAAACCCGCTGATCATCGCGCCGCTCCTGGGCTACGCCCTGTGGCTGCTGCGCTTTGAATTCCCTCCGGTATTGGACAATCCGCTGAAGGACCTGGGGAAGATCGCCACGCCCCTGGCGCTGTTCACCCTGGGCGGAGCCATTCAGCTGACCAGCGCCAAGGCGCACCTGCGCCAGCTGCTCATCGCCGTGCCCTGGCGGCTGGTTGCCGCGCCGCTGATCTTCGTGGGAACGGCGGCGCTGCTGGGGCTGCGGGAGGTGGCCCTGGCCTGCGCCTTCGTCACCTTCGGCTCACCCACCTCGGTGAGCAGCTATCCCATGGCCCATTCCATGGGCGGCGACGGGGAGCTGGCGGCGGAGCTGGTGGCGTTCAGCAGCACCTTTTCCATCATCACCACGTTCCTGTTCGTGTTCGCCATGAAGCGCCTGGGGCTGATCTGACGCGCTGGAGCAGAATAACATGAAAATCCGCGCTTCCATGTGGATGCGCGGATTTTTTGCGTCAGTCCTTTTTTCTTCCGCTGAAAAGGCCGCCGGTCATTTCCCGGAAATTGCCCTTCCATTTTTCAAAGGCGGCCCGGCGGCTGCCGGTGGCCAGCAGGGCGTAAATGAACATGCCGATCACCATTAGGCCCAGCAGCCAGGCGATGCCCGTATAAGCCCCGCGGTTCCCGGCGGCGCTGTCTTTGCCCGCCGCGCCGGTGACGCCGCCGTAGAGGGCGCGGTCCAGTACGTCCGCCATCAGGGCGGTGGAGGCCAGCACCTGGCTTTTGTCGCTTTTATGGGTGCCGAATTCCAGCAGCACGGCTTGGGGCATCAGATCCTGGTTATAGGTGCCCTTGCCGATGTAAATGTCCTTGATCAGGCCGGGATAGCGTTTGTCCGCCACGGCCTTGATCTGGGCGGCGAAATGGCGGTTGGCGTCTGAATTCTGGTTGGCGCGGCCCACCAGCAGCCGCACCTTCGTCACGTCCCGGCCGTTCACCTCGCTTTCGTACTGCCCGGCGTCGGGGATGCCGTCCCGGTGGATATCGAAAATGGCGTCCACCCCTTCCTCCTTCAGGGAGGCGGCGGTGGCGCGGCTGCGGCGGTAAGCCCCGGCGTCGTGGGGGAAATGGTTCTCGCTGCTGTAATGCACGGTGACGCCCTTTTCCTCCAGGTGCTTTTTCAGCGCCTCCGCCACGTCGAATATGCCGCCGCCCTTGTCGATGCTGCTTTTGCCGTCGGCGGATTCGTAGCTTTCGTCGCTGTGGGTGCAGTACAGGGCGACGGCGCGCTTTTTCTGTGAAACGGGCCGGGCGCCGTCCTGATCCCAGGAAACGTCCGGCAGCTGGAAATCGCCCAGGCTGTCGGCATAGGCCCGGCGGGCGTCGGCGTCCACCCGGACGATGCGGAAATGCCGGTTGTCCTGGGAGATGTATTCGTCGCCTGCCTGGGGCACGCCGGCGTACCAGGTGAGGGCTGCGCCGTTTGCGTCCAGAATTTCGTACACCGCGCCGCCTTCTTCGTCTGCCCGGGCGGCGAAGGGCAGCAGCGCGGACAGGACGCACAGGAGAACAAACAATTTTTTCACGGTTCGCCCCTCCTTTCGGGGGAGGGGGCTTTTCGCCCCCGGGACAGCCGTTCGAGGGCTTCGCCCAGAAATTCGGCCAGCAGCACGGCCAGGATGCCGGCGATCACCACGGTGTCGAACGCCCCCGCCCCGCCCAGGGAGAGCGTCTGCCCGATGCCGGCGCGCCAGGTGAGCACAGCGCTGAGCGTATCGGCCAGCAGGGTGCCCAGCACGCCGCAGATGAACGCCGCCCGGCGGGACCGGCCCAGGAGGTAGGCGATCAGGCCGCCGGACAGGCCGTAGAGGTATTGGGGCTCGATCCACATTTTCTCCGGCTCGGCCGGCAGCAGCCGCCCCAGGGCGAACACCGCCGCCCCGGTGAGCACGGTGCCCAGCAGCGCGCGGAAAAGCTCCTGCTTCGTATCGGTGCGGATCAGGAGATAGACGCACACCCCCAGCGGCACCGCCGCGCCGCCCAGGTTCAGCCGCACCGGGCCCAGGCGCAGGGAGGGGATCAGCCCGCCCACAAAGATGGCCGCCGCAATGAGCAGCGCCGCCCGGTCGCTGAGCTGCATCCGGTCCAGCACCCGCTGGGCCGCTCCCAGCAGCACCAGCGCCGAAACGCCGGAAAGCAATATCAAACCAACAGACAAACGCGCATCCTCCTCTCCGCCTGCGGCCTGAAGCCGCACGGACGCGTATAACAGGATGCCCCGGAAAAGCGGTTTTATGCGATCGCCCCGAGGCGCGGCGATTTTTGGGCATTCTTTTTCCTGTACATCCACCGGGAAATGTGGTATAATCTTCCGGTGAAAAGTCAACGAGGAGGGCACGGCCTTTGATACAGGCAGTCATATTCAATTTAGACGGCGTGCTGACGGATACAGACGCATGCCATGAGCAGGCGTGGCGGCAGATGGCCCGGGAGCAGGGGCTGCCCTTCACGCCGGAGATTTACAGAAAAATGCGGGGACGCAGGCGGATGGACAGCCTGAATGTGCTTTTGTCTCATGCGGAGCGCGCCTATTCTCCCGGAGAAACCTGGGCGCTGGCCGCCCGGAAGAACGATCTGTTCAACGATCTGGTGCTGCATCTGGGAAGGGAAGGCATCCTGCCCGGCGCGGAGGAAACATTGCGGACCCTCCGCGGCATGGGGATCCGGACGGCGGTGGCCTCCTCCAGCGAGAACGCCGCGGGGATCCTGCGGCAGATGAAAATGGACGCGCTGCTGGACGCGGTGGTGGACGGCGAGGACGCGGCGGAAGGCAAGCCGGACCCGGAGCTGCTGCTGCTGGCGGCCAGAAGGCTGAAAACGCCCACCGGGGACTGCCTGGTGATCGACAACAGCCTGGCGGGGGCGGAGGCCGCCCGGGCGGCGGGGATGCGCTGCCTGCTGATCGGGAACGAGACAGGCGCGGCGGCGGAAAGCCTGGAAGCGCTGGCGCTGCCGGAGCGGATCCGGCGGGATAACGGAGAAATGAACGGAAAAGAATAATCCAAACACGATGGGACAAGGAGGATGAGCATGCTCAATCAGGACGTGGCGCTGCAGGCAATCGCGGAAGCGCTGAAAACCGGCGGCGATTTTGCGGAGGTATTTCTGGAGGACCGGATCAACAACACCCTGTCCATGCTGTCCGGCCGGGTGGAGGGCGTCAACAGCCGCCGTCTCCACGGGGCGGGCATCCGCGTATTCAGCGGGGTGCAAGGCTATTACGTTTATACCAACGACACCACTCCGGCGGGCCTGATGGCCTGCGCGAAGCGGGCGGCCTCCGCGGTGGCGGGGGGCGCGCAGATCCGGGCGGCGGCGTTCAGCCCGGCGGAAGCGAAAAATATCCACACGATCCGGGAAATGCCGGATCGGGTGCAGGCCCGGCGCAAGGCGGAAAAAATGAAGGCGGCCCAGGCTGTTCTCAAGGAATTCCCGGAAGTGACCCAGGCCCGCATCGGCTACAACGACAGCGTGCAGCGGGTGTGGATCGCCAACAGCGAAGGGCTGTTCACCCAGGACACCCGGGTGTATACCCGCTTCTCCGTAGGCGCCATCGCCTCCAACGGCACGGAAAACCAGACGGGCTCCTGCAGCCCGGGGGCTATGGAGGGGTTTGAGCTCTTTGACGGGCGCGTGGACCCCGAAGCCGTCGCCCGGGAAGCGGCCCGGCAGGCTGTCACCATGCTCCATGCGCCCCAGTGCCCCGCCGGGCAGATGCCCGTGGTGATCGACAACGGGTTCGGCGGCGTGATTTTCCACGAGGCCTGCGGCCATTCCCTGGAAGCCACCTCCGTGGCGGTGGGGAACAGCGAATTCTGCGGGAAGCTGGGGCAGAAGATCGCCAACGAACGGGTCACCGCCATCGACGACGGCACCATGCCCAACGAATGGGGCAGCCTGAACATCGACGACGAGGGCACGCCCACCACCCGCCTGGTGCTGATCGAAAACGGCATCCTGAAAAACTATATGATCGACAAGCTCAACGCCCGGCGCATGCAGATGCCCATTACCGGCAGCGGCCGGCGCCAGGGATACATGTTCGCCCCCACCTCCCGGATGCGCAACACCTTCATTGCGGCGGGAAGCGACGACAACGACGAAATGATCGCCACCATGGGCGACGGCCTGTACGCCAAAAGCATGGGCGGCGGCAGCGTGGACCCCACCACCGGCAAATTCAACTTCGCCGTCAGCGAGGGATACCTGGTCCGGGACGGCAAGATCGCCCATCCCGTGCGGGGCGCCAGCCTCATCGGCCGGGGCAGCGAGATCCTGCTCAAAATCGACCGGGTGGGAGGGGATATGCAGATGGCCCAGGGCATGTGCGGCTCCATCAGCGGCTCCATCCCCACCAACGTGGGCCAGCCGATGATCCGGGTCAGCGAACTGACCGTGGGCGGACGATGAAGGGAGGATGCGGAACATGACCATCGATGCGTTCATCAATGCCGTGCTGAAGGAAGCGCAGGATCAGGGCATCCTGGCGGCGGAAATCTATCTTTCCTCCAACGACAGCTTCCGGGCCATGTGCGTCAAGGGGCAGATCAGCAATTATACCGTCCATGACACCCGGGGGCTGTCCCTGCGGGGGCTGTACAAGGGAAAAATGGGCTACGCGGCCACGGAAGCCTTCGATGAGGAGGCCGTGGGCCAGCTGGTGCGGGCGGTGAAGGAAAGCGCGGAGCTCACCGAGGACGACGACGTGCAGGAGATCTACCAGGGGGACGACACGTATCCCCGGGTGGACAATTACAATCCCGCGCTGGATCAGGTGGAGGAAGGCCGCAAGCTGCGCTTGATCCTGGACATCGAAAAAAAGGCTCTGGCCATGGATGAAAGGATCACGGCCCTCAATTACAACATGATCTCCACCGGCAGCGGGGAAACCCGCATCGTGAACCGGGTGGTGACCGACGGCAAGGCCCACGGCCTGGACCTGCGCTACCGGGACAATACCGCGGTGTGCTACGTCTCCGCCGTGGCCAAGGAGGGGGAGCGGGTATCCACCGGCAGCGGTTTTGAAGTGACCCGGAATTTTGATCAGATCGACCCGGAAAAGATCGCGAAGGACGCGGTGGAGGAAGCGCTGTTTATGCTGGAGGCCGAGCCGGTGCCCAGCGGCGCCTACCGCGCCATCATCGAAAACAAGTGCATGCCCGATCTGCTGGCCACCTTCGCCGGCGTCTTTTCCGCGGAAAGCGCCCAGAAGGGGCTGAGCCTGCTCGGCGGCAAGGAAGGGGAGATCATCGCTTCCGAAGCGGTGACGCTGATGGACGATCCTCTTCTGCCCGGCGGCCTGGCCAGCCAGCCCTTCGACGCCGAGGGCGTGGCCACCCGCACCAAGGCGGTGGTGGAAAACGGGAGGCTTATGACACTGCTGCACAACCTCAAGACCGCCCGGAAGGCCAACGTGAAAACCACCGGCAACGCATCCCGGGCCGGCTATGCGGGCATGGTGAACGTGAGCCCCAGCAATTTTTACTTCAAGCCCGGCGAAAAGACCCTGGCGGAGCTGATGGCGGACATGGGGGACGGCCTGGTGATCACGGAAGTGAGCGGCCTCCACGCCGGCGCCAACGCCGTCAGCGGCGATTTTTCCCTCATCGCCCAGGGCTATACCGTGAAGGACGGGAAGAAGGACCGGCCGGTGGACCGGATCACCGTGGCGGGGAACTTCTTCCAGCTGCTCAGGAACATCCGCGCCGTAGGCAGCGATCTGATCTTCCCCGGCAGCGCCGTGGGCAGCCCCTCGGTGGACGTGGGGGAGATCCAGGTGGCCGGAAAATAACGGCGCGCCCAAGCATATCCACGCAGAAACGGAGAAAACACGCATGTACTTTTACGAGATCCACTGCCACACCGCCGAAACCAGCAAATGCGGCCGCTCCCCGGCCCGGGACATGGTGCGGGCGTATCGGGACAAGGGCTTTTCCGGCCTGGTGATCACCGATCATTTTCTCAACGGCAATTCCTACGCCAACGACCCGGACACCTGGGATGAAAAAATGGCGGTGTTTCTCCGGGGGTACGAGGCTGCCCGGGAAGCCGGGGAGAAATTGGGGCTGCCGGTGTATTTCGGCCTGGAATACACCCATCTGGGCGGCAACGGCGAGGACTATCTGATCCTGGGGCTCAGGCCGGAGGACCTCTACGGCGGGCTGCGGGACTGCGACAAATGGAGCATCGAATACCTGTGCAGCGCGGTGCACGGCCTGGGCGGCATCGTGATCCGGGCGCATCCCTACCGCCAGGCGGGGTATATCCGGACGGCCGGCATCGAGCGCCCGGGGCTGGACATCGACGCGATCGAGGTGTTCAATTTCGGGAATGCCAGCGAAACCTACAACCTCCAGGCCTTCGACCTGGCCCTGCGGGAAGGCAAGCCCATGGTGGCCGGGTCCGACACCCATCAGGTGGAAACCACGGCCACGGCTTACGTGGCCTTTGAGGAAAAACCCCGGGATTACGCGGACCTGTGCCGCATGATCCGGGAGGGCAAGGCCTTCCTGATCCACAAGCAAAAGAACGCCTGACGCACACAAATAACGCCCTTTCGCACTTTTGAAATGCGGAAGGGCGTTTTTATGCTGCGTATTTATTTTTTGGCGATCATGGCCGCGGCCAGATCGTCCATGGAATACTCCCCGGGGGCCTGTCCCTCCAGGAAGCGGGCGGCGCGCAGGGCGCCCCGGGCGAAGATGGACCGATCCTGGGCGGAATGGCTCAGCGTTACCACCTCGGCAGGGCCGTAGAAGCCTACCTCGTGCTCGCCCGGCACCGTGCCGCCCCGGACGGCGTGGACGCCGATCTCCCGCTTTTCCCGCTTCTGGGTGCGGCCGTTGCGGCCGAACACCGGCAGCGTATCGGGGCCGCTCACCGCGTCCAGCAGCATCAGCGCCGTGCCGCTGGGGGCGTCCAGCTTCTGATTGTGGTGCTTTTCCACGATCTCGATATCGAAATCCGGCAGCAGCCGGGCCGCCTGACGGGCCAGCGTGCGCAGCACGTGGACCCCCAGGCTCATATTGGCGCTGCGGAAAACGGGGATTTCTTTCGCCGCGTCCGCGATGGCCCGCAGGTCGCTTTCGTTATAGCCGGTGGCGGCCAGCACCGTGGGCAGGCGATGGGCCAGGGCGTACTGCAAAAGCGCGCCCAGCCCCTCGGGACGGGAAAAATCCACGATCACGTCGGCCTCTTCCTCCACCAGGGAGAAGGAGGGATACACGGGGAAGGCGGCGCCGTTTTCCGGGTGTACGTCCACCCCGGCGACGATCTGCGCCTGTTCGTCCCCGGCCAGGGCGGCTACCTGGCGGCCCATGCGGCCGCAGGCGCCGGATAAAAGGATCCTGAGCATCTTACAGTAAACCTGCCTTTTGCATTTCTTCCTTCATTTTGGCTTTCTTTTCTCGGCTCATGGGCACCAGCGGCAGGCGCACCTCGTTTTTGCACAGGCCCATCAGGGCGGCGGCGGCCTTCACGGGGATGGGGTTCACCTCGCTCATCATGGCGCTCATCAGCGGCAGCAGGGCGATGTTCATTTTCGCCGCTTCCTGTACGGGGGCGGCGGCCAGATCCGCCATCTGCCGGGGCGCGATGTTGGAAAGCACCGAGATCACGCCCAGGCCGCCCAGGGCCAGGATGGGGGCCGTCAATTCGTCGGAGCCGGAATAGAAGACGATCCGATCCCCGCACAGGCGCATCATTTCCATGATCTGCGCCACGTTTCCGGAGGCTTCCTTCATGCCGATGATGTTTTCTTCGTCCGCAAGGGCAGCCAGGGTGGCGGGCAGCATGTTCAGCCCCGTTCGGGAGGGCACGTTATAGACGATCACCGGCAGCGCGCCGTCCCGGGCGATGGCCCGGTAATGGGCGATCAATCCGGCCTGGGTGGTCTTGTTGTAAAAAGGCGTGACGCACAGCTGGGCGTCGGCTCCCAGGGCTTTTGCGCGGTGCGCCCGGGCGATCACGGCCCGGGTATTGTTGCCGCCGGTGCCGGCAATGACGGGAACGCGGCCGTTCGCCCGTTTGACGGCGAAGGCGACCACGCTTTCCCATTCCTCTTCCGTCATGGTGGCGGGCTCGCCCGTGGTGCCGCAGGCGACCAGGGCGGAGATGCCGTTATCCAGCTGGGAATCGATCAGCCGGCCGAAGGCGGGAAAATCGATCTTTCCGTTTCTGAAAGGGGTCAGCAGGGCTGTGCCGCAGCCCCGGAACAGCGGAGCGGACATGGGTTACTCCTTTCGCTCGATATATCCCTGGGCGCAGAGCAGCTCGGCGGAGAGAACGCCGCCGCCCGCCGCGCCGCGGAGGGTATTGTGGGAGAGGCAGACGAACTTGTAATCGAAAATGGAATCTTCCCGCAGGCGGCCCACGGAAATGCCCATGCCCTTTTCAAAATCCCGGTCCAGCTTCGTCTGGGGCCGGTCCTGCTCCTCCATGTAGCGCACGAAGGGGGTGGGGGCGCTGGGCAGGGCCAGCTGCTGGGCCACGGTGCGGTAGGACGCCCAGCGGTCCAGAATGGTCTGCCGGTCGGGCTTTTTATCGAAGGACACGCTGACGGCGGCGATGTGGCCGTCGGATACGGGCACGCGGATGCACTGGGCGCTGATGACGGGGGCGATTGCCGGCACGATGGCGGTGCCTTCGGCGTTCAATTCGCCCCAGATCTTCAGCGGCTCCTGCTCGCTCTTTTCTTCCTCGCCGCCGATATAGGGGATCACGTTGTCCAGGATCTCCGGGAAGCGGTCAAAGGTCTTGCCTGCGCCGGAAATGGCCTGATAGGTGCAGACGGACACGGCTTTGAGCCCGAAATCCCTGAGCGGGGTCAGGGCGGGGACGTAGCTCTGGATGGAGCAGTTGGGCTTCACGGCGATAAAGCCCCGCTTGGTGCCCAGGCGCTTGCGCTGGGCGTAAATGATGGGGGCGTGGGCCGCGTTGATCTCCGGGATCAGCATGGGCACGTCCGGCAGCAGCCGGCAGGCGCTGTTATTGCTGATGACGGGGGTTTCCGCCTTGGCGTAGCTTTCCTCCAGCGCCCGGGTGGCCGCTTTGTCCATGGCCACGGCGCAGAAAACGAAATCGCACAGGCCCGAGACGGTTTTCACGTCCGAAGCGTCCAGAACGGTCATTTTGGCCGCCTTTTCGGGGATCGGCCAGGAAAAGGCCCAGCGGCCCGCCAACGCCTCTTCGTAGGGCTTGCCGGCGCTGCGCCCGCTGGCGGCCAGGGCGGTCAGCTCGAACCAGGGGTGGTTCTCCAGCAGCGTCACGAAACGCTGGCCCACCATGCCCGTGGCGCCGATGACGCCTACGCGATACTTCTTCATCCTTCATCATCCTTTCCGTCTGTCAGTATATGCGAAATGCCGAATGAGGGAAACCGGCTGATTCCGGCGGGATCAGAAATGCACCCGCCGGCGCACCTCCTCCCGGACTGCCCGGTTGCCGTTGATAAAGAACAGGCACAGGGCGATGAACAGGCAAGGAGCCAGCACGAAGGGGGACCAGGTGAACCCCAGGGCGGTGCTGCTCTGCAGGGTGCAGAGCCATTCGATGGCCAGACATTCCAGCCCTACGGCCATCAGGGAAGCCGCCGGCAGCGTCAGCTTGTTCAGCCTGTGCACCCGGTACAGGATGATCAGCGCCGCCAGCAGCGCCGTGCCCAGGGAAATGGCGGGCAGGGCGATGGGGAAAAACCAGGGCCCGGATTCGCTGAACCGCTCCGCCAGGAACAGATAGGCGTTCAGGCAGAGGAAGGATACCGCCAGGCTCCAGTATACCCGCTTTCGGGTGATTTGAAGCGGCACGGTGACGGCGACGTACAAAAGCGCCAGGGCGCAGGCGGCGTAGGCGCTCCAGGTGACGGTGCCGGAAACGAGCAGATCGATCACCAGGCACAGCGCCGCGGGCGCCAGCAGCAGCAGGCCCGCCAGCAGCTGAAGGAAATCCTTGTTTTTCTTGAGCACCTGCTCCGGCGTATGCACGGGATAGGGCCGGGGGGCGGATGTATCCCGGCGGGCGGCGGGATCGTATACCCCCGTGCCGCACAGGGGGCATTTCTTTTCGCTCTCGCCCAGCTTCACGCCGCAGTGTACGCAGTAAGCCATTATCCTTCTTCCTCCAGATTGCTTTCCACTTCCACGGGGATCCCCTGTTCCACCAGGAAGCTGAGCATTTCCCGGGGAAGCGTCGGCTCCCGGATGTTCCCGGAAAAGACCAGGCGCATTTCGTCCCCCGTGGTGACGCAGGCGCAGTTGTACAGCGGCGCGGACGGCACGCCCAGCTGGAATTCAAACCGGCGGACGTGCTTCTCCATGCCCCGGGGCATTTTTGCCACCCCCAGGTTGGACAGCGTGGCCGTCACCAGCTTGTCCCCGGCCTTGCGGAAAATGGAGCTGATGACCAGGTTCTTGAGCGCCAGGGGCACCAGGCGGATCAGCAGGTTCTTTTCGTCGGCCACGTTGGTGGCGATGGTGGCGGAAAGCAGGCGCGGATTCACCTGATAGGCCATGTACGCGCGCACCTCCCGGACGATCTCGTCGAAGGGGCAGTCCCCCAGCCGGGGATCGAAGCCGGGATTGACGAAGGAGGAAAAATTGCGCACGGTGGGGGAGGGATAGAAGGCGCGCATGTTCACAGGCACCGACACCCGGACCGGCAGCAGCCTTCGCCTGGGGCACGACGCCTGGTCCTCCGCGGCGCACAGGAGCATGACCGAAACCAGATACTCTGTCACCGTGGCCCCCGCGGCCTTCGCCTGCGCCTTCAGCGGAGCGCAGGGGATGGAGGCGGCGATGGTGTGCAGGGTGTGGGGAATCTCCCGGGTGCCGGGAAAGTGGTACGCCCGGCCTTCCTTGCGGGAAATGCGCACCTTGGGCAGGGGCATATCCAGGAAAGCGTCCCGGGTTTCCCGGGGGTCCGGGGGTTCGGCAGGGTCCAGCGCGCCGTTTTCACAGGCGACGTCCGCACCGCCCAGCCGCAGGTATTCCGCCGTCAGGGTCTTGAGGAACACGAAGCCCCCGCTGCCGTCCGTAAGGGAATGGAAAAACTCCGCCGAGATCCGGTTCCGGTAATACCGGATGCGCATCAGATACCCGTGATCCTGGTGATAGCGGAAAGGCATGCAGGGATGGCCCGTATCCTCCTGCACCCGGAGCGGGGATTTGATCTCCTCCAGGTAATACCAGAACAGCCCGGTGCGCATCCGCACCATCAGGGAGGGGAACCGGGGCATCACCCGGTCCGCCGCCTGTTGGAGCCGCGCCGGATCCACGGGCTCATTCAGCTCGGCCGATACCCGGAAGGTACTGCTCCAGCGGTCGGTGGAAATGGCGGGGTAGAGCTTGGCGGCGTTGTCCAGTTTGAACCAGCGCTTCCCTTTCGCCATCGGCCCGCCCCCTTTCAAACATGCAGTATACCACACTTTATCGGATGAAACAAGTAAATTGTCCGGAAAAAGCGGGATTTGAGCGGCGCCGGATCCGCGTATACGAAAAAACCGCCGAAAGGATCGGCGGTTTTCGCGTCCGGCATTTTATCGGGATGATTACGGATGATCTGCCGGACGCAGGCGGGCGTCAGGCCTGTTCGGGAGCGCCCACAGGGCAGGTGCCGGCGCAGGCGCCGCACTCGATGCACTTTTCGGGATCGATTTCGTACTTGCCGTCACCCTCGGTGATCGCTTCCACGGGGCATTCCGCCGCGCAGGCGCCGCAGGCGATGCAGGCATCAGTGATCTTATAAGCCATTTGGTTACACCTCCAATAATGATCATGGACTTACGTCCATCAGATGATAGCATGAACGGGGGAAAAATGCAACCCTATGGGAAAATTTTTTCCATTCATGCCAAATCGCATCTCCGCAAAAACGCGGTCAGGCCTGGCCGTCCTTCTTCTTCCCGCCGATTTTTTCCAGCAGCACCACCGCCAGAATGATGATGGCCGTGACCAGGAAGATACCGGCCATGCCCTTGAGCATATAGCCCAGGGATTCGCCGAAGGAAAGGGCCTGATCTCCCTTCGCGGGGGACGTTTCGCTTGCGCCTTCCTCTTCGGAAACGGGCTCCGCCGCTTCCGGCGCTTCGGGGATTTCGGCGTTTTCGGTGATGGATCCTTCGGCCGCTTCAAGCTGCGATTGAACCATGGGAGGGCACGTTTCCACTGCGTCGGGGTTATCCGCCAGGGCGCACAGGGGCGTAAGCAGGATCAGCAGCGCCGCGAGGACGGCGAAGATTTTCTTTTTCATTTTACCGCACCTCCTTACACAAGCCCGGCAAAGAAGCTCAGGATCAGGCCTCCGGCGATGACGGAAGCGATCTGGCCGGATACGTTGACGCCCACGGTGTGCATCAGCAGGAAATTCTGCGGGTCTTCCTTCAGGCCCATTTTGTGCACCACCCGGCTGCTCATGGGGAAGGCGCTGATGCCGCAGGCCCCGATCATGGGATTGATCTTCTTTTTGGCGAACAGGTTGATCGCCTTGGCGAAGATCACGCCGCCGGCGGTATCGAACACGAAGGCGATCAGGCCCAGCAGCAGGATCAGCAGGGTCTGGGGCGAAAGGAAGGCCGCAGCCTGCATGCGCCAGGCGATGGTGAGGCCCAGGAACAGGGTAATCAGGTTGGCCAGCACCTTCTGGGCCGTTTCGCTCAGGGAATCCAGCACGCCGCACTCCCTCAGGAGGTTACCGAACATGAGGAACCCGATCAGCGCCACGGCGCCGGGAGCGATGATGCCCACCACCATGGTGACGATGATGGGGAAGAGGATGCGGGTGGTCTTGCTGACGTTCTTCTGCTCGTAAGGCATGCGGATCAGCCGTTCCTTCTTCGTGGTCAGCAGCCGGATCACCGGGGGCTGCACGATGGGCACCAGGGCCATATAAGAATAGGCCGCCACCATAATGGCCCCCAGATAGCCGCTTCTGAGCTGCTGGGCCACCACGATGGAGGTGGGGCCGTCCGCCGCGCCGATGACGGCGATGGAGGCCGCGTCCCGCAGGGAGAAGCCGAACACGCTGGCCATGGACAGGGTAAAGAAGATGCCGAACTGGGCCGCCGCGCCGAAGAGCATCAGCTTGGGATCGTTGAGCAGGGGCCCGAAATCGCACATGGCGCCGATGCCGATGAACAGCAGCAGCGGGAACAGCTCGTTTTCGATGCCCGCGTCAAACAGGGTCTTGATGGGCGCCAGCGCCTCGCTGCCCACCGGCAGGTTTACCAGGATGGCCCCGAAGCCCATGGGCAGGAGCAAACTGGGTTCCATATCCTTTTTAATGGCCAGGTAGATCAGCAGCGCGCCGATCGCCCACATTACCGCCATCTGCCAGGTTACGTTGGTCACGTTCCCCAGCAGGCTCTGAAAGAAATCCGCCATGATCTTTCCACACCTTCTTTGATCATTTTGCAGGTGATATGATACCAGAAAAAAAAAAAGAAACAAGACGGAATATCCGGTTGAAAAAATGACCGCCAAAAATGAAGTAAAGGAACAAAAAATGATGGAAAGAAAAATTTTGAAATTTTTTTGAAAGAGGGGTTGACAAGCTGATTGCTTTAGTGTACTATGTGCATAGTGCACTAAGCAACCAAGGAGGGAGACGATGCAGTACGATCCCAACAGCCCCATCTGGCTGCAGGTGATGACGGCGATCAAGACGGACATCGTGACGGGCAGGCGTCCGCCGGGGGAGAAGCTGCCCGGCGGGAGGGAATTGGCGGTTCTGTACACCATCAATCCCAACACGGCTGCCCGGGTGTATCAGGAATTGGAACGGGAGGGCCTGTGCGAAAGCCGGCGGGGCATGGGCACCTATGTGACCGGGGATGAGGAAAGGATCGCGCAGGTGCGCGGGACGATGGCCCGGCAGGCCGCGGCGCGTTTTGCAAACGAAATGGAAAAACTGGGGATCGGGCGGCAGGAGGCGGCCCGGATGATCCTGGAGGAGGAAAAAGAATGATGTTGGCAAGCAAGGAAATCACAAAAATGTTCGGCCGGAAAACGGCGGTGGACCATGTGACGCTGGAAATGGAACCGGGGCATATCTACGCCATGCTGGGCCCCAACGGAAGCGGCAAAACCACCTGGATGAAAATGGCCGCGGGGCTGATCAAGCCCACGTCGGGGGAAATGACGTTCGAGGGCAGGCCGGTGGATATCGAAAGCCGGAAGCAGATCGCCTATATGTCCACGGAGCCGTATTTTTACACCTGGATGACGGCCCGGGACGTGGGGAAGTATTACGGCGACTTTTTCGCCGACTATTCCGCCGACCGCTACCGTGCGCTTTTGGAAAGGATGGAGCTGAACGAAACCCTCAAGACCCGGGAACTTTCCTCCGGCATGATGGCGAAGCTGAAAATCGCCGTCACCCTGGCCCGGGACGCCCGGGTGTATATGCTGGACGAGCCCTTCAACGGAATCGATTTGCTGGCCCGGGACGTGATCCGCGCCTGCATCCTGGAAAGCGCGGCGGAAAACAAGCTGCTGCTCCTGTCCTCCCATCTGGTGGAGGAAATGGAAGCCATCGCCGACCGGGCGGCTTACCTGAAAAACGGCGTGCTGGTGGAATGTACGGATCTGGAGGAAATGAGAGAGCAGCGCGGCCTGTCCATGGCGGACCGGTATCGGGAAATCTACAGCCACAGCGAGGGGGCGAACGCATGAAAAACCTGATGAAATACGAATGGAGAAAGACCATGGCGCTGAAGCTGATCCTGCTTGGGATCACGGCGGCGGCAGAAATCGCGTACCTGATCGGCGTATTCAGGCACGATGAAAACTGGGCCGCCATCAGCGCGGGGATCCTGACGCTGCTGGCCTTCGGCGGCGTCATGGTGATCGGGCTCAACAGCGTCGTGACGCTTCACCGGGATATGAACACCCGGCAGGGCTACATGCTGTTCATGACGCCCAACAGCTGCTATAAGATCCTGGGGGCGAAGGTGATCGAAAACGGGCTGAGCATGCTGGCGACGGGGGCCTTTTTCTTCGGGCTGGGGGCGCTGGACATCATGCTGCTCTTCGCCAAGTTTTCTACCGTCGGGGAGCTGTGGAGATTCCTGGAGGATTTCATTCATTCCATCAATAACGAGATCCAGATCAACGCCTTCGGGATGGCCTGCTTCTTCCTGAACCTGCTGACCGGATGGTTTTCCGTGGTGATCATGGCGTACCTGGCGGATGTGATCAGCGCCGCCCTGCTCAACGGGAAAAAGTACAACGGGCTGCTGAGCTTCGTGCTGTTCCTGGCGCTGACGATTGGGCTGCGGGTGCTGGAGAACCTGGCAGTTTCCGCCCTCGTTCCCCAGGGCACCGGGATCAATACGGTGTATCTGGTGCGCAGCGCGGTGACGCTGGTATTCTCCGCGGGCATGTACGTCTGCACCGCCCAGATCATGGAAAGGAAACTGAGCGTCTGAAACCCAAAACAAAAGGGGATGTTGCGTAAAGCCAATCTGCAACATCCTCTTTAGTTTACAGGGATATTGGTTTTCAAAAAAGAATGAGCAACAGTGAATACCGGGGAATCGAAGAATCCCGGGGTGGTTTGGAGGGGCCGCAGCCCCTCCAAGTGTAATCCGCAGCAGCGACTTTCCTTGCGCCTTTTCCGCCCGGGAGTCCCGCAGGGACGAGAGGAAAAGGCGTTTTATGTCGATCAAATGGAGGATCCATTTGATCGAAGGGGCTGTGGCAACAGCCCCTTTTTACTGTATCCCGCGGATCCGGTTCAGGGGCCACAGCACGCATTTGACCTTGCCCTGCAGCATATCCCGGGAGATGGGGCCGATGTTTTCCTTTCGGCTGTCGTTGGAGGTCAGGCGGTTGTCGCCGATGACGAAGTATTGGTCTTCTTCCAGGGTAATGGGGCCGTAATCCGCCGGCTGACTGCCCATTTCCGGCGGGTCGGGCACCAGCTCCCCGTTGACGTAAAGCTTGTGCAGGCGGATTTCCACCGTATCGCCGGGAAGCGCCACCAGGCGCTTGACGAATATTTCATGGATCTCCAGCTTTCCTGCCGGGCCGATGGAATAAGTGGCCTGGATCCGGTTGGGATAATGGCAGATCACCACGTCGCCCCGGCTGTAATTCTTATCCAGGCGGGAGACCCACAGCAATTCCCCGTCCATCAGGGTGTTCTGCATGCTGGCTCCTTTGACGGGAATGGGCAGGCCCACCCAGGTCTGCATGGCCAGGATCACTGCGAGCGCCCCTGCGAAGGACAGGATCCAGCTGATAATTTCCTGCTGCACGGTTTTCTTTGGCTTCTCCGCTTTCTTTTTTTCGTTGAGGGCCGGCGTCTGCTGGGCAGGCTGCATGGACATTCAGTTCACCCCTCTGATGCTGCCCAGCGGCAGCAGCACGCATAATACACGCCCCATGATCTGGTCGCGATGCAGGGGGCCAACATAGGTGTTTGCATCGGAAACGCGATAATTGACGTTTTCGGAACGGCCGTCGAACCGGCTGTCATGGGAATTGCCCCGGTTGTCGCCGATGACGAAATATTCGTCCTCTCCCAGCTGATAGAGGGGATAATCCTTGGGCGTGCTGCGCATGAGCTTGGGGTCTTCCGTGGCTTCGCCGTTCACATAAAGCACTCCGCCCCGGATCTCCACCGTGTCGCCGGGCACGGCCACCAGGCGTTTGACGAACAGCGTGTGGCGGTTCAGGACCAGTTCAAACCCCCCGGTCATATCCATGCGGAAGGGCTCCACGGGGTTTCCGTCCTTATCCTCGTTCATGCGGTTCGGATAACGGCAGATCACGATATCCCCCCGCTGGGGAGCGTGGAAGAGATAACCCAGCTTGGACGCCAGCACGTATTCCTGATCCGCCAGGGTGTTTGCCATGCTGCTGCCCTTGACCTGTACGGGCTCCGCGATATAAGTGCGCACCAGGAAGGCGATGAGAACGGCGGCGATGGGCACCAGGAGCCAGCCGTAGATTTCCTCCTGGATGGATTTTTTCCGCTTTTCCTTCTTGTTCTTTTTCTTTTTTTCCGTCTGTTCCGCGGGCGCTTGAGGGCCCTGGGCCGCCTGCTCCGCAGGCGCAGCCTCCCGGACGATCGGCTGAACGGCCTGGTCCGCAGCCTCCTGAAGGCCCTGAGCTGCCTGCAGGGGCGCTTCCGCCCCGGCGTCCTGAGCGGCTTTCGTTTTGGGTTTATTTTTATTCATCGGTTGATTGCTCCTCTCCGGGCGCTGCCGGGGCGATCCCCTGCTGGAGGACTTTTTTCCTGCGCTTCAAAAACACCATCCGATCCAGCATCACGATCCGGCCGCAGCCCTGGCATTTCATTTTGATGTCCGCGCCGGTGCGGATGACCACCCAGGTATCGCTGCCGCAGGGGTGGGGTTTTCTGGTTTGGATCACGTCCTGCAGACGGATTTCCTGGTCCATGGGCGGCCCTCCTTTCCGGAATGATGGAATCATTATATACGTTTTTCTTCTTTTTTTCAATGACAATTATAAGCAGATGCGTTTTCGGCGGAAAAAGAGCGCCCGCCGGATGTACGTCCGGCAGGCGCTGGGATTGGCCGTTTACGGGTTCAAGCAGTACTTTTCGTCGGCGGCCTTCATCAGCATCCGGTGGGCGAAGAAAGCGCCGGCCGCCAGGATCGCTGCCATGGCCGCAAAGTATACGTACAGGGATGCGCCGGCGGACAGCAGCAGATAGCTGATTACGCCCAGGGCGGCCAGGAGGGCCCAGCTCAGCAGCATGCCGATGAGGGCGCCGCTTTTCTGCTTGATGGCTTCCGTTTCGGTGAGCCAGTCCAGCTTGGGGTTCCTTACGTCGCTGGCCAGGGCCAGGGCGCCGGTAAAATATCCGTAGACCACCGTGAGCACGAAGGCCATGACCGCCTGGGGAATGAAATCGGGCAGGAGCACGATGATCACCCCCGCGGCCAGGGCGCAGCCGATCAGCGTCAGGGCGGCGCCCACGCTCATTTTGGCCATCACGCTGACGCGGGGCCGGATGGGCAGGGCGCACAGGAACTGGTGGCCCTTGCCTTCCCGCGTCACGGCGGTGGACAGGAAGTTGTTCATGCCCGCCATGAAGGCCATGACGCCGGTCAGGATCGCCAGGACGATGGCGGGGTTCAGCCCGCCCAGCAGGGAGGTCAGGGACACGCTCTCCTCCGCCGCCCCCGCGCTGCGGTTGAAGGACAGGGCGATCATGCCCGTCATCAGCGCGGGCATCAGCGCGATGGGCAGGATGTTGGTGGCGTAGGCGGGGGTGCGCAGCACCTGGAGGATCTCACGCTTCACGCAGGCCCGGAAGGCCGAGGAGGAAGCGAAGGACGCTTTCTTTGCTTCCCCCTTGCGCGCGGCGGAGGGGGTTTCCGTCTGGAGCAGGCTCAGCTTCTGGTAGAAGAAGCCCATCGCCCACACGGTGAACGCCGCGGCGGCGGCGCAGACGGCCACGAAAAGGGCCAGCTGGCCCCAGTCCCCGATCAGGCCTTTGGCGGCCCAGCCGGCGGGGGGGAAGATGCGGGTCAGGCCTTCGATCCGGGCCTGATTGCTGGTAAAGAAGGCGCGCATCATATCGCCCGCGTCGTCGCTGCCGAACATGTTGCCCATGCCCATGCACAGCGCCATGTACGCCACCAGCAGCACGATGCCGGCCACGGTGACCACCATTTCCCGGTGTTTCCACAGGGAAGAAAGGCGGATGAGCAGCGAGGAAATAAAGGATACGATGGCGATGGGCAGCACCGATACGCCCAGCCATACGATCACGCCCCGGAGATAGAACAGCGGGTCGGTAAGGCCTGTCTTGACGCCGTAGATGATGCAGGCCGGAAGAATGAAGATGGCGTCGATCAGCGTTTCGCTGATCCACACCTGAGTCAGCTTGGCGCACAGCACCGTGCGGGGCTTCACCGGCAGGGAGGCGATAAAGGCGCTGTCCCGGCCGAAATAAAGCGAGCTCATAATGAAGAAGAAGGACATGATCAGCGTGCTGACCATCGCCAGGGTGACGGCCATTGTCAGCAGCATTTCAGGCATTTCCAGGGGAATGAGCACCTGATCCAGCAGCGTGGTTTCCAGAAAGACCAGGAAGCCGCCCAGATAGATGAACAGGAACACGTAGGCAATGAGCATGCCCACGGTCTTGCCCCGCTTTTCCCTGAGCTGGGTGCGGATATTCCGGGGCTTTAGATCCGCCAGGCGGGAAAGCAGCTGCAGCCTCAGCAGCGCGGCAAATCCTTTCATGCGTCCTCGCCTCCGTCGTCCGTCAGCTCCAGGAACAGATCCTCCAGGCTGGCCCCCACTTCGCCGGAGCGCAGCTCATCCAGCGTGCCTTCGGCCCGCAGCTGGCCGCGGGCCACCACGCCGATGCGGGTGCACAGCTTTTCGGCCACTTCCAGCACGTGGGTGGAGAAAAACACGGTGTTGCCCGCTTCGCAGTGGCGCTTCATTTCTTCCTTCAGCAGGTGGCTGGCCCGGGGATCCAGTCCGCCCAGGGGCTCGTCCAGGATCCAGATGGGGGGATTGTGGATCAGCGCCCCGATCACCACCAGCTTCTGCTTCATGCCCTTGGAATAGGAGCGCACCTGATTGCCGATGGCGTTTTCCAGCTCGAAAATATCCAGGTATTTTTCGATGTGGCTTTTGCGCTGAGCGGCGCTGACCTGATAAACGTCCGCCAGGAAATTCAGGTATTCCATGCCGGTGAGGCGGTCGTAGAGGTCGTTGCCGTCGGGCACGAAGCCGATGAGCCGCTGGGCCTCCAGCCGGTCCTTGCTCATATCATGGCCCGCCATGGTGACGGTGCCCTCGTCGGGATTCAGGATCCCGGTCATCAGCTTGATGGTGGTGGTCTTGCCGGCGCCGTTGGGGCCGATAAAGCCGAATAATTCGCCGCCGTTGACGTGCAGCGTCAGATCGGACAGGGCCTTGACCCCGTTCTTGGCGTAGGTCTTGGTAACATGCTTCAGATCGATCATCAGAAATTCCTCCCTCCTGATTTCCGGGCTATCATAGCAGAAACGCCGTTTTCGTGCAATAGAAACGGGCCAAATTATGCTTTTTTCCGCTTCAAATGACAGGAATTGGGGAGGAATGTAACAATTATCGGCGGAATTTGACAAGCCCGATCCTGCCCCGGTATAATAAACGGGATTGCTGTTTGCAAAAGGATGAAGAGCATGCTGCCGCTGGTGTTTTTGACCATGGAGCCGGGGGACGACAGGGCCTTTCTGGAACAGGCCTATTTGGATTACCACCGGCTGATGTACGCCCAGGCCCTGCGGGTGCTGCGGGACGATGCCGCCGCCGAGGACGCGGTGAGCGACGCGCTGCTTTCGCTGATGAAAAAAATATCGCTCCTGCGCACTTTTGACAGAAACAAACTGCGCGCTTACTGCGTCATTACGGTTAAGCACGCGGCCATTTCCGCCCTGCGCCGACGGCAGAAGGAGCATCCCGCCGCGGAGGACCGCCTATCGGATACGGCGGATGAAGGCCGGGTGGAGGACGGGCTGATGGAAAGGGCCGGGGTGGAGCGGATCAAGGAGGCCATCCGCCGCCTGCCCGAGCAGGAAATGCGCATCATGGTGATGCGCTATTTCCGGGAAATGACGGACGGGGAGATCGCGCAGGAAACCGGCTTGCAGCCGGTGTCCGTCCGGGTGCATCTGAGCCGCGCCCGGAAAAGGCTCAGGGAAATCCTGTCGGGAGAGGAGGCGCAGCTGTGAAGAAAGAAAACGAATTGCTCCGGGAGGCGTGCGCCGAAATTGCCCGGGAGGAAACGGAGCAGCTTGACCGGTCGCTGACGATGGAGGAGATCCGCCGGGCGGAGGATATGTACCGGGAGCACCGGGACGCCGCCCTCCGGAAGATCCGGGGAAAGCGGCATACCGCCTGGCGCCGGTATCTCTATGCCGCGGCAGCGCTTTTGCTGCTGGCGGGCGGGGTGTACCTGACGTGGGGACGCACCATGCCGGACAACACCCCCGCTTCCAAGCCGCCCGCTGCTTCGGTGGCCCCGTACCTTACGCCGGCCGCCGCATCGCCCACGGAAACGCCGTCGCCCACTGAAACACGGATTCCGGCGGTGACTGAAACGCCGTCGCCCACCGAAAGACCAACTTCTGCACCTATGGAAACGATAACGCCCACCAATACCCCTGTTCCGGCGGCGGACAGCCGGAAGGCGGAAGGCTGGGAGGGGCTGTATTTCCCCCAGGCGCTGCCGGAGGGGTACGCGCTCAAATACCTCCGCCAGGAGGACGGGCGGCATACCGCGGCCTGGGCCCGGGACGGCCGGGAGCTGCTGTTTACGGAATATGAGTCCGTTCAGCCGGTGGCGGTGGAGGCGGGGGCGGAATGCCGGTACGTGCCGCTTCCGGACGGCAGCATCGCCTTGCGGACGGAAACGGACGCCGGGGTGATGCTGATCTGGGACCGGGACGGGCGGACGCTGTGCGTGGCCTGCGAGAAGGCGGATGCGGAGGAAATCGCCGGAAATGTGAAAAAAGTTTCAGCGGAGTGAAACAATCCGGCCTTCCAGGATGTCATCATGGGTGAAACCTGATGACGAAAGGAGCTTGAAACCATGAAACGGCTGATTTCCATTCTTCTTGCGGCGGCGCTGCTGCTTGCCTGCGTCCCCGCCCTGGCGGAGGGCGCGTCGCTTCCCAAGGATCCGGAGGATTTTATCCCCCATGAGGTGCGCCAGTTTTTTGCCGATTCCCAGTTTAGCGGCTGGCAGGTGAAGGCGGGCGCGTCCCGGTACTTTGAAAACACCGCGGGGGGCACGTATTTTTTCACTGTGGCCCAGAAGGACGGCCATAACGTGCTGTACGGCTTTGAGGAAAAGAACGGCAAATTCAATTACTGGCTGAAAACCGACAACGCCATTCCCCAGGGGGATGGGTTTTTCCTGGTGGATCAGCTGTACGGCGAGCATTACATGGTTTGGTTTGACGATCCCGTCTATATCGGGGATACGCTGAGCATCTTATTCACCCGAGCCGACAACGAGGAGCAGGCCGACAGCGGCGTGTGGTTCGAGGTGAACAAGAACGGCCAATGGAACGCGACCTGGGTGTTTTTTGATTCCTGCTGGGACGGGGCGAAGGTGGGAAGCGACGCCGTCACCTATTACCTGGACGAGGGGAGCAAGGTAACCACGGTCAACGGCGTGACGGAGCGCAACCTGCGCTACTTTTCCTGGGATGCCTTTCCCAAGACGATAAAGGACGCGAAGGAAGCGCTTTCCGTTCCCCCGGCCATCCCCACCGGGGAGCTGGCCGCCCAGCGGATCAAATTTGAAGGCGGGCAGAAATTCCCCGTCTTTTCCGGCCCCGGCCCCCAGTATGAGCGCGCCGCGGGCGGCAGGGCCGCCGTATCCACCAACGATTGGATCCAGGTGTTCGGCAGCGAGAACGGCTATATCCTGATCCAGTATGATATCACCTCTTCCCAGATGCGCTTTGGGTGGATCGAGCAGAGCGCCCTGCCCCGGGGCGCGTCGGTGAGCCCGCTGCGGTTTGAGTATTCCGATGCGTCCGTGGCCGCCGCGTCCTTCCTGACCGACGATCCTTTGAACAGCCAGGCCCGGGTGCGGAACCTGAATCCGGGCCAGGCGGTGAAGTGGCTGGCGGTGATGGGCCAGTGGGCGTACGTGGAAATCACGGATCAGGGGCTGCCCGTCCGGGGCTTCGTGCCCGTGTCCGCGGTGCGGCGCGTCCCGGCGCAGGCCGTGTACGGCGGGGAATACAGGGGCGCGGATTACAGCGCCTACGCCCAGGCGGAAGTGACGGCGGGCACGGAGGCCCGCGTCACCGTCCGGGTGCAGGGCCCCGCCTCCTGGAGCCAGGAGAACGCGGACGCCCTCATGGGCTATCAGCTCTACGCCAATCAGACGCTGCTTACGGCGCCCTGCGAGGATACATCCAACCCGGGAGCGTGGGACCATACCTTCACCCTGTCCGCATCGCTGCCGGAGGGCACCGCGGTGCTGGGCCTGTGCCCGGTGTTCCGGTCCGGCGGCGCCCGGACCGCGGAAATGATCACGGTGCCCCTGACGGCGCAGAAAACGGAAAAATGACGGCTGTGCGCCGTATCGCCGCCCCATTGCCGGGGCGGTTTTTTCTTTACAGCCGCGGCTTTGCGTGTTATAATCGGATGGAACTTTGGAAAAAAGAAGGGGAATGATTCACATGGAAAACGCGGAAAAGCGCAAGGTGGTTTTTTCGGGCATCCAGCCCTCCGGCAATATCACGCTGGGCAACTATATCGGCGCGCTGAGGAATTTTACCCTGTTTGACGACGCGGACTGCCTCTACTGCCTGGCGGACCTGCACACCCTGACGGTGCGCCAGAACCCCGCGGAGCTGCGCAGGCGCACGGCGTCCCTGGCCGCTATTTACGTGGCCTGCGGCCTGGACCCGGACAAGAACATCATCTATTGCCAGTCCCACGTGCCGGCCCATGCGGAGCTGGCCTGGATCCTGAACTGCTATACCTACATGGGCGAATTGTCCCGCATGACCCAGTTCAAGGATAAATCCCAGAAGCATGCGGACAATATCAACGCCGGATTGTTCGATTATCCGGTGCTGATGGCGTCGGACATCCTGCTGTACCAGACGGACATCGTGCCCGTGGGGGTGGATCAGAAGCAGCACGTGGAGATCTGCCGGGATATCGCCCAGCGCTTCAACGGCATTTACGGCGACGTGTTCACCGTGCCCGAGCCTTATATTCCCAAGGCCACGGCCAAGATCATGAGCCTGGCGGAGCCGGAAAGGAAAATGAGCAAATCCGACCCCGAGGACACTTACATCGCCATCCTGGATAAGCCTGAGGACATCCGCCGCAAGCTCAAGCGCGCCGTCACCGATTCCGACGGCGAGATCCGCTTTGATCCGGAAACGAAGCCCGGCGTCAGCAACCTGCTCACCATCCTGAGCGTGCTGAAAAAGGAAACCATGAAGGAAACGGTGTCCGCCATGCAGGGCCTGGGCTACGGCGCCCTCAAGGAAGCGGTCAGCGAAGCCGTGATCGCCGAGCTGACCCCCATCCAGCAGCGCTATAACGAAATCATCGCCGACAAGGACGCCCTGAACGCCATGCTGGGCCGCAACGCCGAGCGCGCTTACGCCCTGGCCCGGCGGACGCTGCGGAAGGTGTACAAAAAAGTGGGGCTGTATCAGCTGTAAAAAGAAGGTGACGGCATGGAGCAGTACGCCGTTTGGGCACCCGAAGCGCCGCCCAAGGCCGTGGTGCAGATCCTGCACGGCATGGCGGAGCATATCGGCCGCTACGAACGCACGGCGCTGGCGCTGAATGAGGCCGGGTATCTGACGGCGGGGCGCGATCACCGGGGCCACGGGAAGGACGCGGAAACCCTGGGGTATTTTGCGGACCGGGACGGCTGGGACGCGATCCTGGAGGACGCCCATCGGGTATCCCTGGACCTGAAAAAGAAATACCCCGGCGTGCCGTTTTACCTGCTGGGCCATTCCATGGGCAGCTTCCTGGCCCGGGAATACGCCCTCCGGTACGGGAGGGAACTGGACGGGCTGATCCTGTCCGGCACGGGGTTTTACCCGAAGGGCCTGTGCGTGGCGGGAAGGCTGCTGGCGAAGCTGTCGCCGAAAAAGAAGCCCGCCGCCGCGGTGAACAAAATCGCCTTCGCCGGGAACAACAAGCCCTTCGCCCCGGGCCGCACCGGCTTTGAATGGCTGAGCCGGGACGAAAAGGAAGTGGACAGATACGTAAGCGACCCCCTGTGCGGCTTCTGCTTTACGGGCGGCGCGTTTGCGGACTTTTTCGGCGGCCTTCTGGCGCTGACGGATGAAAAGCGCCTGTCCGCCATGCCCAAGGATCTGCCGGTGTATTTCCTCTCCGGCGAATGCGATCCGGTGGGGCAGATGGGGAAGGGCGTTGAGCAGGTGGCGGAGCAATTCCGGAACGCCGGCCTGGAAAACGTGACGGTGAAGCTGTACGAAGGCGCCCGGCATGAACTGTTCAATGAAACGAATCGCGGTGAAGTGATCGCGGACCTGATCGGATGGCTGGACCGGACGGCGGGGAGGGAAAAAAAATGAAAAAACTGATCGCATGGGCGCTGCTGCTGATCCTGGCCGTGCCTTGCGTCTGGGCGGAGGAGATCCGTTACGAGGGCGCGGGGTTTGACACGCCGGAGGAGGCCGTGCAGGCGTACGGCGAAGCCTTCGCCCGGGGCGACGTGATGGGGATGATTTCCACTTTTGCGGTGGAAACGTACGTGGACCGCATGGATCCCGCGGCTTATCTCCAGTACGTCCGGCGTTACATATGGTACGATACCAGGCCCATGCTGCCCCTGCCCCTGCGGGAAGGCTACCCGCGGCAACTGCGGATTCTGGACTGCGTTTCCGCGCTGACGGAATCATTCGGCCGGCAGTACGCTGTCCTGTCCGGCGTGTCCAAAATGGAGGATGATCCCAAATACGGCGGCGGGATGTACTTCGAGGCGGACGACGGGGAAAGAATTCAGGAATTCCTGGAAACGGCGGCGGGCTGCGTATGGCCCGGAGAGGTGACCGTGGGGCCCGTGCTGGGCCGGGACGTGAGCAGCCGCATCGATTGGGGAAAGCATTCCGATGAAAATATGAACCAGATCCTTTCTTATCTCGGGGGCGACGAAATGGCCGTGGCGGCGGTGACGCTGCGCATCGGCGGCACGGATTATCTGCAGATCATGCAGTGCGTGCGCTACGGCGAAAAATGGTACAATCAGGCCCTGGGCGGGTATGCAGCCGCATATCTGACCGCCGTAGTGGACGCGTTCCGGGATTACCTGAATACCTGCGGGCTGATCCCGGCCGATGAAGCGCTGGCGCTGCTGCCCTGAGGGGCCGATTCTGTCAGGAGGGAAAATGAAATGAACGCATATCCAGGCGATATCACCTGCGTCCACGGCATCCGCGTGGGCCAGGCCCAGAGCGCGAGCGGCAAAACGGGCGTCACCGTGGTGCTGTGCCGCAAGGAAGGGGCCACGGGGGGCGTCAGCGTCCGCGGCGCGGCCCCGGGCACCCGGGAAACCGATCTGCTGCGGCCCGGTAATCTGGTGGAAAACGTGAACGCCGTCGTCCTGTCCGGGGGCAGCGCTTTCGGCCTGGACGCCGCGGGGGGCGTGATGCGGTATCTGGAGCAGATGGGCTGCGGCATGGACATGGGCAGCGTGCACGTGCCCATCGTGCCGGCGGCGGTGCTTTACGATCTGGGCGTGGGCGATCCCGCCATCCGCCCGGACGCCGCCATGGGCCGCAGCGCCTGCATGAACGCGGCGAAGGGCATGCAGCAGGGCCGCTACGGCGCCGGCGCCGGCGCTACGGTGGGCAAACTGGTGCCCGGGGCGGTGCCCCAGGACAGCGGCGTCGGCTCCGCCTCCATCACTTTGCCCGAGGGCGTTACGGTGGGGGCCGTGGTGGCGGTCAACGCGGTGGGGGACGTGTATCACCCCGAAACCGGGGAAGTGCTGGGCTGCGCCCACATGCCGGACGGCACCCCGGTGCTGGCGGAGGGCCTTCTCTACGGCCACGCCCCCGCCCCCCAGCAGATCCGCATCCCCGCCCCGGGGAGCAACACCACCATCGGCGTGGTGGCGGTGGACTGCAAGCTAACGAAGGAGCAGGCCAACCGCCTGGCGGACGTGGCCCACGACGGCCTGGCCCGGACCATTCGCCCGGTGCACACCCAGATGGACGGGGACACCGTGTTCGCCGTGGCCACGGGAAGGACGGGCGCGGAGGTCAATTTCGTGAAGCTGTGCGCCGCGGCGGCGGAGGTCACCGCCCGGGCCGTCGCCAACGCCCTGTATTATTCAAAGCCATGATCGCGGGCGTGGGGATTGATCTGTGCGAAATCGCACGGATGGAAAAGCTGCTGGAGGACGAAAGGTTCCTCCGGCGCTTTTTCAGCGCGGAAGAACAGGCGTACATATTGGGAAAAGGGAAAACCGCCCCCCAGACCATGGCGGGGATCTTCGCCGCCAAGGAAGCCCTGATGAAAGCCCTGGGCTGCGGGCTTGCCTCCGGGGAGCTGAAGGACATCCGCGTGCTGCACGATCCCGCCGGCGCGCCGTATTACGCCCTGCAGGGGGAATACGCCCGCATCGCGGAGGAAAAAGGCATCGGGCCGCTGCACCTGTCAATCACCCATGAGGGCGGCATGGCGGCAGCGGTGTGCATAGCGGAAAAGGACGGATGACGGATGCTGTACGATGATTCCCGGCGTTTCCGGTACGACGTGCTGACCCCGGAGGAAATGCGGGCGGCGGAGCAGGCGGCGTTCGCCATGGGCGTGCCGTCCCTGCTGCTGATGGAGCACGCGGCGGCGGCCGTGACGGACGAATTGGAAAAAGCGCTGGGCGGCGATTGCCGGGGAAAGCGCGTGCTGTTTCTGTGCGGCACGGGCAACAACGGCGGGGACGGCCTGGCCGCGGCCCGCCTGTTTGCCATGCGGGGCGGGCGGCCGACGGTATATATGACCGGCGAACCCAAAACTCCGGACGCGAAAACCAACCGGGGCTGGGCCGCGAACATGGGCATTCCCCTTTTGAACCTGCGGGAGGAAAAGGAGCCGCTCTTTGGAGCATCCGGCTTTTCGGAGGAATTCGACGGCGCGGTGGACGCGCTGCTGGGCACCGGGCTGCGGGGCGCGCCGGATGATCTCACCGCCGGGCTCATCCGGGCGGCGACCAGCGATTTTGCCGGGGGAAAGCCCATGATCGCCGTGGACATCCCCAGCGGCATCGACGGAGAAACGGGGGCCGCGCCCGGCGCGTTCGTGCACGCGGCTGTCACCGTCACCTTTCATGCGCCCAAGCCCGGGCTGTATCTGACGGGCCATCGGGAAGCCGTGGGCAATATCGCGGTGGCGGATATCGGGCTGTGGGGGCTGCAGGAGCTGCCCGCGGGGAAAACGCCGCGGACGGCGTATACCCTCCGCGCCCTGCATTTTCTCAGGCGGCGGGAGATGAACGCCCACAAGGGCGACAGCGGCCGGGTGCTGATCTATGCGGGAAAGCTGGGAATGGCCGGGGCCGCCGCCCTGTGCGCCAAGGCCGCCGTCACCGCCGGGGCGGGGCTGACCACCGTCGCCTGCGAACGGGAGATCATGCCCATCCTGCAGAAGCTGGTTCCGGGCGCCATGTGCGTGGAGATCGGCGAAGCGGTGAAGCGGCCGCCGGCTTTCGACGTGCTGGCGGTGGGCTGCGGATTGGGGCAAAGCGAAGGAACCTGGGAAAATATCTTGAAGCTGTACGATCCTGAAAAGCCCGCCGTCTGGGATGCGGACGCGCTGAACCTGCTGGCGAAGCATCCCATGCGGCTGGGGGAAAAGGCGGTGATCACGCCCCATCCCGGAGAAGCGGGGCGGCTGCTGGGCTGGCCCATGGAACGGGTGCTGGCCGACCGCATGGAGACCGCCCGGGCGCTGGCGGAAAAGTATGGCTGCACCGCCGTGCTCAAGGGGGACGTGACGGTGATCTGCGCGGATACCGGCGCGGGAATGGAATTCTATCTGAACACGGTGGGTACGCCGGCGCTGGCGAAAGGCGGCAGCGGCGACACCCTGACGGGGATCACGGCCGCCCTGCTCCATGACGCGGGCCCCCTTGCGTCCCTGGAGCTGGCCGCCCTTTCCTGCCTGTGGCACGGCATGGCGGGGATCGTGGGCGAAGAAAAATACGGGCAAAGGGAATTGACCGCCGATCAGCTGATCGGATGCCTGCACGAAGCGGAGGAATGGGGAAGACACGCGTTCGGGCAGCCTTCCGGCTTATAGCCTGAGCTTATAACTGGCTATACGATCTGTATACTTGACGAAAATCCGGAATCGCCGTATAATACCCCCATCAAACGGCGGAGGACGAAGGAGGCGGAGGGCATGAAGCGGTGCGGAAAGCGAATGTCCGGGTGGATGCGCCATGCTCCCGTCTGTGAAAGCCGCGCCGGGTGACGGTATCTGTCTTTCCGGTCCGGGGCAGGCGTGCGCCGGGCTTTTTTCATGAAAGGAATGGATGCGTTTGTCTTTGCAACCCCTGATTGAGATCCGGAACCTGAAAAAAGTTTATCAGGTGCCAGGCGGAGAAGTAGTGGCCCTGGACGGGATCAGCCTGCGCATTGAAAAAGGCGAAATTTACGGCATTATCGGCATGAGCGGAGCGGGGAAATCCACGCTGATCCGCTGCATGAACAAGCTGGATATTCCCAATGACGGCCAGATCCTCATCGACGGGCAGGATATCCTCGCCATGAACGGGAAGCAGCTCATGGCCGCCCGGCGGAAAATGAGCATGATCTTTCAGCAGTTCAATCTGCTGATGCAGAAAACCGTGGCGCGGAATGTGCGCTATCCGCTGGAAATCGCGGGCGTGCCGAAAAACAAGGCCAACGCGCGGGTAAAGGAGCTGCTGAAGCTGGTGGAGCTGGAAAGCAAGGCGGACGCCTATCCCATCCAGCTCTCCGGCGGCCAGCGCCAGCGGGTGGCCATCGCAAGAGCCCTGGCCAGCAACCCGGAGGTGCTGCTGTGCGACGAGGCTACCAGCGCCCTGGACCCCATGACCACCCAATCCATCCTCACGCTTCTGCAGGACATCAACAAGCGCCTGGGCATCACCGTGGTGCTTATCACCCATGAAATGGCGGTGATACGCCAGATCTGCAGCCGGGTGGCCATCCTGGACGGCGGCAGCATCGCCGAAGAGGGCACGGTGGACGACGTGTTCGTGCACACCCGGTCCGCCGCAGGCAAGCGTCTGTTCGGCATCCTTCCGTCCGAAGAGGATGATACAGTGCTGGACGTGGACGCGTTGCGCATCGTGTTCGACGGCGGCAAGGAAACCCAGCCCATCATCGCCGAGCTGGTGAAGGCCTGCGGCGTGGAGGTTAACATCCTGTCGGCGGATGTGAAGCGGCTGAACGGAAAATCTTACGGGCAGATGATGATCGAAATGCCCAAAGACCCGCAGATCTGCCAACAGGTGATCGCCTATCTGACGGTTCAGGGGCTGACGGTGAAGGAGGTGCATGTCTGATGAAGTGGATGTGGCCGATTTGGCAGGACCCCTTCAATGTGTTCATGGGCGCCTGGAAGGGGATCGGCGGCTTCCTGTACAGTCAGATATTCGGCTTCATCAACGCCAAGTCCTGGAATATCCTTTGGCCGGCCCTGGGCGAAACGCTGTACATGATCCTGCTGACTACCCTGATTTCCTACCTGATCGGCATGGCCCTGGGGGTGTTGCTGGTTGTCACCCGGAGAAACGGCATCAGGCCTTTGCCTACCTTCAACGCCATTCTGGGCGCCATTATCAATTTCCTGCGTTCCATTCCCTTCGTGATTCTGTTGGCGACGCTGCTGGACACCACCTTCTGCATCACCGGCAAAATGACCGGCACGGTGCCCATCCTGTTCCCACTGATCATCAGCGCCTTTCCCTATGTGGCCCGCATGGTGGAGGGCAGCTTGCTGGAGGTGGACGGCGGCGTGATCGAGGCTGCGAAGGCCATGGGCAGCACCACCTGGCAGATCATCTGGAAGGTGATGCTGCCGGAAGCAAAGCCCTCGCTGATCAACGGCGCGGCCATCAGCATGACCACCATCCTGGGCTATACCACCATGGCCAGCGTGGTATCTGGCGGCGGCCTGGGGGCCCAGGGCGTGATCTACGGCCTGAACCAGCGCAAGTACGATATTATGTATGCAGCGGCCATCATGCTGGTGGTGCTGGTGCAGATCATCACGGTGCTGGGCACCGCGCTGTCCCGGAAGCACGATCACCGCATCCGGTGACCCCATTCATCCCGTCATCCAAGCGGCAGCTTGATGAATAGAAAACTATTTGAAGGAGGACATACCATGAAAAAGATCGTTGCGATTCTGTTGGCCCTCGTACTGACCCTGGGCGCCGCTTCCGCCTTGGCGGAAAGCCTGACCATTATCGCCACGCCCAATCCCCACGCCGAGATCCTGGAACTGGTGAAAGACGACCTGGCCGCCCTTGGCTATGAGCTGAAGCTGGAGATCAGCGACAATTATGTGGTGGAAAATCCCTCCACCGCCGCGGGAGACACCGACGCCAACTTCTTCCAGCACATTCCTTATCTGGCCGGTTGGAACAGCGACCCCGAAAACGCGGATAAGCAGCTGGTGGCCGTGGTGTTCACCCACTTTGAGCCCATGGGCATTTATCCTGGCCAGAAGAACAGCCTGGATGAGCTGGCCGACGGCGACACCGTGATCGTGCCCAACGACCCCGTGAACATGACCCGTGCCTTTATCCTGCTGGCCGACGCCGGCTTGATCGAACTGCCTGAAGGTACCACCCTGGACAGCGAGGTGACGAAGTACGACATCATAAATCCCAAGAACCTGGAGATCCAGGAAGTGAACGCCGAGCTGGCCCCCACCCTGAAGAGCGGCGCGGCCTTCGCCGTCATCAACGGCAACTATGCCGCGGACAACGGCCTGATCCCCGGGAAGGATGCCGTGTATTATGAACAGCCTGGCAGCCAGGCCGCCGAAGCGTATGTGAATGTGTTCGTGGTGAAGCCCGAGAACGTGGAGGCCGATTTCGTCAAGGCTCTGGAAAAGGTCATTTACACCCAGAAGGTGTACGATCTGATCATCGACAGCGGCTTCATCCCGGTGTTTGAGGTGGAAGAACAGTAAACGGGTGAAACAGAAAGGCTTTCCGGTGTTTCGGCATCGGAAAGCCTTTTTCTATTGCTCATTTTCCGGCGGTTCCTCCTCGTCCGGGGGCAGGGGCGGGGTTTCCAGGGGCTCGGGCCGGGGCTGGGGAGAAGACATGTCCTCCCGGCGGATGGCCCCGGCACGGAACAGGGCCATTTTGGCGCAGGCCGGGCCGATGAGCTCATAGAGCACGGAGGAGGCCAGGATGATGGTGACCAGCAGCGACCCGATCTCCGGCGGCAGGATGCGCTCCGCCAGGTACGCAAGGCCGATGGCCACCCCCGCCTGGGGCACCAGGGCCGCGCCCAGGTATCGCCTCGTCTTTACGGGCAGGCGGGTGAGGACGCAGCCCAGCCATGCCCCCAGGTACTTGCCCAATATGCGCACCAGGAAATACCCCACGCCCACCAGGCCGAAAACGGAGAGCATGGAAATATTCAGCTTCATGCCGGACACCACGAAAAACAGGATCATCACCGGGGGCGTGAAGCGGTTCAGCTGCTTAAAGAGCTTTTTGTCCCCGGTGGAATTGATGAATACCGCGCCGAACACCATGCAGCTCAGCAGCGGCGACACGTCGAAGGCGGCGCAGATGCCGGAAAGCCCCAGCAGCATGGCGATGGCGATGATCAGCCGGTTGTCCCGGGTGCGGCTGGGGGGCAGCATCCTGCCCAGCAGCAGCCCGAACAGCGCCCCCAGGCCCATGGCGCCAAGGTTGTAGAGGATGGGAAGTGCCAGGCCGGAAAACGTGGCCCCGCCGCCCTCCCCGGCGCCTACCCAGGCGGAGGCCAGGGAAAAGACCAGCAGGCACACCACGTCGTCCAGGGCCACCACCTGCAAAAGCACGTCCACAAATTCGCCCTTGGCCTTGTATTGATTGATGGTCATCATGGTGCTGGCCGGGGCGGTGGCGGTGGCGATGGCCCCCAGCAGCAGGGAAAGATGCCAGTCCAGGCGGAAAATGCCCATCATGGCCGCCGTCACCAGCCCGCCGGCCAGCAGCGCCTCCAGCACCGTCACCAAAATGACGGAAGTGCCCGTGGCACGCAGGGTTTCTTTCTTAAAAAACCGCCCAACGCCGAAGGCGATGAAGGCCAGCGCCACGTCGCTGACGAAGCTCATCCGGTCCACCACGTGCTGCGGGATCACCCCCAGAATGTGCGGCCCGATGAGGATGCCGGAAACGATATAGCCGCTGACATAGGGCAGCCCCAGGCGCTTGGTCAGGCGGGTGGATAAAAAGCCCAGCAGCAGGATCACCGCCAGGGACAGCAGCACCGATGCTTCCGGGCTCAGGGCGCTCATCCATTCCGCCACGGCTTTCCCCTCCTTTTTATGAAAACGCATTGCCCGCCGGAGCTGAAGAAGGCCTGCGGCGGCGGGGTGCGTATAGGATTGCTTACACTTAATCATATACCGTTTCCGCCGGATTGTAAACCTGTTTTTTGCCGGGGAAACGGCAGCAAACGCGCTTTTTCGCAGAAAGTTTCGCCCGCGGGCGCTGCATAAGCCCATCTTTGCGGTGCCATACTGCTTTTGACGGAGGTGGCAGTATGGCGACAGGCAAAGTGGAGATCTGCGGCGTGGATACCGCGACGCTGCCCGTACTCACCAATGAACGCATGCGCGAACTGTTTCCGCTGGTGCACGGCGGCGACCGCGCGGCGAGAGAAGAATTCATCCGGGGGAATCTGCGATTGGTGCTCAGCGTGGTGCAGCGCTTCAACAACCGGGGCGAAAACGCGGACGACCTGTTTCAGGTGGGCTGTATCGGCCTGATCAAAGCGCTGGACAATTTCGACGTGAGCCAGAACGTGAAGTTTTCCACCTATGCGGTGCCCATGATCATCGGGGAGATCCGCCGGTATCTTCGGGACAACAACCCCATCCGGGTCAGCCGCTCCCTGCGGGACACGGCTTACCGGGCGCTGCAGGCCCGGGACCGGCTGGTGGTCCGGCTGAACCGGGAGCCCACGGTGGAGGAAATGGCCCAGGAGCTGGATCTGCCCCGGGAGGACGTGGTGTTCGCCCTGGAGGCCATCCAGGACCCCATCTCCCTGTTCGAGCCGGTATACAACGACGGCGGCGACGCCATCTATATCATGGATCAGGTGAAGGACGACCGGCACAGGGACGAGCAGTGGCTGGAGAAAATCGCCATCAAGGAGGCCATGCGCAAGCTGAACGACCGGGAAAAGAAGATCCTGCGTCTGCGCTTCTTCGAGGGGAGGACCCAGATGGAGGTGGCGGGGGAGATCGGCATTTCCCAGGCGCAGGTATCCCGGCTGGAAAAGAACGCGCTGCTGCACATGCGCAAATACGTCAGCGTGCAGTAAGCGGAATCGCGTGGGAAAACGGCGGTGCGCAGCGCCGCCGTTTTTTTGCGCGCGCAGGGGCAAAACGGTTGACAGGCGCGGCCCGGAAATGGTAACATAACGTATTGGAAAAACAACAGAAGGAGAGGATACCATGCGGCAAAGCGGTATTCTGATGCATATTTCTTCCCTGCCGGGCCCCGACGGGATCGGCAGCCTGGGGAAGGAAGCCTTTGAATTTGCGGATTTCCTGCATGCCAGCGGCATGGGCATCTGGCAGGTGCTGCCCATGGGCCCCACGGGGTACGGCGAATCGCCTTATCAGTCCACCAGCGTGTACGCCGGCAACCCCCTGCTGATCTCCGTGGAAAAGCTGGAGGAGGAAGGATTGGCGGACCTGACGGGGGAATTGCGCTATCTTCCCGTCAATGACGAGCAGATCGACTACGAGGCGGTGCGCGGCGGAAAAATGCGCTTGCTGCGCCGCTGCTTTGAGCAGAGCGAGGAAAAGCTGAAGCCGGAAATTGAAAAATTCGTGGCCGAAAACGACTGGGTGGAGGATTTCGCCCTGTTCACCGCGCTGAAAAATCACTTCGGCGGCAGCATGTGGACCCAGTGGCCGGATCGGGGTGCGAAGAACAGGAAGCTCAAGGTATTGGCGGATTACGAGGGAAAACTGGACGAGGAGGTGCGCTTCCAGGTCTGGTGCCAGTATATCTTTTCCGTGCAGTGGCAGGCGCTGAAAAAATACTGCAACGATCTGGGCATCCTGCTCTTTGGCGATATGCCCATTTACGTGGCGGAGGACAGCGCCGATACATGGACCCATCCCGACGTATTCCAGCTGGACCGCAACCGGGTGCCCAAGCGGGTGGCGGGAGTGCCGCCGGATTATTTCTGCGCCGACGGCCAGCTGTGGGGCAATCCCCTGTACCGCTGGACGTACCTGCGCCTGCGCGGGTATGATTGGTGGGTGAAGCGCATGGAGCACATGCATAAATTGTACGATATCGTGCGGGTGGACCATTTCATCGGCTTCGCCAATTATTATTCCGTGCCCCACGGCGCGCCCAACGCCCGCAGCGGCAAATGGGTGATCGGCCCGGGGAAAGCCCTGTTCAAAAAGCTGAAGAAAGCCATTCCCGGCATGGACATCGTGGCGGAGGATCTGGGCGAGGTGAACGACCGGGTGCGGAATCTGATCGCCTTTACCGGCTATCCCGGCATGAAGGTGCTCACCTTCGCCTTTGGCGGGGACGAAAAGAACATCCATCTGCCCGCCAACATCCCGGAAAACACCGCGTATTACACCGGCACCCACGACAACCAGACCACCCTCGCCTGGGCGGAGGGAGCGCCGGAGGAAGAAATGAAGCTGGCCATGAAGGTGGTGGGCTTCGACCGGAAGGAGGACGCCGTCTGGGCGCTGATCGGGTGCGTGCTCAAGAGCCGCGCCCGCATCGCCGTGGTGCCCATGCAGGACGTGCTGGAGCTGGGGGCTTTCGCCACCATGAACCATCCCGGCATCATGGGGGGCAACTGGCAGTGGCGCATGAAGCCCGGCGCAGCCACGCCCCAAATCGCCGCCCGGCTGAAAAAGCTGAATGAGGAAGCAAACAGGAGGAACGCTTGATATGATGAACGCCAAGGAACTGATTTCCCGGGCCGAGGCGATTTTGCTGACCCGGGATCACACCTCCCTGGAAAACGCGGACGCCCCGCAGCTGCATAACGCGGTTTCCGCCGCCGCCATGGAAGCCCTGGCTCCCGTGTGGACGGAGAAGGAAGCCCAACGGGCGGGGAAGCGCCAGGCGTATTATATTTCCGCCGAATACCTGGTGGGGCGGCTGGTGTACAACAATCTGTACTGCATGGGGCTGCTGGAGGATGTGAAAGAGCAGCTGAAAGCCCGGGGCGCGGACATCGCCTCTCTGGAGGATATTGAGGACGACGCCTTCGGCAACGGCGGCCTGGGCCGCCTGGCCGCCTGCTTCCTGGACAGCGCCGTCACCCACGATATTCCCCTGACGGGCTATGGGCTGCGCTACCGCTACGGGCTGTTCAAGCAGAGCTTCGTGGACGGCTGCCAGCACGAGGAGCCGGACGACTGGTCCCGCTTCGGCGATCCCTGGTCCATCCGGCGGCTCAGCGAAGCCGTGGTGGTGGAGATGAAAACAGGCAGCGTGCTGGCGGTGCCCTACGATATGCCGGTGGTGGGCTACGGGGCGAAGAACGTGGGCACGCTGCGCCTGTGGCAGACCGAAAGCCTGCACGAGTTCGATTTTCCCCTGTTCAATCAGCAGAAATACCAGGAAGCCGCCGCGGACAAGAACAAGGCGGAGGACATCGTCAAGGTGCTTTACCCCAACGACAGCAAGCGGGAGGGCAAGCAGCTGCGGGTGAAGCAGCAGTACGTGCTGGTCAGCGCCACCATGCAGGATATCCTGCGGGCGTACAAAAAGCGCCACGGCGATGATTATTCCTTCTTCGCCCGGGAGCACGCCGTGCAGCTCAACGACACCCATCCCGTCATGGCCGTGCCCGAGCTGATCCGCCTGCTGGAAAAGGACGGCGTGGCCTTTGAGGACGCCTTCCGCATCGCCCAGCAGACCTTCGCCTATACCAACCATACCGTGATGCAGGAAGCCCTGGAAAAATGGGATCTGGGGCTGCTGGGCTCCGTCTGCCCCGGGATCGTGGCGGTGATGCGGAAAATCGACGCCCGCTTCCGGGCGGAAATGAAGGGACGGAACCTGCCGGTCCTGCCCACCCGCTGCATCATCGAAGGGCCCCGGGTGCACATGGCCCAGCTGGCGGTGTACGCCACCTTTGCCACCAACGGCGTGGCGGAATTGCACAGCCGGATCCTGAAGGACGATCTGTTCGCCGATTGGTATCAGGTGTATCCGGACCGGTTCCAGAACAAAACCAACGGCATCACCCAGCGCCGCTGGCTGGGCCTGTGCGATCCGGAACTGTGCGCGTTGATCAAAAAGCGAATCGGGAACGGCTTCCTCACCGCGCTGGACGAGCTGGAAAAGCTGGATCCCCTGATCGACGGGGACATGATCCGGGAATTCCGGCAGGTGAAGCGGATGAAGAAGGAGCAGCTCTGCCGGGAGATCGAAAAACGCGAGGGCGTGAAGCTGAGCCCCGATATGATCTTCGACGTGCAGGTGAAGCGGCTGCACGAATACAAGCGGCAGTTCATGAACGCCCTGAGCATCCTGGCGATCTATCATGGGCTCAAGGACGGCAGCATCCGCGATTTCACCCCCACCGCCTTCATTTTCGGCGCCAAGGCCGCCCCAGGCTACGACCGGGCCAAGGCCGTGATCCGGCTCATCAACCGCATCGCCGGGATGGTGAACGCCGATCCCGACACCGGGGATAAGCTGAAGGTGGTGTTCGTGCAGAATTACAACTGCTCCTGGGCGGAGGAGATCATCCCTGCCGCGGATATCAGCGAGCAGATCTCGCCTGCGGGAACCGAGGCCAGCGGCACCGGCAACATGAAATTCATGCTCAACGGCGCGGTGACCCTGGGCACCTACGACGGGGCCAACGTGGAAATCGTGGAGCAGGCGGGCCGGGAAAACAACTACATTTTCGGCGCCACGGTGGAAGAATTGAACGCCATCCGGGATACCTACGATCCCCGGACCATCTACAAGCAGGATCCGCAGATCGCCCGCGCGCTGGACGCGCTGGTGGACGGCACTTTCCGGGATGAGGACGGCGCGTTCAAGGAGCTGTACGGCGCCATCCTGGCCGGGGCCTCCTGGCACAAGCCGGACCATTATTTCGTGCTGTACGATTTCCGCAGCTATCTGGACGCCAAGCTGGCCGCGAACCGGGATTACGCCGCGGATCCGGACGGCTTTGCCCGCAAGTGCCTGAAAAACGTGGCCCACGCCGGAAAATTCTCCTCCGACCGCACCATCCGGCAGTACGCCCGGGAAATCTGGCGGGTGTAAAAAACAGGCTTTGCCGGGAAGCTTGGGACGAGGCAGGGGGCTTCTTCAGCCCCCTGAACCCCTGAACCAAGGGCCTTCGGCCCCTGGACTCCATCCCGGCAACAACTTGACGACATGTGGTTTCTGGCCAGGCCGCTGAAAAGCCCAGGGGAAAGCTTGCTCTCCCCTGGGTTTTTCTCGGCTTTTCTTGGGCCAGGAACCTTCCAAAAATTCTCATCCCAGTGCGGCAGGCGAAGGTTGCTGTTGTTCACAATGGCGCTGTTTCGCCAAATGGGATGCAAGGGATGAAATCCCTTGCCGCGGGGTTCAGGGGCCGCGGAGGCCCCTGCTTCGTAAGTGCTTGAAAGTACCCTTTCTGCGACTGAACAGTTACGCACATTTTTTTGTTCCGCCGCATATCCTGGGGGTGAATCCAGGAAAAGGGAGGAAAGCACATGTCGGATCAGCAGACGAACCAGCAATGCGCTTATCGCTATACGGTGCGGCGGGGGGACAGCTTTTACCTGATCGCCCAGCGCCAGGGGGTGCCCCTCAGGGATCTGATGGACGCGAACCCGGGCATCCCCCCGGCGCGGCTGATGGTGGGGGACGTGCTGTGCATCCCGCCCTGCAGGAATCAGGGCTGCCCTACCGGTCCCACCGGCCCGGCATGCCCCACGGGGCCCAGCGGCTCCACGCCGCCCACGGGCCCGACGGTCCCCACAGGCCCGACGACGCCTACCGGGCCCACGGGCGGGTATACGTGCCCGGCAAACCGGCGGGCCGTGGTGCAGGAAGGGCAGACCGCCGGGGATCTGCAGATCAGGTATAACCTGAGCTATCACACCCTGACGGCGGCCAACGAAGGCAAGGATCTGGAAAACCTGCGGGGCGGGGACATCGTGTGCGTGCCGGAAGAGAACGAGCCCTGCCCCGTGCCCCAAACCGTGGTGCTGGGGGAGGGGGAAACGCTTTCCACCCTGGCCGACCGGTACGGAAAAACCACCGCGGCGCTGCTGCGGGCCAATCCCTGCCTGGCGCCCCGGGATTTCAGGGCGGGCGCCGCCGTGCGGCTGCCGGAGTAAAGAGAAAGCGAAAGCGGGGGAAACCGCTTCTTTGGTGTTCCAAGAAGCGGTTTCCCCCGTACCCCTTTCCGAAGAAAGACGCTGTTTTATCCGACGCTGTATTCCAGGAAGCGGCGGAACACGGTGAAGCCCTCGGCCTCGTAGAAGGAAAGGGCGTCGTTGAAGGCCCATACGTCCAATTCGATTCTCGGAAAGCCCTTTTCCTTGGCGTCGGCCTTCACAAAGTCCATGAGCGCTTTTCCCACGCCTTGGCGGCGGTATTTTGCATCCACGCAGATTTCCGCGATGTGGACGAACCGGCGCGCCGGGCCGTAGGGAGTCTCGGGCTTTTCGATGTAATCCACCATCACCATGCCGGCGATTTCGCCGTCGGTTTCCATCACGGCGGCGTAGCCGATCTGCCGCTTCAGATAAAGGTCCGCGTGATCCCGGATCTCCGGGCCGAAGCCGGGCTTGAACAGATCGGGGCGGCCCGCCACGTGCAGGTCGTTGACCTGGCGGCGCAGCGCGTTGACGGCGGCCTTATAGCTTAGATCCGCAAATCGTACCATTCTCATTCCTCCTCGGGCCAGGGATAATGAAGCTCTTCCACGTCCAGCCATTCGGCCCTGGCGTCGGTGAGGGCGGCGAGCTTCCGGGTGACGTCCGCAAGGTCCCGGACCCGCACCAGCACCGTAGCCTCCACCGACGCGCCGAAGGCGGTGTCCCCAACGATGACGGGCAGGGATTTCAGCGCGTGGTTCACCCGGTCCCACAGGGGGTAGGGCACGTCCAGCAGCAGCTTCTGCGTCCGCTGCATCCGCACCACCCGGGCGGCGTCGACGGCGATGGCGCAGCCCTTCGTGTACGCCCTGACCAGCCCGCCCGCGCCCAGCAGCACCCCGCCGAAATACCGCGTCACCACCACGCAGCAGTTGGTGACGCCCCGGCTTTTGAGCACCTCCATCATGGGCAGGCCCGCCGTGCCCCCCGGCTCGCCGTCGTCGGAATAGCGCATGATGCCGGCGTTTTCCCCGATCACGTAGGCGTAGCAGTTGTGGATGGCGTCCCGGTGCTTCTCCCGGATGCACTTCAAAAAGGCCAGCGCTTCTTCCTCCGTCCGGCAGGGGGAAGCGTAGCCGATGAAGCGGCTTTTGTTCACGATGAATTCATCGTGGGCCGATTGTTTCAGGGTTTTGTAATCACCGGGCATAAAACGAAATCGGGGGGAACCGTTCTTTGATGGCCAAAGAACGGTTCCCCCCTGCACCCCCTTCCAAGAAAGCCGTATGGAGAGCTTTGGCCTATTTTATTCAATCATGAGGGGAAAATGCGTTTTCTCGATCCTCCCTTCCCAATCGCTTTTCTGGGAAAGGGGGTTAGGAGAGAACCATTCTTTGGGCTCCAAAGAACGGTTCTCCCCACAGAAAACGCTTACTTCAAAATCACCCGGCAGTAGTTCTTCTTGCCCTTGCGCAGCAGGATGCCGTCGGCGGGGAACATATCGGCAGTGAGGGTGAAATTGATATCCGTCACCTTGGCGTCGTTCATCACCACGGCGTTCTGCTGGATCTGCTTGCGGGCGTCGCCGTTGGAGGTGCAAAGGCCGCAGAGGTTGAGCAGGGTGGTGAGGCGGCAGTCCTGCGCCATCTGGGCCTGGGTCCAGACGTAGGTGGGCACGTCCGCGCCTTGGGCGCCGCCGCCGAAGAGCGCCGCGGCGGCCTGCTGGGCCTTCTGGGCCTCTTCCTCGCCGTGCACCAGCTTGGTGCACTCATAGGCCAGCACCTTCTTGGCCTCGTTGATCTGGCTGCCCTCCAGGGCGGCAAGGCGGTTCACCTCGTCCATGGGCAGGAACGTGAGCAGCTTCAGGCATTTTTCCACGTCGCTGTCGTCCACGTTGCGCCAGTACTGGTAGAAATCGTAGGGGCTGCACAGGTCGGCGTCCAGCCACAATGCGCCCTTTTCCGTTTTGCCCATTTTTTTGCCTTCGTGGTTCATCAGCAGCTTGAAGGTGCAGGCGAAGGCGGGCTCGTGCTCCTTGCGGCGGATCAGATCGGCCCCGGCCAGCATGTTGCTCCACTGGTCGTCGCCGCCCATCTGCAGCCGGCAGTTGTATTTCTTGAACAGCTGCAGGAAATCGTAGCTCTGCATGAGCATGTAATTGAATTCCAGAAAGGTGAGCCCCCGCTCCAGCCGCTGCTTGTAGCATTCGGCGGTGAGCATGCGGTTGACGGAGAACAGCGCGCCCACGTCCCGCAGGAAATCCATGTAGCCCAGGGAGCGGATCCAGTCGGCGTTGTTGACGATGCGGGCCTTGCCCTCGCCGAATTCGATGAAGCGCTCCATCTGCTTTTTGATGCAGGATACGTTATGGTCGATGGTTTCCACGGTCATCATCCGGCGCATGTCGGTTTTGCCGGAGGGATCGCCGATCATGGCGGTGCCGCCGCCCACCAGCGCGATGGGGATATGCCCCGCCCGCTGCATGTGGGCCATGGCGATGATGGGGATGAAGTGGCCGAAATGCAGCGACGTGGCGGTGGGATCGAAGCCCACGTAGAATACCGTGGGCTCCTTTTCCAGCTGCTTGTACAATTCGTCTTCAAAGGTGATCTGGGCCAGGAATCCGCGTTCGCGGAGGGTGTCGAGTACGTTTGGCATGGTGATGATCCTCCCGGTGAAATTATAGTTGTTTGAATTACTTTGCTTGTGCGGAAAACACGGAATCCAGCTTTTCCATGCCCGCTTTGATCTGATCCACGGTGCACATGGAGAAGTTGAGGCGGATGGTATTGGGATGGCCGCCGGCGGGATAGAAATAGGTGCCGGGCACGTAGGCGACGCCCCGATCCACGCAGGATTTGAGCAGCGCCACTGCGTCCATGCCCTCGTTCAGCTCCGCGAAGATGAACAGCCCGCCTTCCGGCTTCGTATATCGGGCCACCCCGCCGCATTTGGCCAGCAGCCCCAGCATGGTGTTCATCTGCTCCCGGTAGCTGCGGCAGATGCGCTCCACATGGGGCATGAGCAGCCCCCGGCGCAGGTAGGCGTCCACGATGGCTTGGTTAAGATTGGCGGTGTGCACGTCGGTGGACTGCTTGCCGATGATGCACTTGCGCAGCAGATTGGCATTGGCGCACAGGAAGCCCACCCGCAGCCCGGGGGAGATCACCTTCGAGAAGCTGCCCAGGAAAGCCACCCAGCCTTCGGTATCGAAGGATTTGATGGAGGGCAGCTCCGTCCCCGCGTAGCGCAGGTCGCGGTAAGGATCGTCCTCCGCGACGACCACGCCGTATTCCGCGGCCAGGGCGGCGATCTTTTTCCGCCGCTCCAGGGACAGGGTGCGGCCGGTGGGGTTCTGGAAGGTGGGGATCACATAGAGCATTTTCGGATGCTCTTTTTTGAATACTTCCTCCAGCAGATCCACCCGGATGCCGTCCGCGTCGCTCTCCACGGGGAGCAGCTGCGCCTGGTACAGCCGCATGCACTGCATGTTGCCCAGGAACGTGGGGCTTTCCACGGCGATCTTGTCCCCGGGATCGATCAGGGCTTTGCACAGCAGGTCCATAGCCTGGGTGGAGCCGGTGACGGGCAGGATCTCGTCCGGACCGCAGGAGAAGAAAAACCGGTCCTTCACATAGGGGACCAGGCTTTCCCGAAGGGGCGCGTAGCCCTCCGTGGCGCCGTACTGCAAAAGCGCCTTGCCTTTTTCCAGCAGCAGCTCTTTGGCAAGGAAGGCGCACTGTTCGTCGGGCAGGGCGTCGGCGGCGGGATTGCCTCCGGCGAAGGAAATCATGCCCGGCACGGCCAGGAGCTTGAAGATTTCCCGGATGGCGCTGCCGGAAATGCCGCTGAAACGGCCGGCGAAGCGGATGTTCTGAATGTCCATACTTGATTCTCCCTTCTGATGTGTGAAAAAGAAAACCGCCTGTCCCATCTGGGAAGGCGGATGAAAACGCGGTACCACTTCCGTTTCGGCAAAGGCGCCTGCGGCGCTTCTGCCCTCGTTGACGCTGTAACCGGCGCACCGGCGGATGCCTACGCAGGATATGCCCCTTCAGCACCGGGCTCGGGGAGGTAATTCGCCTGTGCCGCCGCCGCTTCCTTGCACCGGACGGAAGCTCTCTTCGGGTCGGTTGGGCAGGGCTACTGGGATCCCGTCGCTGCCTGTTACTGGCATTATAACGGACGGAAAGGGGCTGTGTCAAGCACCAAAATACCGGAAGATGCCGGCCTGTCAGTCATAGAAATCTTCATAATAGGCCAGAAGCTCTTTGGCATACTTATCAAACGCCTCGGTGGCGAGGGGAAAGTATTGGGCGTTCATTTCGATGTTGTATTCGTCGCCGCAAATCTTGGCGGAGAAATACTCCGCCCAAGCTTCTTTCAACTGCCTGTGAGTAGGATAACGAACTTCATTATGCCAATAATAGTATGGTTCGGAAGAACTGTCACCAGCATGCCCGAATGAACCTATTAATTTATTATTCGTAATCCCGCCATATACATCGGAGACCATAGAAGAATTGTAAGTACCCGGTTCCATTTGCTCCTTCATAATATCTTGCTCAAAAGAAAATTCATTTATTATCTCAGAATTTATAGTGCTGAACGAATTATAGTTGGACAGCAGTTTGAAATTTGCATATTCTTTTGAATCAACCAAGGCATACTGCAGCCCTTCTACCAGCGCCTGTTTAACGGCCTCCGGCATAGACCCATCGTAATTGATATAGAAATCTTTTCCTGTCAATGATTTATAGTCTTCCAAGATGGAATTGTACTTTTCTGTAATTGTATCATTCTGATATATTGCGAGGATTGACATGTATCTTTGTTCGATGCCGTCTTCAGAAACATAAGCGGGATCATAATAGATACTTTCTCGTATATTACTGAACGCCGCTGTAATCCTTTCCTCTATTTCTTCTTTTTCCGCGGTTTTCGGCAGTTCTCTTAATTCATATTGTATTAATGTTTCCGAAATCCTCATGAGACTCAAAGTACCTAATCCACCGGGTTCGAGTTTTCTGGCTATATAGCTTTTTACATCCTGATACAGAAGTTCTTCTATCGCCGCCTCCTGTTCATAGAGAGGAGACGATTCCATGACTTTATCCCAATACAGATAATCATTCTTGTTCGCAGTATTCCAATCCCACAGATTCAGCTGTGTGGCGTGGCCTGATTCATGGAAAAAGGTACTGCTGAATTCTTCACTGGTTATGTTTGTATACATGCTCAGCACATTCAGAACACCGTCATACTGGCAAATGGAATCTTTTTTGGGCCGCAAGCCGCAGGCCAGCTCATAATTCATTAATCCGTATAAATACAGATCCCGATAAACCGGGTCGGCGTCATAGAGGGTCAGCATGACCTGCCTGCGTTCTTCCCAGGTCAAACCGCAGTCCTCATAGTATTGCATGAGCCTTTCAACAAAGCCGCCCTCCCGATTATCCGCCATGGGGTTTCCGTACAGCTCCTTGGCTTCCTTAAAGGCTTTCAGATATACTTCGCCGCGGAACGGCAGTAACTCTTCTTTTGGCATCACGGTGAGCTTGCAAACGGTGGAGGCGTTTGACCCGTCGTTATAATATGCGAACAGCGCGACAATGAGGGGCGTGCGGTTCATTTTTTCCGCCTGATCATAAGTGATGGAAGCGGACACGGAATTGCTTCGGACAGAGGCAATTTCCTTGCCGCTCATGTACAATTCAAGGTAGGCAGCGCCCGGGGCGGAACCGGTGGCGATCACTGTTTCAGAAGGGTAAATCTCACTGCTGGAGAGAACCAGACTGATGGAATGGATTTGGGGAGGCTCTTCCGTCGGTGCTTCGGTGGGGGCGACAGGCGTAGGAGCGACGGTGGGGGCCACGGTCGGCTCGGCGGGGGCAGGGGCCTCGGTGGGTGCTGCCGGTGCGGGCGCTGCGGTCGCGGGGGCGACAGGCGCTTCCTGCGACGCCCAAGGCGCGATGAACTTATCCCAGTCCAGGGAAGCGGCGTCGGTGAACATCACGCCATGCCGATCGGTTTCAGACTGGGTCAGATTATACAGATCATTGTCGGTAGTTTTCTTTTGATTAAAGGGCTTTGTTTCTCCCGTATCCACATTGTAATCTTCGCCGAAATAAGCTACTTGTTCCCAGACCAACTGACCGTTCTCGATCGTCTCGTAATAGGAATTATAATATCCCATACCACCGCCGATGGTGACAAGGCCGGGATATTGGTCGTTATCATAATAGTACAAGCCATCGGAATAAATATCCCCGCCGGCGTTCCCGGCAAATTTGGCTTCGCCGTTATCGGCTGTATAAGCATAGACACAGCCCGCGGCATGATAGCCCGCGCCGTTATAGGCCAGCAATTCAGGTGTGCCGTCCCCGTCCATGTCGTGCAGGGCAAAAGAAGGGGCCTCATCGTAATTGTAATCCTGGCCGGAGGATTTATAGCCCTCATCGACAATAAAATCGTGGTAAGCATCCTGCCAATCGTTTTCCGCCAGGGCAGAAGATGTTAACAGCAAAAGAAAAGCCGCCAGGCATACCAAAAAAGATCGCTTCATCGGACTGTCTCCCCTGTGATTATTTGTTGCCCAATTATATCATATTTATCCATTTCATGTCAACATGAAAGACGGGACAGAGGAAAATGTTTCGGCTGTTAGTGTTGAAGAAAAGAGGAAAAGATGGTAGAATAAAAACAAGCAAAGCAGGATCAGAGGAGAAAACCTACATGATGAACAAGCGTTACCTGGTGGCCCTGGATCAGGGCACCACCAGCAGCCGGGCGGTGGTATTCACCCTGGAAGGCCACATGATCGCCGCGGCGGCCCAGGAATTTCCCCAGCATTATCCCCATCCCGGCTGGGTGGAGCACGATCCGGCGGATATCCTGTACACCCAGATCGAGGCCCTGCGCGCCGCGGTGCGCAAAGCGGAGATCGCCCCGGAGGAGATTGCCGCGGTGGGCATCACCAACCAGCGGGAAACCGCGTTCCTGTGGGAAAGGGAAACCGGCCAGTGCCTGTACAACGCCATCGTGTGGCAGTGCCGCCGCACTGCGCCCATCATCGAGGAGCTGACCCAAAAGGGATACGGCGATACGATCCGGGAGAAAACGGGGCTGGTGCCGGACGCGTACTTTTCCGGCAGCAAGATCAAATGGATGCTGGACGAAATGAACCTGCGGGGCCGGGCCCGGAAGGGCGAAATCTGCTTCGGCACGGTGGATTCCTTCCTGGCGTGGCATCTGGTGGAGGGGCATCCCCACGTCACCGACGCCACCAACGCCGGGCGCACCATGCTCTTTAACCTGCACACCCAGGAATGGGACGAGGAATTGCTTGCCATGCTGGATATCCCCCGGGAGATCCTGCCCCGGGTGGTGGACACCGCCCAGGTAATCGGTTTTTTGCGGGAAGATCTGCTGGGCGCGAAGATCCCCGTGGCGGCCCTGGTGGGGGATCAGCACGCGGCGCTGTTCGGCCAGGCGTGCTTTGAGGAAGGCATGGTGAAGAACACCTACGGCACGGGCTGCTTCATGCTGATGAACGCCGGGGAAACATTCCGCCTGAGCCGGTGCGGGCTGCTGACCACCATGGCCTGGCGGCTGAACGGAAAGCCCACCTACGCCTTCGAGGGCAGCGTGTTCGTGGGCGGCGCGGCCATCCAGTGGCTGCGGGACGAAATGAAGCTGATCCAAACCGCCGCGGAGAGCGAGGCGGTGGCGGCGTCCGTGCCGGACACCGGCGGGGTGTATCTGGTGCCCGCGTTCACGGGCCTGGGCGCGCCGTACTGGAACATGTACACCCGGGGCACCCTGGTGGGCATGACCCGGGGCACGGGGCGGGCGCATATCGTGCGGGCGGCGCTGGAATCCATCGCGTTCCAGAGCCGGGATCTGTTCTCCGCCATGGCCCAGGACTGCGGAAAGCACAGCCCCGCCCTGCGGGTGGACGGCGGCGCCAGCGCAAACCAATTGCTCATGCAGTTCCAGGCGGACCTGCTGGGCGTGCCGGTGCAGCGCCCGGCGGTGCTGGAAACCACGGCCTTGGGGGCCGCGCTGCTCTCCGGCCTGGCCGTGGGGATCTACCCGGACCTCAAGGCCACCGCCGCCGGCTGGCACGTGGCGGACACATTTGCGCCCCGGATGGAGGAAGCGCGGCGGGAGGAACTGCTGACCGGCTGGCGCCGGGCGGTGGACGGCGCGCTGCACTGGGCGGAAAGCAACAAATAAACGCAAAAAAAGCGGCCTGATCCCAGAAAAGGGATCGGGCCGCTTTTTTCGTTGGAGGATCAATATCTGTCGACCAGCGCCAGGGAATCCACCTTCAGGCCCTCCAAGCTTTTGCCTTCCAGGTAATAACCGGGAACGAAAAAGCGGAAGGTCACGGTGCTGCCGGGAGCGATGCCGAGATCGTATGCGCAGTCGGTGCTGATGTACAGGATATTGTCTTCGGCGTCCAGCAGGACGGCCAGGCAGGACAGATCGTAGAGGGGTTCCTCGGTGGGATTGGTCACGCTGACCAGTATCGTCAGATAGGTATCCCATTCGTCCTGCGTCTTTTCCAGCACCGCGGTGGATTCGTAGCGGACGGTGCCAGAGTAGCCGTCGGGAGCGGCTTCTTTCCAGCTGAAGGCGCAATCGGCCGCATTCTCCTGGTCGTCCCCGTATTCGTAGAACCATGCGTAGGTGTATTCTCCGGGCTGGAGCAACAGGCCGAAGGAAGAGCCGAATTCATCCTGGACCAGCACGTTGCCGTCGGCATCTTTCATATCCAGATCACATTCCGTGATAAAAACGGGCTCGGCGCTCTTGTTTTGAACCTTGGCGTAAAAGCAGGAGAATTGCGTATATTCGTTGTTGTACTGCCAGAAGTTTTCCTTCAGCACTTCCAGGCTTTCGTCGGCCAGGACGGGAACGGCGGCAAGCAGAAGAACGGCCGCCAGCAGGCAGGCAATAATTTTTTTCATGGTTTTCTCTCCTTTCGATGCAAAAAGGCGGAAGGGCGCAGCGCCGCTTCCGCCTCTGGGGATCAAATTTCGGTGAAGGCGTCCTTGCCCAGGCCGCAGATGGGGCACACCCAATCCTCGGGGATGTCCTCAAAGGCGGTGCCGGGGGCGATGCCGGAATCGGGATCGCCGATCTCGGGGTCGTAGACGTAGCCGCAGGGGCACTCGTACTTTTTCATGGTTTTTCCTCCTTAACCGCGGTCGCCGGAATCAGTTGGCCAGATAGGTATGCTTGGTGATCCATTTCTTCAGCTTGATGGATACCCAGAACCCATAGATCCCGATCGTGATGATGGTGAGCAGCATCCACAGCAGCCACTTGCCCAGCAGCTGGCCGCCGTTGCCGTTGAAGCCGAGGCGGTGACCGTCGATCACGGTATGCTTCGTTTCCCAGCGGTAGAGCATGCACACGGCCCAGGGGAGGCCGATGCCGAGGGTGAATAGGGTGAGCAGGCCGCCCAGCAGCCGCCAGCCGATTTGCTGCAGCAAGCCGCCGTCGAAGTAGGATCCCCCCTCCTGGGCGTTTGTGCTGACGTTGTTAATGTTGATATTGATGTTGTTGCTGTTGCCGTAAGAATTGTAGCCATTACGGGGCGGATAGCCGCCCTGCTGGTAACCGTTCTGCTGGTAGCCGCCCTGCTGGTAGCCGCCCTGCTGGTAGCCGCCCTGCTGGTAGCCGCCCTGCTGATAGCCGTCCTGCTGGTAGCCGTTCTGCTGATAGCCGCCCTGCTGGTAGCTATCCTGCTGGTAGCCGCCCTGCTGGTAGCCATTCTGCTGATAGCCGTTCTGCTGGTTGTTGCCCTGCTGATAGCCGTTCTGGTCCATGCGTTCTTCCTTCTTTCTTTTGCAGATAATGCCAATGAATGCAATTTTCCTAACTTTGAAAAAATTATATCAGCCCGGATCGGCTTGAGTCAAGGCGCGGGGCCATTTCTTAACAAAACTGTCGAAAAATGAAAAGGAATCGTAACGGAATTCCCGCCGCGGGAACAGGTAAAAGAAAAGGGGATATTGCAGAAGCCAATCTGCAGCATCCTCTTTGTTTACAGAGATATTGGTTCTCATAAAAAAACGAGCAACAGTGAATACCGGGAAATCGAATAACCCCGGGGTGGTTTGGAGGGGCCGCCGCCCCTCCAAGCGGAATCCGCAGCAGCGAAGCGTGCGCTGCGAGGAGCATTTTTGCTAAAGCAGAGCATGCCCTGCGAGAGCAAAAATGCTTTCCTTGCGCCTTTTACGCCCGGGAGTCCCGCAGGGACGAGAGGAAAAGGCGTTTTATGTCGATCAAATGGAGGATCCATTTGATCGAAGGGGCTGTGCAACAGCCCCAAGGGGAAAAAGTCGTGCGCCGGGGTGTCAGGCAGGCTGCCAGTGACGCAGCTGCTTCAGATGATCGCGGTAATAGGCCCGGGCCTGGTCCGGAGGAAAGGCGTCGGAGGAAAAGTGGTCCACCAGGAAATCCACCAGCGCGTCCAGGGTGGGATAAGCGAATTTCCCGTCCGCGTAGCACCATTTGCAGTATTCCTCGTTAAAGGCGCCGTCCGCCTCCCGGCTGATGTTTTCATCCTCCAGGGGCATGCCGCAGCACTGGCACACCAGCTGCCGGGGAGAGCCCAGCAGGGTGTTGATGGATACCTGGAAGAGGGAAGAGAGGAGCTTGAGCGTTTCGGTGTTGGGCACGGTATCGCCCGTTTCCCAGCGGGATACGGCCTGGCGGGTCACATAAACGGCCTTTGCCAGGTCCTCCTGGGACAAGCCTTTTTTTGTGCGCAGTGACAGGATCACGTCTTTCGTTTCCATTTTTCTCACCTCGCACACAGGATAGCACACCAGCCGGGGCTTGGCAAGCAACGGGCTGTTGCGGGGCGGAAGAGCCCGGCGGCGCGCCGGGAATCAGCGGATGCCGCGCTCCTGCATGGATTTCAGCAGATAATCCCGCGCTTTGCTCGCCGGAAGATGGGATTCCACATCCCGGGGATCCACATAATCGCCGTTGCCGATGCAGCCCAGCAGGAACTCAACGGTGAACACATCGAAAACGTGCGGATCGGAGAAGGATGCTTCAACGGCGGTGTTCATGCGGGCGTTCAGCGCGTCGATGATGCATTGGTAAACAAAATGATCCCGGCCCAGAAGCTCGCCGATACGGTCCAGCGAGGACAGCGCTTCCTGCATCTGCGCCACCGTGATATGCCTGCGGAAACCGCCGCAGCCGGCCCCGCCGGACAGGATGGCGTCCACGGAGCAGTGCAGCGCGCCCGCCAGATCCAGCAGGATACCGACGTCGGGGATCGTTTCGCCCCGTTCCCAGTTTGACACGGCCTGCGGGCTGACGTTCAGCTTTTCGGAAAGCTCGGCCTGGGTCATGCCCATCTTTTTGCGCTCCGCCTGCAGAAACGATCCCATTTGTTTTGAATTCAGTTCCATTTTGATTCCCTCCTACTACAATATATTTGGTTGGTATTTTTGACAGCCAGTCAGAAGACTAACCATCTTGTTGCCAAAGCTGTTAGAATGGGGAAGCATCGGTCTGG
>CACWLP010000008.1 GCA_902761755.1 uncultured Eubacteriales bacterium | reverse complement strand
GTTCTTGATCAGCTCGTCCGTCCCCAGCAGCGCCGTCACGTCTTCCGCTTCGGCGATGAAGGGTTCGCCCTCGATCACTTCGATGGCCGCGTCGATGATCTCCACTTCGCCGGACCATTCGCTCTTGAAGCCCTTCACGCGGATCTTCGTGCCGGGTACCAGCTTGTCGTAATCCTCCTGGCTGATGGGCAGCTCATAGAGGAAATACGCGCCGTCCTCGGACTGGCAGTAAATGTTGGCCTTGTCATTCCACCAGCCCTGCTTGTCCTGCACGTAGGTTTCCACTGTTACTTCGCTGTTCTTTTCCGCGGCGTCATACTCCGCATAGCTCATCACGGCGGGAGCTTCGGCCTTTTCGGGCTCTTCCACGGGCTCGGTCACGGTAGCCGGTTCTTCCACAGGCTCGGTCACGGTAGCCGGGGCGGGCTCTTCCACGGGCTCAGTCACGGTAGCCGGGGCGGGCTCTTCCACAGGCTCGGTTACGGTGGCCGGAGCGGGCTCTTCCACAGGCTCGGTCACGGTGGCCGGAGCGGGCTCTTCCACAGGCTCGGTCACAGTAGCCGGGGCGGGCTCTTCCACGGGCTCGGTGGCGGTGGCCGGAGCGGGCTCTTCCACGGGCTCGGTCACAGTAGCCGGGGCGGGCTCCTCCACGGGCTCGGCGGCGGTGGCCGGGGCGGCCTTGTCCGCAGGCTCGGCGGCGGTGGACGCGGCGGGCGCGGTGGCAGCCGGTTCCGCCTTTTTGGTCAGCTTCGGCACAAGAATGATGGCGAGAACCACCAGGATGGCCAGAATGATGCCGAGAATGAGTTTCTTGTTCTTCATAGCGTCGGATCCTTCCTTTCTTTTTGTTGGAAAACGATTATGTTAAAGGCGCGGGAACGCCGATTAACCCTTGATGCCGCTGCGGCTCACGCCGCTCATGATATACTTGCGCAGGAACACGAAAACCAGGAACAGCGGCAGGCTCACCAGCGCCACGGCCGCCATCTGCACGGGATAGTTCACATCGCCCGTGGTGTCGGTAAAGGCGTTGCGCAAGCCGTTGGTGATCAGGCGGTGCTCCGGGTCGTTGGCCACCAGCCGGGGCCAGATGTAGCTGTTCCAGGCGCCCATCATTTTCAGGATGGTGATGGAAATCAGCGTGGGCAAGGACAGGGGCACCATCACCTTCCACAGATACTTCATATCGCTGGTGCCGTCCACCTTGGCGGCCAGATACAGCTCGTTGGGGATCTGCAGGAAATTCTGCCGCAGCAGGTAGATATAGAACACGCTCACCAGGAACGGCACGATCAGCACCGTGTAGGTGCCGGTGATGTTCAGATGGGTGACGGTGGCGTAGTTGGTGATGGTGAACAGCTCGCCGGGGATCATCATGGTGGCCAGCAGCGCCGCGAAAAGCAGCTCCTTGCCCTTGAACTGCAGCCGGGCGAAGGCGAAGGCCGTGAAAATGGTGATGACCAGCGACAGCAGCGTGGATACCAGGCCCACGATCATCGTGTTTTTGAACAGCACGCCCAGGCTGGCGGTGGTGAATGCGTCCGCATAATTGGAGAACAGCGCCTGCATCGGCCAGAAGGTGGGCGGGCTGAGGCGGTATTCCACCAGGGATTTCAGGGAGGAAATGATCATCCAGTAGAAGGGGAACAGCACGATGGCGGCCATCAGAAGCAGGAATAAGTAGATGCCCGCCTGGGAGAGGATGTGGGTGATTTTCTGCCGGGCGGACGTTTTGCGCAGGTCCCGCCCCTGCATCACCTTCATGACGCTCTGAGACACGTTTGCCGCCTCCCTTCTCAATAATGCACGTGCTTCTTGCTCACCCACAGGTTAATGAGGGTGACCACCAGGATGATCCCGAAGAGGATCAGCGCTGCGGCGCTGGCGCGGCCCTGGTTGTTGCTGGCCAGGGAATCGTAGATCAGGCCCACCATGGTGTTCATGCTGCCCTTGGCGTGCACCGGGCCCATGGATTCGCCGAAGATGCCCACGATGCTGGTGTATTCCTTGAATCCGCCGATGAACCCGGTGATCACCACGTAGGCCAGCATGGGGGAGAGCAGCGGCACGGTGATCCGGGTCAGCACCCGCCAGCGGGGCGTGGAATCCACCTTCGCCGCCTCGTAATACTGCTTGTTGATGCCGGTGAGGCCCCCCAGCAGGATCAGGATCTTGAAGGGCAGGGCGTTCCAGACGATGTAGGTGATCAGCACGAACATATTGGCCCAGTGCTCCGAGCCGGAATTGATCCAGTTCACCCAGTTCCCGCCGAAGAAGCGGATGATGTCGTTCACGATGCCGTAGCTGCTGATCAGCGGCCTGCGGGTGCCCACGCTGCCGATCACGTTGAACATGGCGGCGAACACCATGCCGATGGCGATGGAGTTGGTGACGTAGGGCAGGAAGAAGATGGTCTGCAGCGCTTTCTGCAACGGCTTAATGGCGTGGAGCGCTACGGCGATGAGCAGCGCCAGGATGGTGCTGATCGGCACGGAAATCACGCACAGCAGCACGGTGTTGATCAGGGCCTGCTGGAAATCCGCGTTCTGCACCACCTTGGCAAAGTTGCCGATGCCGAAGCGGAAGGCGGTATCGCCTCCGATTTTCGCCAGGCCGCTGTAATCCTCCATGAAAGCCATCGCCACCGTGTTGATGATAGGCCACACGGTGAAGATCAGCAGCAGCACGATGGCCGGCGACAGATACAGCCAGGCTTTCCACTGTTGTTTGCTTTCTACCATGTCACTTCACCTCAAAATTGATCCGCTCGCCGGTTTCCTTCTTGAAAATGAAGAGCTTGCGCGGCTTGATGGCGTAGCGCACCGGGCTGTCGCCCAGCTCGATGCGGTTGTCCGCGTTGATGATGGAGCGCACCAGCGGGTTCAGGGACGCCGGATGGGTGGACACCACGCTGACGTCCCGGCCCATGACCTCCACGTTGACGGGGGCGCAGGTGAGGGGGCCGCCGTCGGAAAGCACGAAGCCCTCCGGCCGGATGCCCGCCACCACTTCCTGGTCCGGAACGCCCTTTACGTCTATGATCCTGTCCTCGCCGATGTAAAGGTGCCCTTCCTGCACCCGGCCCGAGAACACGTTGATGGGCGGCGTGCCCAGGAATTTCGCCACGAACAGGTTCGCCGGATCGTCGTACACGTCCTGGGGCTTGCCGATCTGCTGCACGATGCCGGCCTTCATCACCACGATCATATCGGAAATGCTCATGGCCTCTTCCTGGTCGTGGGTCACGAACACGGTGGTGATCCCGGTTTCCTTCTGGATGCGGCGGATCTCTTCCCGGGTCTGCAGCCGCAGCCGGGCGTCCAGGTTGCTGAGCGGCTCGTCCAGCAAAAGCACCTTGGGCATTTTCACCAGCGCCCTTGCGATGGCCACCCGCTGCTGCTGGCCGCCGGAAAGCTCGCTGGGCTTGCGATCCAGCAGCTGTTCGATCTGCACCAGCTTGGCGGCTTCGTAAGCCCGGTCCAGCATGGCGTTCTTGTCCATCTTGTCCTTGCCCCGCAGGTTCTGCAGGGGGAAGAGGATATTCTGCTTCACCGTCAGGTGGGGGTAGAGGGCGTAATTCTGAAACACCAGGCCGATGCCCCGGTTTTCGGTGGACATTTCCGTTACGTCATCGTCCCCGAAGAAGATCCGGCCGCTGGTGGGCTTCTGCAGGCCGCTGATCATGTACAGCGTGGTGCTCTTGCCGCAGCCCGAGGGCCCCAGCAGGCCGATCAGCTTGCCGTCGGGGATCTCAAAATTGAAATTGTTGACGGCCACCACCTCTTCGCCGGATTTCTTGTTCCGGCTGGGAAAAATCTTGGTCAGGTTTTGCAGGACGATATTCATGCGGTATTCCTTCCTCCTTTGCAGGTGATTTCTCTCAGTCAGGCTCCCGGGCGGCGATCTCCGCCGCGATTCTGGCTTTATGGGCGGCCAGATCCTCCGGGGTATCGAAGATCCGCTGGCTGGCCGCGTCGATCACGGCGGTGCCCGCCAGGAGATCGTGGATCAGGGCGTTGGTGCGGGTGGCGGCCAGGACTGCGGCCTCCACGATCAGCAGCAGAAGCAGCACCGCGGGGCCCACCACCCCGATGGCGCCCCAGTACATCATCATCAGGATCAGCGTGGGCACCATGGTTTCCACCGCGTATTTTCCCAGGATCGCCCGGATGAACAGCGTGACCGCGTTCACCCGCACTCCTTCGGCCCGCATCAGCCCGATGCCGAAGATCTTTTTCCCCAGCGTCTGCCCGGTCCCCAGCTTCAGGGGGAGCAGGAACTCCATCACGAGAAAGGCGAAAAAGAAGCCCAGGGATACGATCAGGACGGACAGACTCATCGTGATCTGCATGGCCCGCAGCGCGGCGGCGTCGGCGTTCATCGCGTCGATGCCCGCCTCCACCTTCCGGGCTTCTTCTTCGGGCAGGGCGTTGTATTCGCTCCGGGAAATGCGCAGGTTCACGCCGAATTGGGCGCCGTATTTTTCGTAGCTTTCGTTCACGGTGCGTATGTAGCCGTCGTACCCCGTCAGGGCGGACAGCCCCCACGCAAAGAGGACCGCCACGATGCCCAGCAGGATCGCGTCGAACAGGAAAGCCGAGATGCGCTTCCACATGCTTGCCTTTTGAAGCTCACAATCCAATGGCTTCCCCTCTTTTCCGCCGCGGCCGCCGCTTTTTCACTGTCTCGCCCCCATTATACTAAAAAAAGCGGCGAAAGTCTATAATGTAACAAAGAAGTAATAAACTCCTGAAAATCCGTACCTGCGAAAAAAATGGAAAACGGATGGGAACTTTTTTTCTCCGCCTCCGTCTAACCCGGTGAAAACAGGAAACAAGGGCGCTGCGCCCTGAAAACCGCCGCCCTCCACCCGGGGCGGACGAAGCCTGACAAGGAGGAAAAAACGATGAAACACGGAAAATGGTTTTGCGCGATCCTGGCGCTGGTGACGCTGCTGACCCTGGCGGCTCCGGCCCTGGCTCAGGGAGAGATCTGGCAGAAGGGCGATACCGGCGATCAGGTGGCCGTCATTCAGGCCCGGCTGAAGGAGCTGGGCTACCTGGAGGACGAAACCCCGGGCACCTTCGACGAGAAAACGGAAAGCGCGGTCACGGCTTTCCAGCGGAGGAACGGATTGCTGGCTACCGGCATGGTGGACGGCAGGACCTGGAACGTACTGTTCTCCGACGGGGCGGTGCACGCCGTATCCGTAAACAGCGATCCCTGGGAGCTGTGCACCGAGGAATGCGACGGCGCCGTGAGCTACGCTTACGAAGCCAAGTCCTTCGCCGCCCCCATGGCCATGACCACGTCCATGCCGGCGGCGGGCGCCGCCTGGGAGCCCTGGAACACCAACGAATACACCTTCATTCAGGAAAACGGGTTCCAGAGCGTGTCCGCGTCTCCCCTGTCCACCTTTGCGGCGGACGTGGACACCGCCTCCTACGCCCAGCTGCGCGCCATGATCCTCGCCGGCCAGAAGGTGCCCCAGGACGCCGTGCGCATCGAGGAAATGCTGAATTACTTCCATTATGATTACCAGGGCCCCAAGGGGGACAGCCCGCTGGGCGTCACCATGGAGCTGGCCCAATGCCCCTGGAACGAAAAAACGCTGCTGCTGCAGATCGGGCTGCACGCCGTGGACATCGACGTGGAGGACCGCCCCCGGAACAACCTGGTGTTCCTGATCGACGTGTCCGGCTCCATGTTCGGCTCCGACCGGCTGGATCTGGTGAAGCGGGCGTTCCTGCTGCTGCTGGATGAACTGGCCCCCACGGACACCGTGTCCATCGTCACCTACGCTTCCCGGGACGAGGTGGTGCTCACCGGCGTGCCGGCGGCGGACAAGGTGCGCATCATGGAAGCGATCTCCGCCCTGGAGGCAGGGGGCAGCACCAACAGCGCCGCCGGCATCCAGACGGCCTATCAGCTGGCGGAAAAGTACGCCGACGAAGGCAGCGTGAACCGCATCATCATGGCCACCGACGGCGATTTCAACGTGGGCATGACCAGCGAGGGCGATCTGGCCCGGCTGGTGATGGAAAAGAAAAAGAACGGCGTGAAGCTGACCATGCTGGGCGTGGGCTACGGCAATTACAAGGATAACAAGCTGGAAGCCCTGGCGGATTACGGCGACGGGAATTACTACTACCTGGATTCCATCTTCGAGGCCCGGCGCGCCCTGGTAACGGAAGCGGGCGGCACGCTGATCGAAGTGGCCCGGGACGTGAAGCTGCAGCTGGACTTCAACCCCGCGCTGGTGAAGGGCTATCGGCTCATCGGCTATGAGGACCGGGTGATGGCGGCGGAGGATTTCGCCGACGATACCAAGGACGGCGGCGAGATCGGCAGCGGGCACCGGGTGACGGCGCTGTATGAGATCGTGCCTGCGGGCAGCGATTTCGATACCGGCAGCGCTTCCAGCCGCTATCAGCAGCCGTCCTCCGGCGAAGGGGACGAATGGCTGACCCTCAGCATCCGCTACAAGAAGCCCGGCCAGGAGGAAAGCACCCTGGAGGAATATCCCCTGACGGGAGAAATCGCCGAAACCCTCAGCGACAACATGCGCTTTGCTGCCGCGGTAGCCGAATGCGGCATGCTGCTGCGGGACAGCGAGCACAAGGGCGCTTCTTCCTGGGCGGATGCCCTGGAACTGGCCCGGGGCTGCGCCTCCGTGACGGGAGATCCCTATAAGGAAGAGTTCGTTTACCTGCTGACGCTGCTGGAGCGGCAGAATACCTTGGCCAAGTAAGGCGGCGAAACGCCTTGCGCCCGGTTCCTTTCGGAGCCGGGCGTTTTGCTTTGACGAATACCGGCGCGTGTGGTATGCTGTACGCAGGGGAGGGAGGCTCATGGACGAAAGAGAAGGAATGGAACGGTTCCGGCCGGTGCCGCAGCAGCGTATCGCGGAAAAGCTGGATGAATACATGAGCCGCCGGGATTACGCCGGGGCAGAGAGGCATCTTTTGTACTGGCTGGCGGAGGCGCAGGCGGGGAAGGATCTGCGGGGCGAACTGATGCTGCGCAGCGAGCTGATCGGCCACTACCGCAAAACCGGGGAAAAGGACAAGGCCCTGCCCCAGATCGAGCGGGCGCTTTCGCTGTTGGATGAAATGAATTTTGACGGCAACGTCAGCGCCGGAACGACCTGTGTGAACGCCGCCACGGCCCTGAACGCCTTCGGGGAAAACGAACGGGCCATGGGCCTGTTCGAGCGGGCGGAAAAAGCCTACGCCCTGGGCGGCGCGGCGAAAAAGCTGCTGGGCGGGCTGTACAACAACATGGGGCTGTGCTGCGCGGCCCTGGGCCGGTACGGCGACGCGCAGGCGTATTACGACCGGGCCATGGAGCAGATGAAGCAGGTGGAAAACGGGGAACTGGAGCAGGCCGTCACCTGCCTGAACCGGGCGGACGCCGTGGCGGCCCAGGCGGGCATGGAGCAGGGGGAAGAAAGGATCTTCGCCCTGCTGGATCAGGCCCAAGCCCTGTTGGATACGCCGGGCGTTCCCCGGGACGGGTATTACGCCTTCGTGTGCGAAAAATGCGCGCCCGCCTTTGAATATTACGGCTATTTCCTGGCGGCGCAAGACCTGAAAGAAAGGGCGAAAAGGATCTATGAAAGGGCTTGAGATCGCCCGGGCGTACTTTGAACAGTACGGCCTGCCCATGCTGCGGGAACAGTTTCCGGGGCTGCTGCCGCTGATCGCGGCGGGGCTGACGGGCAGCGGATCGGAATGCTTCGGATTTGACGATGAGATCTCCCGGGATCACGATTTCGAGCCGGGGTTCTGCCTGTTCCTGCCGGACGAGGAGACCGTCAGCCGCCGGGACGCGTTTCTGCTGGAGCGGGCGTACGCCAGGCTGCCCCGGGAATTCATGGGCCTCAGGCGGGGCCTCACGGCGCCGGTGGGCGGCAATCGCCGGGGAGTCCTGCGCACGGCGGAGTATTTTGCGGAAAAGGTCGGCGCGCCGGACGGCGTTCTGACGCTCAGGCAATGGCTGGCCGTGCCGGAATACGCCCTTTCGGAGGCGGTGAACGGCGAAATCTTCCACGACGGCCCGGGAACCGTGACCCGCATGCGGGAAGGGCTGGCCCGGTATCCCGAGGATATCCGAAGGAAAAAGCTGGCGGGGCAGCTGCTGCTCATGGCCCAGAGCGGCCAGTACAATTACGGCCGCTGCCTTCGCCACGGGGAAACCGGCGCGGCCCAAATGGCGGCGTGCGAATTCGTGAAGGCGGGGATGCAGACGGTGTTCCTGCTGAACAAAGTCTATCAGCCCTACTACAAATGGAGCTTCCGGGCCATGCGGGCGCTGCCGAAACTTTCGCTGCTGGCGGAGCTGATGGAATACCTGCTCACTACCGGAAACGAGGAGGAAACCGCCCGGGAAAAGCAGGACGTGATGGAGGGCATCGCCGTCGACGTGATCGACGAATTGCAGTCCCAGGGCCTGACGCAGGCCGTCTGCGGCGATCTGGAAAAGCACGCCTATTCCGTACAGGACGGGATCGCCGACGGGGAGATCCGCAACCTGCACATCCTGGCGGCGGTGTAGGAGGAAAAGCGGATGGAAAAGCGGCTGACCCGGGCGGAAGAAGCCCTGTCCGTCCGGCGGCTGACCGGGGATGATCTGCCCGCCTGCGCCGAGGTGATCCGCAGGAGCTTCCTGACGGTGGCGGAGGAATTCGGCCTGACGCCGGAAAACGCGCCCCGGTACGCCGCCTTCGCCACCACGGAGGAAGCGCTCCGCCAGCGGATCGCGGACCCGCGCCGACCCCTGTTCGCCTGCTTCGACGGGCAGGGGCGGATGGCGGGCTGTTACGGGCTTTCGGACCGGGGAAACGGGACGTGCGAAATGGAACGATTGTGCGTGCTGCCGCTGCTCAGGCGCCGGGGCGTGGGGGAAACGCTGGTGCGCCACGCCATGGAGCAGGCGCGGGAAGCGGGCTATGACAGAATCGCCATCGGGATCATAGCGGAAAACCAGGCGCTGAAAAAATGGTACGAGGGCTTTGGCTTTGTATCCGTGGGCACGGAAAAGTATGATTTTTTTCCGTTTACCTGCGGGTTCATGGAAAAGCGCCTGGGCTGACAGGCAACGGAAGGATGGAAAACATGGAAATTCACGGTCTGCAGAAAATGACCCTGCTGGATTTTCCCGGCCGGGTGGCCTGCACGGTGTTCCTGGGGGGATGCGATTTCAGATGCCCCTTCTGCCACAATTTCGAGCTGGTGGAAAACCCCGGCCCGGGCATCATGACGGAAGAAGAATTTTTCTCCTTCCTGAAAAAGCGCCGGGGATTGCTGGACGGGGTGGCCGTCACCGGGGGCGAGCCCTGCCTGAGACGGGATTTGCCGGATTTTCTCTCCCGCATCCGGGACGCGGGCTTTCCCGTCAAGCTGGATACCAACGGCGCGCACCCCGACGTGCTGCGGCGGGTGCTGGAAGCGGGCCTGGCCCAGTATGTGGCCATGGACATCAAGAACAGCCCGGAAAAATACGCCCGCACCGCGGGGCTGCCGGAGATGGACCTTGCGCCCATCCGGGAGAGCGTTTCCCTGCTCATGGCGGGGAATACGGATTATGAATTCCGCACCACCGTGGTGGCGGAGCTCCACGACGCGGGGGACTTTGAGCAGATCGGCCGGTGGATCGCGGGGGCGAAGCGCTACTTCCTCCAGGCTTTTACCGACCGGGATTCGGTGCCCTTTGAGGGCCTGCACGCCCCCTCCGCCGATCAGATGCGCGAATACCTGGCCGTCGCCCGGCGCTTTGTGCCCGCCGCTGCGCTCAGGGGGGTGGACTGACCGCGTGCCGGTTGTGCTTTCCGGTGGGGTTTATGTGCTTTCCGGTGAATAAAAACCACAACATATAGATTTGAAAACCCCAAATTATTAAATTATCCACAACATATTGACATCCCATTTCGGATGTGATAACGTTATATCTGCTCCGGTTTTTATCTGAATCATGCGGGCAGAAGCAACGCTTAACACGCCACGAAAGGGGATTCTTTTCTATGTACCAGGTGCTCAAGCGGGACGGGAAAGTAGTGGATTTTTCCATCAGCAAGATCAGCGCGGCCATCACGAAGGCCTTCGACGCCATCGGCAAGCAGTATCATCCCACGGTGATCGACCTGCTGGCCCTGCACGTCACCAGCGATTTCGATAAAAAGATCCGCGACGGGAAGATCGCCGTGGAGGACATTCAGGACAGCGTGGAAAAGGTGCTGTCCGAATCCGGCTACGCGGACGTGGCGAAGGCCTATATCCTGTACCGCAAACAGCGGGAAAAGGTGCGCAATATCAATTCCGCCCTGCTGAACTACAAGGACCTGGTGGACAATTATCTGCAGATCAACGACTGGCGGGTGAAGGAGAATTCCACCGTCACCTACTCCGTGGGCGGGCTGATCCTGTCCAATTCCGGGGCCATCACCGCCAATTACTGGCTGAGCGAGGTATATGACGAGGAGATCGCCGAGGCCCACCGCAGCGCCGCGCTGCACCTGCACGACCTGAGCATGCTCACCGGCTACTGCGCGGGCTGGAGCTTAAAGCAGCTGATCCAGGAGGGCCTGGGCGGCGTGCCGGGGAAGATCACCTCCTCTCCCGCCTCCCATCTGTCCACCCTGTGCAACCAGATGGTGAATTTCCTGGGCATCATGCAGAACGAATGGGCTGGCGCCCAGGCGTTCTCTTCCTTCGATACCTACCTGGCGCCCTTCGTGAAGGTGGACGATCTTTCCCAGAAGGAAGTCAAGCAGTGCGTGCAGTCCTTCATCTACGGCGTCAACACCCCCAGCCGCTGGGGCACCCAGGCGCCCTTCTCCAACGTGACGCTGGACTGGGTGGTGCCCAACGACCTGAAAAATTTGCCGGCCATCGTGGGCGGCAAGGAAATGGATTTCACCTACGGCGACTGCCAGAAAGAAATGGACATGGTGAACAAGGCCTTCATCGAAATCATGATCGAAGGCGACGCCAACGGCCGCGGCTTCCAGTACCCCATCCCCACCTATTCCATCACCCGGGATTTCGACTGGAGTGAAACGGAAAACAATAAGCTGCTCTTTGAAATGACCGCCAAGTACGGCACCCCCTATTTCTCCAATTATATCAATTCCGATATGGAGCCCAGCGACGTGCGCAGCATGTGCTGCCGCCTGCGGCTGGACCTGCGGGAACTGCGCAAGAAGAGCGGCGGCTTCTTCGGCTCCGGCGAATCCACCGGCTCCATCGGCGTGGTCACCATCAATATGCCCCGGATCGCTTACCTGGCGGCGGACGAAAAGGATTTCTACAAGCGGCTGGACAGCCTGATGGATATCGCCGCCCGCAGCCTGAAAACCAAGCGTACCGTAATCACCAAGCTGCTGGACCAGGGGCTGTACCCCTACACCAAGCGGTATCTGGGCAATTTCAGCAACCACTTCTCCACCATCGGCCTGGTGGGCATGAACGAAGCCTGCCTCAACGCCAAGTGGCTGCATAAGGATCTGACCGCCCCCGAGGCCCAGGCCTTCACCCGGGACGTGCTCAACCACATGCGGGAGCGCCTCAGCGATTACCAGGAAAAGTACGGCGACCTGTACAACCTGGAAGCCACCCCCGCCGAGTCCACCACCTATCGCTTCGCCAAGCACGATAAGGAAGAATATCCGGATATCATCACCGCCAACATGAACGGCACGCCCTACTATACCAATTCCTCCCACCTGCCCGTGGGCTATACCGAGGACGTGTTCTCCGCCCTGGATATCCAGGACGAATTGCAGACCCTCTACACCTCCGGCACCGTGTTCCACGCCTTCCTGGGCGAAAAGCTGCCCGACTGGAAAGCCGCGGCCAACCTGGTGCGCAAGATCGCGGAAAACTATAAGCTGCCTTACTACACCATGAGCCCCACCTATTCCGTCTGCCGGGATCACGGGTATCTGACCGGCGAACAGTATACCTGCCCCATCTGCGGCCAGAAGACCGAGGTGTACAGCCGCATCACCGGCTATTACCGCCCGGTGCAGAACTGGAACGACGGCAAGGCCCAGGAATTCAAGGACCGCAAGGTGTACGATATCGGCCACAGCCATCTGACCCACCAGGGCCCCCGGCCCACCCTGCAGGACGCCGCCCTGGAAGCGGCCCGGGAGCCCGGCTGCTGCGCCCCCGCGGAGCCTGTGACCGCCCCGGAAGCGCCTGCTGAAAAGCAGACCGGCAGCGTGATCCTCTTCAAGACCCCCACCTGCCCCAACTGCAAGGCCGCTATGGCCCTGCTGGATAAGGCCGGCGTCCGGTACACCGCCGTCAACGCCAACGAGGAGCCGGAGCTGGTGGCTCAGTACGAAGTGAAACAGGCCCCCACCCTGGTGCTGGCAGGCGCCGACGGGTATGAAAAATTCCGCGGCGTCAGCGATATCAAGGGCTGGCTGATGCGGAAGAACTGACGGACAGTCAGGAGGGCTCCGCGCCCTCCTGTACCTCCCCGGCAAGGGATTTCATCCCTTGCATCCCACCCTCTCAAGCAGGGAAACGCGGTATCCAGGCAATAACGGCCTGTATAGAAAGAAATCCATTGTATTCCCGGGCGGAGGAAAACAGCGAGATACCCGAGAAAAGCGCTCGCGTTTTTCTCGGGTATCTCGCTTGTTTTCCCGGTGCGCTGCGCGCACCGTAAGGCGGCTTTGCCGCCTGCCCGGGAATATCAAACAGCAAAAGAAGGTAGGGTCCAGGGGGAGGATCCCCCTGGTTCGGGGGTCCGGGGGCTGAAGAAGCCCCCGGAAACTCCGAGGCACATCGCAAGGCGGCTTTGTCGCCTGCCCGGGAATATCAAACAGCATAAAAAGATTGGGTCCAGGGGGAGGATCCCCCTGGTTCAGGGGTTCGGGGGCTGAAGAAGCCCCCGGAAAACCAAAGAGGAGGCACAAGCACATGCACGATATCATCGTGATCGGCGGCGGGCCGGCGGGCATGACGGCGGCGCTGTACGCCCTGAGGAACGGGAAAAGCGCGCTGGTGATCGAAAAAGGCGGTTTCGGGGGGCAGATCACCCATTCCCCGAAGGTGGAGAATTATCCGGGCACGCTGCAGATGAGCGGCAACGAGTTTGCCGACCGGATGCTGGAGCAGATCCTGGCCCAGGGCGCGGAAATCGAAATCGAAACTGTGACGGGCATCGAGGATCACGGCGAATACAAGACCGTGGTGACGGAGGAAGGCAGCCGGTTCGACGGAAAGGCCGTGGTGATCGCCACGGGGGTGAAGCACCGGATGCTGGGCCTGGAAGGGGAAAACGAGCTGGTGGGCGAAGGCATCTCCTTCTGCGCCGTCTGCGACGGGGATTTCTACACCGGCAAAAACGTATGCGTGGCGGGGGGCGGCAATTCGGCGCTCCAGGAAGCGCTGCTGCTTTCGGACAAGTGCGCGTCCGTCACCGTGGTGCAGGACCTGCCGGCGTGCACCGGGGAGGAGCGGCTGCAGGCGCTGTTGTTCAGCCGGGAAAACGTGAAGCTCCTGACCGATATGAAGATCCTGCGCCTTTTGACGGAGGGCGGCGTATTCCGCGGCCTGGAGGCGGAAAACACCCGGACGGGAGAAAAAACGGCCCTTGCCTGCGACGGGCTGTTCGTGGCCATCGGGCTGATCCCGGAGAACGGGCCCTTCGCAGCCCTGGCGGACCTGAATGCCTGGGGATATTTTGACAGCGACGAAAACTGCCGCACCCGCACCCCGGGGATCTTCGTAGCCGGGGACTGCCGCAGCAAGGCCGTGCGCCAGCTCACCACCGCCGTGGCCGACGGCTCCGCCGCCGCCCTGGCCGCCTGCCGGTACTTAAACGGCCAGGCGTAAGGCGATGACGGACGGGGATTTCCGGTCAGAAACAAGCAAAACAAAAAACAGCTCCGGGGCAACCGTCCCGGAGCTGTTTTCCTGCCGTGGGCTTACGCCTTCTGCCATTCCTCGGCCTTGGCGGCGGACATGCGCTTGATGGTCTCTTCCGCGTAGGGAGATTCCGCGCCGCCGTTGCCGTACAGGAACAGCTTGCCGTCCGCGGTCTTAAAGAGGATTTTCTCGTAGCCCGCAGGATCGCCGTAAGCGCCGAAAACCTTCTTCTGGATCAGCTCGGCGTTTTCGGTGTCGTATTCCACTTTGCAAATGATCTTCTTCATGGTACTCTTCCTTTCGCGCGTACCGCGCTGCCTGTGATGTAAAGCGCGCTTCTTACGCGCCCGTAATATTGTACCACCCTGCCCGGCTGGATACAATGCCTAATTTTGGAAGAAACAAGACCAAATCAGGCAGGTAAAGGGGCCGCGGCGGGTCAGTTTCCGCGGGTGAAACGGAATACGTTCCAGGATGCGGGCTGCAGCGCGGCCGTAACGAAACCGCCGTCCAGGGCGGTATCGGGGCAGGCCCGGGGCGCGATCCGCTCCGGCTGATCGAAGGTGTTGACCGCATCCTGTTCGGGGGCGAAAAGCGCCGTATGCTCCGCCAGGCGCCAGCCCGGGAAGGCCCGCAGATCCATGCGCAGCTGCTGCGCTTCCTGCAGGTCCGCGTTGAGGACGAACACGCTCAGCTCCTCTTTCTGCTCGTTCAGCGCCGCGGCGGCCTGCACCGTGGGAACGCCGGAAAAGCCGCCGTACTGGTTCATATCGTCGATGGCGTAGCCGGGCACGTCGTAGGTATCGCACCGTACGGGGCAGGCCAGGGACACGCCCCGGGCGAAACGGATCATCTGGGTAAAGGGATAGTAGGCGGCGCCCTTCCACACGTGCTCCCGGTCCGTGCGGGCCAGGCAGCCCAGGCCGCCGGTGGCGCAGCCGATTTTGATCCGGTCGGCGTGGCGCAGCATCACCAGCATGGTGCCGGCGGTGCCCAGGGCGGAGAGCATTTCTCCCTGCATGGGCGGCATGCGGCGGCTCGACCAGTCGTCCGGGTCGTGGCGGACGTAGGCGCGGTCGGGCCGGAACAGGCCGAACATTTCCGCGTTCTGCCGCCCGGCCAGGCCCAGGTGCGCTTCTCCCCGGGGCCGGAGCATGCTGCCGTATTCGTCCAGGGCCAGCATCATGGTTTTTTTCGTGCGCAGCTTGGTTTTGAGGAAATCGCACAGAGCGATCTCGGTGCGGATGTAGTCTTCATAGGCCAGGCAGCCCGCCAGCAGGGCTTCGGGCATGTCCGGCGGGGCGGAATGATAATGATGCAGGGAGATATAATCCACCGTGCCGTAGCATTCCTCCAATACCTGCATGTCCCAGTCCGGATAGTGGCTGAGGAAGGGCGAGGAGGAAACGCAGGCCACGGTTTCGATTTTGGGATCGATCCATTTCATCAGCTTGCTGGCTTCGTGAGCCATTACGCCGTAGCCCCGGGGGTCCTTTTCCCGGGATCCGATCTGCCAGGGGCCGTCCATTTCATTGCCCAGACACCAGGTTTTGACGCCGTAAGGCGCGGAATGGCCGTTCTTTTTCCGCAGGTCGGACCACCAGGTGCCGCCTTCAAAGTTGGTGTATTCCACGCAGTCTGCCGCATCCTGCAAGGTGCCGGTGGCCAGGTTGACGGTATAGATGGGCTCGGCGCCGGCTTTTTCGGCCCACTGCAGGTATTCGTCGTGGCCCACCTCGTTGGGAATAAACTGGAACCAGGCCGGGTCCAGGCGCACCTTGCGCTGGGAAAGGGGGCCGATGGAATCCTTCCATTGCCAGCCGGAAACGAAATTGCCCCCGGGCAGGCGTACGCAGGGCAGCTCCGCCGCCTTCAGCGCCTCGTAGAAATCCCGGCGCATGCCCTGCCCGTCTGCCGAGGGATGTTTGGGATTGTACATGCTGCCGTTCACCATGGAGCCGATGGGCTCCAGGAACGCGCCGAACAGCCGGGGAGAGATTTCGCCGATCCGGTAATCGGGATGCAGCGTCAGCGAGGCCTTTTTCATTCGGGTCATCCTTTCCGTACGTTTGAGTGGACCGCTTTGATGATACAATAAACCGTCCGGCTTGACAAGCGGAAAAACGGGCCGGAGCGGAGAGTTGCAGAGACTGCGGGCTTATGCTATAATAACGGGGCGGCCGGCGGTGCGCTGCCGGCCGGGAAAAGCGAGGAGGAAAACGAATGAGCCGAAACAAACTGCTTTCGGCGCTGCTGGCGGCCCTGCTGATCCTGGGGATCGCGGCGCCCGGCGCGGCTGAAGTGAATAAAAGCACCCATCCCCTGGTGGACCCGCAGGAGCTGGTTCCCGGCCGGTCCGCCGACGACGTGGTGAATATCCTGCTGCTGGGCAGCGAGCACGGCACCGAAGGGCAGAGCGGCCCCAGCGCGGCAAGCAGCAAGCCGGCGAGGGCCCGGGAACTGGGCATCCCCGAGCTGCTGGTTTACCATACCGATACCATCATGGTGCTGTCCATCAACAAAACCAAGAAACAGATCAACCTGATTTCCGTTCCCCGGGATACGCTGGTGTACGTGCCGGGGGTGTATGGCGTGTATAAAATGAACGATGCGTTCAACTGCGCTTCTTCCGTGCGGGAAGGCATCAGCCGGGCCCAGAACACGGTGCGCTGGCTGCTGGGCGGCGTGAAAATCGACGCGTATGTGCTGTTGGATATGGGCGCGCTGATGAAGCTGTGCGACACGCTGGGCGGCGTGGATTTCGATCTGGAGGAAGAATATACCGGCACCAGCGGCAGAAAGTACGCTGCCGGCCGGCAGCATCTGGACAGCCAGGGCATCATGGACTACGTCCGGGCCCGCAAGAACATCGACGGTAACGACCAGAACCGCACCGAGCGCAGCCGGAAGATGATCGCCGCCATCATCGGGAAGCTGTGGGGAAACTGGAATCTGGTCAATTCCCTGTGGGAAACGGCCAACGGCAAAGGCATCAATTTCTACACCAACATCGAAGCTTCCGAGTTGACCACCCTGTACCGGACGGCGCAGGATCTGGGCCGGATGCAGATCGGGTCCTATGCCCTGGAAGGGGAATACGGCACCCATACCACCTGCGGCGATTTCCAGTTCCGCCTCCTGGATCAGGACAACCGCATCCGGGTGCTGGAAGAGGCGTTCGGCATCAGCGCGGAGCCCCTGCCCTACATGAGCCTGAAATTCCTCCGGTGGCTGAACGAGGATTATCACGGCGTGGCCGCCGAGGAAGCCAGCGAGATCCGGTTCAGCAGCGATGGGCTCTGCATGGTCAAGCGGCTGCACAAGGGCCAGATGGTTCTGGCCCAGGCGTACAGCCTCGGCGCCCTGACGGGAAGCCCGAAAGCGGCGCTGGAGGACTTTGAACAGATCTACAACGATTATCTGGCTGCCTTTGAAGAAGCGGCGGACCGGGCAAACGCCGGGGACAGCAGCGCTTCCGTTCCCAAAGTTCTGACCAAGAATTATGAATCCGCCCTCAAAGCCCTGGCCGATCAGGTGGGTTACACCAAGAGCCTGCAGGGCTCCCACGGGCATTTCTGGGAGCAGGATTACGCCATCAACCAATACTATCAGATCGACTGGCGCTGAGCCAGGCAGACAAAAAAGCGGCGCTGGATTGCGCCGCTTTTTTTGTGGGTGTTCAGATGCGGTTTTCCAGGATGTCCGTGGCCAGCTTCAGCATATGGAAGGCGCTGTCCCTCAGGGCGGTGATGGCGTCGTAGGCCGCGTCTTCGGACAGCACTCCGGCGCTGACGCCCTCCGGCAGCTCCGCCTCCCGGTCTGCATGCCAGGCTTCGCTGCCGTAATACCGGAACAGACGGATCGTGTCCTTGCGCAGCGCGTCCATTTCCTCCAGGGATTGATCCAGACGCGCCGAAGCCGCCGTGCAGCGGTTCAGCAGCGCTTCCATCTTTTGAATCCGCCCGATATCTGCTTTCATGGTGCTTTCCTCCGTTTCCAATCTTTCCGGATCCGGTCTGCCTGAGAGCATTATAGCACAGATCGGCGAAGCTGCGCGGCGGGAACGGAAAAAAAACGCTCCCGGCGGGCCTTCGCCCTTCGGCCTTCGATTGACAGCGGACGCAGAATTTGGTATGATAGATGCAAACAATGCGCAGTGCGCCTGAAGGAGATGTGCGTATGGCCATCCAGCTGATCAAATATCCCACGAAGAATTCCAATCTGCCCTTCCGCGTGGCTCGGGGGCATTTCGCCACCAGCCACAGCCATATCAATTACTATATCGACCTGACCATGACCAAGCACCGCCTGAGCGAGGCCCGGGAAGCGGCCATCCAGCTGGCGGGCACCTTTACCCCCACTACCGTGGTGGATACCGTGCTGTGCCTTGACGGTATGGAGGTGGTGGGCGCCTGTATGGCCAGCGAGCTGACGAAGGCGGGCTTTTCCAATATGAACGCCCACCGCACCATTTACGTGGTCACGCCGGAGCACACCACCGGCAGCCAGCTGATCTTCCGGGATAATTCCGCCCCCATGATCGTGGGCAAGCACGTGCTGGTGCTGGCGGCGTCCGTCACCACGGGCTACACCGCCCAGGCGGCCATCGAGGCCATCCGCTATTACGGCGGCATTCCGGTGGGCATCGGCGCCATCTTCTCCTGCGTGAATGAATGCGAGGGGTTCCCGGTGGTGTCCATTTTCAAGGCCGAGGACGTGCTGCCGGATTACCAGAGCACCGACAGCCACGATTGCCCCCTGTGCCGCTCCGGGCAGCGGCTGGACGCCCTGGTGAACGCCCACGGGATCTCAAGCTTTTAATATACGATAAGGAGAAAAGACAATGAAACGGATGATGGCGATGATGCTGGCGCTGGGCATGCTGCTGGGCTGCGGGAGCGCCCTGGCGGAGGAAGCCCCCTCCTACGACGTGCCGCTGACCGCCCTGACGGAGCAGTACGGCTTCCGGCTGGGCACCTGCTTTTCCTTCAACCAGATGAACAATCAGGGATATCTGAATCTGGTGAAGCGCCATTTTTCCAGCCTGACGGCCACCAATGAAATGAAGGCCTATTCCCTGCTGGATGAAAAGGCCAGCAAGGCGTCCGAAGACGGCATGCCGGTGATGAACTACTGGATGGCGGATCAGATGGTGGGCTGGGCTCAGGAAAACGGCATCGGCATCCGGGGCCACGTGCTGGTGTGGGACGCCTACATGTGCGACTGGTATTTCCACGAGGGCTACGATTCCGCCAAGCCCTACGCCGACAAGGACACCATCAAGGCCCGCACTGAATACTACATCACCCAGGTGATCAACCACTTTGAAGAGAACTTCCCCGGTGTGGTGTACTGCTGGGACGTGGTGAACGAAGCCGTGGCCGACACCGGCAACACCGACGAATACGCCGCGGGGGACCCCCGGCAGCTGCGCACCTCCCGCTCGGGGCAGACCAACTTGTTCCGGGATTATATGGGCGACGATTACGTGAGCTGGGCCTTCTTCTACGCCCGCAACGCCGTGGACGCCCTGGGGGCGGACATCGGGCTGTATTACAACGATTATAACGCCTACTTCCCCGACAAGGCCCAGGCGATCCTGGCCCTGGCCGCGGAGGTCAACAGCTTCGCGACCAACGAGGACGGCACGCCCCGCAAGCTCATGGACGGCATCGGCATGCAGGGCTATATCGGCGGCTACGGCACCCAGGAGGGCTGCCTGGTGGACAGCCACATCGACATGATCCGGGACGCCATCCTGGGGTATCACGACGCGGGCCTCAAGGTGCAGATCACCGAAATGGCCGTGCGCAATTTCGAGCAGGACCAGGCCGAAGCCCACGCGGCGTTTTACGCCAAGCTGTTCGCCATGTTCAAATCCCTGTATACGGAAGAGGAGGGCAATCCCCTGAACGTGGTGGCCATCTGGAGCCTCACCGACATGCCCTTCGCCCCCAAGGGCCAGTATGTGTACAACCTGAACAGCCCCTGGGGCGGCCTGGTGAACGATCGGCTGCAGATCAAGGACGCCTTCCGCCAGGTGTACGCGGTCATGGCGGAGTGATTCGGGAACAGAAAACAAAAATATAGAGGATGTTGCACAGCCCCTTCGATCAAATGGATCCTCCATTTGATCGACAGATACAAATGCTCCTCGCAGCGCACAGGTCGCTGCTGCGGATTACACTTGGAGGGGCTGCGGCCCCTCCAAACCACCCCGGGGTTCTTCGATTTCCCGGTATTCATTGTTGCTCATTCTTTTATGAAAACCAATATGCCTGTAAACAAAGAGGATGTTGTAGATTGGCTTCTGCAACATCCCCTTTTTTGTGGATGCGGAACGGAAAAACCGGATCAGAACTGGCCCGGGGTCTGGTGAATATACCAGTCCGTGCCGTCGCACTCCAGAATGACGGTGCCCGAGCCGGAAAACTGGATGGGCAGCTTGCGGTAATGGGCCTGATCCTTGGTTTTGTCCGTTTTTTCGTTGTTGTAATTGGTGACCACGAGATAGGCGGGGTCCACGGCGTCCAGAAAGTCCTTCCGCATGGGCGTCAGCCCGTGATGGGCCACCTTGACCACGTCGGCCTTGAGCAATGAGGGGTCCAGCGTTTTCAGAAAATGCTGCTGGGTATCGCCGATGATATCGGCGCACAGCAGGGCGGAGCACGCCCCGAATTCGATCCGGGTCATGGCGGAGCGGGCGTTGATGCTGTATCCCTCGGGCCAGTTGATCACCGTGACCGTGGCGCCGCCCAGAGGCAGCACGTCCCCGGAGGCGACCTGCCGGTAGGGGATGCCGGCCTTGTCCATGACGGCCACGGTCTTTTTCTGGTTTTCCTCAACGTCGTGCTGGTCCTTGGGGAAGACGGACACGAATTCGTCCGCCGTGAACCCGAAGGCCATCAGCGCCTTGAGGCCGTTGATGTGGTCGTCGTGGGGATGGGTGTTGAACAGGTATCTGAAATGGCTGATCTGCCGGGCTTCCAGGGCCGTGCGCAGCTTCTCCCGGTATTTATAGGGGCCGCCGTCGATCATCATGCATTCGCCGCCGGCCTCCAGCAGCATACAGTCGCCCTCGCCGGTGCGGAATACCGTCAGGCGCAGCAGGTCCCTTTCCGCCCAGTCCTCCGGCGGGGTCTCCTCCACGTGTACGTCCGCCAGGGCGGCGGCGGGGAGCAGACACAGGATCAGCAGGATCACAAGCAATTTCTTTTGCATGGGCTTTCTCCGTTTCGTTTCGTTCATCCATAGAACGGGGCGGGGGCGCGTTTGCTTCCCTCAGGCTTTGGTGATGTTCTGCCCCTGGGGGGTGTCCTTCACGGCGTAGCCCGCGGCCAGGAGCGCGTCGCGCAGCTCGTCGCTGCGTTTCCAGTTCTTTTCCTTCCGGGCCTGGGCGCGTTCGTCCGCCAGGGCCTGGATTTCCGCGGGCAGCCCGGCGTCCGCCTTTTTCATCAGCAGGCCCAGCACGTCCGTAAGATCGGTCAGCCCTTTGAGGACGCCTTCCACCGCGGCCCGGCTGCTCTGCTCGTTCAGGGACACGTTGGCGTCCTTCACGATTTCAAAAATCGCGCCCATGGCGTCGGCGGTGTTCAGGTCGTCGTCCATGGCGGCGTCGAACCGGGCGGCGCTGTCCTTCACCCGGGAGAGCAGGGCTTCCTCGTCGGCGGTCAGGGGCCGGTCCGCGGCGTTTTTGAGCAGGAAAGCCAGGTGATCCCGGGCGGTATAGAGCCGCTGCAGGGAGGCGTGGGCCTGGGCCATCATGTCCCGGCTGAAGTTCACGGGGCTGCGGTACTGGGCGGAGAGCATGAACATGCGCACGTCCTCCGGGTCGTATTCCTTGAGGATATCCCGGACGGTGAAGAAATTGCCCAGGGATTTGCTCATTTTTTCGTTGTCGATGTTGATGAAGCCGTTGTGCATCCAGTACCGGGCGAAGGGCTTGCCGGTGGCGCATTCGCTCTGGGCCACCTCGTTTTCGTGGTGGGGGAAGAGCAGATCCTTGCCGCCGCCGTGGATATCGAAGGTTTCGCCCAGGTATTTCATGCTCATGGCGCTGCATTCGATGTGCCAGCCGGGCCGGCCCTTGCCCCAGGGGGAATCCCAGGCGGGCTCCCCGGGCTTCTGGGCCTTCCAGAGGGCGAAATCCGCGGGATTGCGCTTCACGTCGTCCACGTCGATGCGGGCGCCGGCTTCCAGATCCTCCAGGTTCTGGCCGGAGAGCTTGCCGTAGCCCTTGTCCTTTTCCACGTCGAAGTACACGTCGCCGTTCACTTCGTAGGCGTAGCCCTTGTCCTGCAGGGTCTTTACCAGGCGGATGATCTCCCCGATGTGCTCCGTGGCCCGGGGATGCACCGTGGCCTTGCGGATGCCCAGGGCCTGGGCGTCCTGATAGTACTCCTTGATGAACCGGTCGCCCAGCTCCTTGACGGTGATGCCTTCCTGGTTGGCGCGGCGGATCATTTTGTCGTCGATGTCGGTGAAGTTCTGCACGAAGGTGACTACATAGCCCCGGTGCTCCAGATACCGGCGCAGCACGTCGAAGATGATGAAGGGCCGGGCGTTGCCGATATGAAAATAATCGTACACCGTGGGGCCGCAGGCGTAAATGCCCACCTTGCCGGGATGCAGGGGCACGAATTCTTCCTTTTTCCGGGATTGGCTGTTGTAAATCTGCATGGTTTATTTTTCCTCCTTCTGCGTTTCAGGCTCGGTTCTGCGGGGACAGTCCTCCACGGGACAGGCGGCGCAGTTGTGGGGAGCGGCCTCCATTTCCTGCTGCTCGAACTGCTCCAATTGCTCCAGCTTGCCCTCGATGGCTTCCACCTTTTCCAGCATGGGATCGGGCAGGTCGCCGTGGTCCAGGTCGATATCCGGGCGGACGGCGGGGCCCCGGACGATGCGGCCGGGGTTGCCCACCACGGTACACAGGTCCGGCACGTCCTTGAGCACGATGGCCCCGGCGCCGATCTTCACGTGGTCCCCGATATTGATGGGCCCCAGCACCTTGCTGCCGGCCCCCACGGTGACGCCCCGGCCCAGGGTGGGATGGCGCTTGCCGGTGTCCTTGCCGGTGCCGCCCAGGGTGGCGCCCTGGTAGATGGTGCAGTAATCGCCCACCACGGCGGTCTCGCCGATGACCACGCCGGTGCCGTGGTCGATGAACACGCCTTCGCCCAGGGTGGCCCCGGGATGGATGTCGATGCCGGTTTTCTGATACGTGCGGAAATTGATCCACCGGGCCAGCAGGAAATGCCCCTTCAGATACGCCCGGTGAGCCCGGCGGTGCCGCCGGACGGCGATGAAGCCGGGATAACAGAAGAAGACCTCCGCCCGGGAATGGGCGGCCGGGTCGCGGGCCATGACGGCGTCGATGTCCCGTTTCAGGGTGTCGAACATGGGCAGCCTCCTCTTTCAAAAAAGCATGCCCCTCTCCGAAGAGACGGGCATGCCGCTTAAAATCCACTCTTGCTTTCTGGATGATCGCCTTAACGCGGCGCGGACGGCGGGGCATACTTTCTGTTTCTGCCTCGCTGCTCCCGGGGGCACTGCCTGGGGCCGGACGAAGCGCGCTTGCAGCCGATGACGCGCTCTCTCTTCCGCCGGCGGATCCGGGCGTTTTTCCCGTTCTTCGCACAGTGGTATTATATGCGAAAAAAAGCGGATTGTCAATCCCTGCCGCCGGCGGGGGCGCTCTGCCGCAGGGCGATCCCCTCCATCCAGGCGATGACCGCCAGGAACAGGATCATCAGAGCGTAGGTGATCACGGTGTTGCCGGGGAGATAGGGGCTTTCCATCCGGGCGGGCAGGCCGGTGAGCTGCCGGGTGAGCCACAGCAGCCCCTTGTCCACCGCAAATTCCATGCCGGTGAGCCCCGCGACGCACAGCAGGGCCACCCCCGCCGGATACCAGCGGCGGAAGGGGCTTACCCCCCGGCTGCGGATGCAGCGGAAAATCAGCAGCCCCATCACGACGGCGGCGCAGAGCAGCTGCTCCACCCGCACGAAGCCCCATTTCATGCACACGTCGCGCAGCGATTCCAGAAGGATCTGGTTCAGGCACAGGGCGAAGGCTGCCTCTTCCCACAGCGCGCCGGGGCCCCGGCGGTTTTTCCGCAGGAAAAAGAACGCCGCCACGCCCAATGTCAGCGCTGTTTCCAGGGTGCAGACGGCGGCGAACCAATCGCCCCACTGGTTCTGGATCCCCAGGGGGAAACGGGCCAGGAAATGGCCCTCCTCCAGGTAGGTTTTGCCCGCCCCCAGCAGGGTGCCGCAGAAATACTCCGCAGCCCGGCAGAAGGCCAGCATCAGCGCCCCGCAGGGGGCGAAGAGATCCATCAGCTTCGCCGGGGAGCGCCGGGGGCGCACCAGCAGCGCCGAAAGCGCGATCCCCGCCAGGGCGCCCGCCGCGCCGCAGACGATGCTCAGCTTGTCATACGCCAGGGCGACGGCCCTCTCCGGCCCGTCGCGGTCCAGCATCAGCAGAAAATAGCCCGCCTTCGCCCGGTCTATGCCGATCACCGCGGCCAGGGCGATGCCCAGCAGCGCCAGGGAAATTTTTTCCCCCGCGGCGCGCATCCGAAAAAGATAGGCTCCGCCCGCCAGCACCGCGCCGGAGATCAGGATCCATGGAAAAGCGGCGGTCACGGAGCGTCACCCTCCCAGGCGGAAGCGAAATAGATAATGTCCACCAGGCTGCGGAATTCGGTATTGGAAATGGCGTTGACCTTCTGATTGTGGAAAAAGAATCCCGAGGAATTGCCGCCGTCCAGGTTGTAGGCAAATTCGATCTCCTGGGTGGAAACGAATTCTGCGAACTCCTGCAGCGTCATGCCCCGGAAATACTGATCGGTATTCCCGCAGGCGATGATCTTATAATGCAGCGGCCCCGCCTGGCACAGCGCGATGCGCTGGGACCGGTTCAGGGGCCCCATGTCCGGATAGTTGAAATCTTCGCAGACCTTGCCGTGATCGTACAGGATGGGGCCGAAATAAAAGGCGTTGATCAGCTTTTTGCCGTCGACCTCCAGGGGCACTTCCTCAAAGCCGGGCTTGTAGAAGCCGTGAAAATCCCCGTCCTCGTCGATGGCCAGCACGTCCCGTCCGCGGCGCAGCCGGTTCAGGTACACCTTTCCCTGCCGCAGGATCAGCCCGTACCCGGAATAGCAGAAATAATCGCCGTTCATGGCCACCACGGCCTTCACCCGGTCCACGATCCGGCTCATGGGCATATCGCCGGAGGGGCCGTCGAAGGAATTGGCGGGCTGGGTGCGCAGCTGGGAAGCGTCGGCGATGACCACGTCGGCCACCCAGTAATCGCAGCCCACGTTTTCCTCCAGCTGCACCCGGCCGGAGGTGATCTCCACCCGGATGGAAGGATCCGAATACAGCGTTTCGCTCAGATAGCGGTCTTCCGCGGGCGCTTTGCCGCCGCTTAAGTCAATGGGAAGGCGGAAAGCGCCGGTTTCCACGGGCACTTCCTCCGCCATCGACGGCATCAGGCAGGAGCCCAGCAGGAGGGCCAATGCCATAAAGCAAAGGAAACGCTTCAATTCTGATCACTCCGTTTCTTTCGTGTGCTTCCGCCCGGATCCTTCCGACGGCGCAGGGGCGGGGGGCTTCGACTCGTTCAGACGCTTTTTTCCGTTTCCCGCTTTTTCTTCATAAACCCCCTGAAATTATAAACGGGATCGGCCGGGATGTCAACCGGAAGCCCGTATGTCCTCCGGGCCGGCGGGATACACTAATGGGAGAAAAAATGAAAAAGGGGTTGACAGATCACAAATATGTGATAATATTATATTTGAAACAATGAAACTACCGGACGCGGAGCGCATTTTCACGGAGGCAGCGGGATGGAACGCTACGACATCGCGATCATCGGCACGGGGCCGGCGGGGCTGTCCGCCGCCGTCACGGCGACGATCCGGAACAAACGGGTGCTGCTGCTGGGCAGCCGGGACCTGAGCGAAAAGCTGGAAAAAGCCCGGGAGATCCGGAATTATCTGGGCTTTCCCGCCGTGAAGGGGCCCGATCTGGCGGCGGCCTTTGGGCGGCATCTGGATGAAATGGGCATCCAAATCACGGAAAAGCGGATCAGCGCCGTGTACGCCATGGGGGATTACTTCGTCCTGCAGTCCGGGGAGGAAATGCTGGAAGCCGCGGCGGTGATCCTGGCCACGGGCGTGACGCAGGCAAAGCCGCTGCCCGGGGAAGAGGAGCTGCTGGGCCGGGGGGTCAGCTACTGCGCCACCTGCGACGCGCCGCTTTACCGGGGCAAAACCGCGGCGGTGATCGGCTACAGCCCCCGGGAGGAAAGCGAGGCGGCGTTCCTTTCCGAGGTGTGCGGCCGCGTTCTGTATTTCCCCGTTTATCCCCAGGAAACCCACCTGCCAGGCAGCGTCATCGTGATCCGGGAAAAGGTGCTGGAAATCGGGGAAACGGAGGGCGGGCGCGTCGTCCGCACCGCGGAGAGGGAATACCCCGCGGACGGGGTGTTCGTGCTGCGGGAGGCCATCGCGCCGAGCCGGCTGGTGCCGGGGCTGGAAACGGAGGCCGGCCACGTGAAGGTGGACCGGAGCATGCGCGCCTCCATTCCCGGGGTGTTCGCCTGCGGGGACGTGACGGGCGCACCCTACCAGTACATCAAGGCCGCCGGGGAGGGCAACGTGGCCGCCCTGAGCGCCGTAAAGTACCTGGACGAAATGAAACGGAACAACGCATAAAAAGGAGAGAGAACCATGGTAAAGAAGATCAATGCGGAACAGTTTGAACAGGAAGCGAAGAAGAGCGCCGCGGCGCTGGTGGATTTTTCCGCCGTCTGGTGCGGCCCCTGCCGGATGCTGGCTCCCATCGTGGAGAGCATCAGCGAAAAGCTGGCGGGCCGGGTGGACGTTTACAATGTGGACGTGGACGAAGCGCCCGCTCTGGCCGGCGCGTACCGGGTCAGCTCCATTCCCTGCCTGGTGCTGCTGAAAAACGGCCAGTTTGTGGATCAGTCCGTGGGCTTCCGCCCCGAAGCGCAGCTCATCGCCTGGATCGAAAGCAAGCTGTAAGCACACGGGGTGCGGGCGGCCGGAGCGGTCCGGCCGCCTGCTTTCACATTAAGGAGGACGCGGGAATGAGCGAACAGGATCATCCTTTGACAGATATGCCGCAGCTGCTGCTGGACGGCCAGCTGTGCTTTCCCTTGTACGCCGCGGCCCGGATGGTGGTGAACCATTACAATCCGCTGCTCAGGCCCCTGGGCATCACCTACACCCAGTACATCGTGCTGCTGGCCTTGTGGGAGAGCGGCAGCGCCACGGTGGGGGATCTGTGCCGCCGGCTGTACCTGGATAACGGCACCGTCACCCCCTTGCTCAAGAAAATGGAGGAGGAGGGCGTCCTGCAGCGCAGCCGCAGCAAGCAGGACGAGCGCGTGGTCACCGTGACGGTGACGGAGAAGGGCTGGGATCTGCGCCGCCGGGTGAAGGACGTGCCCGGGCAGGTGGGCTGCTGCATTTCCCTGACCCACGACGAGGCGTTCCAGCTCTATACCCTGCTGCGGAAAATGCTGGGGAACATGGAGCCGTAAACTAACCATCGAAAGCCAGCTAAAGCAGTCTTTCGATGGTCACATCAATTTGCTGTAAAATGGCGTATCCGGGCAGAGATGCCCGGATACGCTCATTTTACGGCCGCAAATTGATATAGGAAGCAGTCATTCTGACTGCTCCTCGCGGCGTACACGCCGCCGCTGCGGATTATTGATGAAGGGGCTGCGGCCCCTTCATACTTCCTTGGAGCAATTTACTTCAAATGAATAAAAACGGTGCCCGGGGATTGACAAAACCCGTACGATCAAGTATAATGCACTGAAAACGTACGGGAAGGGGTGAAGCGCGTGCGGGTCTTGCTCAAAGGCGGGCAGGTGTACCGGGACGGCGCTTTTGTTTTGGCCGACGTGGCGGTCCGAAAGGGTTTGGTGGAGGCCGTGTCCCCTCAGATGACGCCCCGCCCCGGGGACCGTATTTTGGATTTCACGAATTGTTATTTGTTGCCCGGTTTCGCGGATGTGCACGTACATCTTCGGGAGCCGGGCTTTTCTTATAAGGAAACCATCGAAAGCGGCACCCTGGCCGCCGCCCGGGGCGGGTACGGCGCGGTGTGCGCCATGCCCAATGTGAAGCCCGCGCCGGATTGCATGAAAAACCTGCAGGTGCAACTGGACCTGATCAAAAAGGAAGCGAAGATCCCCGTGTACCCCTACGGCGCCATCACCGTGGGCCAGAAGGGCGGCGGGGAGCTGGCGGATTTCACCGCCCTGGCCCCCCATGTGTGCGCCTTTTCCGACGACGGGCGGGGGGTGCAGAGCGGGGAAGTGATGGAGCTGGCCATGCGGGCGGTGAAGCGGACGGGAAAGTTGATCGCGGCCCACTGCGAGGACGAATCGCTGCTCCGGGGCGGCTACATCCACGACGGGCCCTACGCCCGCCGGTACGGCCACGCGGGGATCTGCTCCGAAAGCGAAACAGCCCAGGTGCGGCGGGATCTCGCTTTGGCGGCGAAGACCGGCTGCCCCTACCACGTGTGCCACGTATCCGCCAAGGAAACGGTGGCGGCCATCCGGGAGGCGAAAAAGGCCGGGCTGGACGTAAGCTGCGAAACTGCGCCCCACTACCTGCTGCTCACGGATGCGGATCTGCAGGAGGAAGGGCGCTTCAAGATGAACCCGCCCATCCGGGAGCAGGCGGACCGGGACACCCTGATCGAGGGCATCCTGGACGGCACCGTCGATATGATCGCCACGGATCACGCCCCGCACTCCTTCGATGAAAAAAACAAGGGGCTGGAGGGCAGCCTCATGGGCGTGGTGGGGCTGGAATGCGCCTTCCGGGTGCTGTACAGCCGCCTGGTGCGGAAAGAAAAGATCCTGACGCTGGAAAAACTGGCCCAGCTCATGAGCGTGAACCCCCGGAAGCGCTTCGGCCTGCCCGGGGGCATCACGGAAGGGCGGCGGGCGGACATTACCGCCGTGGACCCGGAAAAGACGGGGATCATCGAGCCGGAGGAATTCTTCTCCCTGGGCCGGGCCACGCCGTTTGCGGGCTGGGAAACCGCGGGAGACATCGCAATGACCATGACAGGGGGGCGGATCGTATGGATGAGCCAAGAAAGATCGTGATGGAAAACGGCCTGGAGATGGCGGGCACGGGCTTTGGCGCCAACGTGGACGCGGTGAACGAGATCGTGTTCAATACCGCCATGGCCGGGTATCAGGAGATCGTCACCGATCCCAGCTATACCGCCCAGGCCGTGGTGATGACCTATCCCCTCATCGGCAATTACGGCATCACCGACGAGGACTATGAAACGAAAACCCCCACCATGGGCGGCATGATCGTGCGGGAATACAACGATATCCCCAGCAATTTCCGCTATACGAAAACTCTTTCCGAGATCCTGGAGGAAAACGGCATCCCCGGCATCCAGGGCGTGGACACCCGGAAGCTGACGCGGGTGATCCGGGACGAGGGCAGCCAGAAGGTGCTCATCACCTCCGCCGCGACCCCCCACGAGGAGGGCATGGCGCTCCTGCGGGATTACCGGATGCCCACGGACCAGGTCTCCCGGGTGTCCTGCAAAAAGAAATGGTACGCCCGCACCGCGAACCACCGCTTCAACGTGGTGGCGGTGGACTGCGGCATCAAGCTGAACATCATCCGCAAGCTGAACGAATTCGGCTGCAACGTCACCGTGGTGCCCTACGATACCCCGGCGGAGACCATCCTTTCCTTTGCCCCGGACGGGCTGTTCCTCTCCAACGGCCCGGGGAACCCGGAGGACGTAAAGCCCGTGATCGCCCTGGTGCGGCAGCTGAAGGGCAGGCTGCCCATTTTCGGCATCTGCCTGGGGCACCAGATCATTTCCCTGGCGCTGGGGGCGCAGACCTTCAAAATGAAGTTCGGCCACCGGGGCGGCAACCATCCGGTGAAAAACCTGCTGACGGGCAAAATCGAGATCACCAGCCAGAACCATTCCTACGCCGTGAAGCCGGAAACGCTCAAGGGCACGGAACTGCACATGACCCACGTGAACCTGCTGGACGACACCGTGGAGGGCGTGGCGGACGAAGCGGATCAGATCTTTTCCGTGCAGTACCACCCCGAATCCGCCCCCGGCCCCCAGGACAGCGCGTATCTGTTCGGGCAATTCGTGGCCGCCATGGCGGGGAAATAAGCGAGGGAAGAAAGTGACGGAAGTTCGGTTTTACGATCAGGCGGACGACAGCCTGCTGCAATTCGCCGTCATCGCCGCGAAAGCCGACGGCCGGTGGGTGTTCTGCAAGCACCGGGAAAGGAATACGTACGAAATCCCGGGCGGCCACCGGGAAGCGGGCGAAGAGATCCTCGCCGCGGCCAAACGGGAACTGTACGAAGAAACCGGCGCGCTTCAGTATGACCTCCGGCCCGTGTGCGTTTACTCGGTCACCGCGCCGGACAACTTTCACGGCCGGGAAACCTTCGGCATGCTCTATGCCGCGCAGATCCATGCCTTTGAAAAAGAGCTGCACAGCGAAATCGAAAGGATCCTCATTACGGACAGGCCCGTGGAAAAATGGACGTATCCGGAGATCCAGCCGAAGCTGATCGCGGAAGCCGTGCGGAGAGGGTGCATATGATCCCTTCTTCCGCCGCGCCGGAGCATCCTGCACAACCTTGACACTGCACAGTCGGGAGGATAAATCAAATGCCCAAGCGGACAGACATCCATCGCATCCTGGTGATCGGCTCGGGGCCCATCGTGATCGGCCAGGCCGCGGAATTCGATTACGCCGGCACCCAGGCCTGCCTGGCTCTCCGGGAAGAGGGGTACGAGGTGATCCTCATCAACTCCAACCCCGCCACCATCATGACCGACACCGTCATCGCCGACAAGGTGTATATGGAGCCGCTGACGCTGGAATACGTGGCCAAGCTGCTGCGCTACGAGCGCCCGGACGCCATCCTGCCCGGGCTGGGAGGCCAGACGGGGCTCAACCTGGCCATGCAGCTGGCGAAAAAGGGCGTATTGGAAGAGTGCCAGGTGGAGATCCTGGGCACGCCCTTTGAATCCATCGAAATGGCGGAGGACCGGGAAAAATTCAAGGAGCTGTGCCTGCGCCTGGGCGAGCCGGTGCTGCCCTCGGTGATCGCCAATTCCCTGGAGGAGGCCCTGTCCGCCGCGGCGGAGATCGGCTATCCCGTGGTGCTGCGCCCGGCCTTCACCCTGGGGGGCACCGGCGGCGGCTTTGCGGACAACGAGGAGGAAATGCGGGAGCTGGCGGCCCACGCCCTGAAGCTCAGCCCCGTGCATCAGGTGCTGGTGGAAAAGAGCATCAAGGGCTACAAGGAGATCGAATACGAGGTGATGCGGGACCGGAACGATACCGCCATCGCCATCTGCAACATGGAGAATATCGACCCCGTGGGCGTCCACACCGGGGACAGCATCGTGGTGGCCCCCAGCCAGACCCTGACCAACAAGGAATACCAGCTTCTGCGGGACAGCGCCCTCAAGATCATCCGCGCCTTAGGCATCGAGGGCGGCTGCAACGTGCAGTTCGCCCTGGACCCCAATTCCTTCCGGTATTACCTGATCGAGGTAAACCCCCGGGTGTCCCGCTCCTCCGCCCTGGCCAGCAAAGCGACGGGCTATCCCATCGCCCGGGTCAGCGCCAAGGTGGCGGTGGGCCTGAGGCTGGACGAGATCCGGCTGGCGAACACCCCCGCCTGCTTCGAGCCCTCCCTGGACTATGTGGTGACCAAGATCGCCCGCTTCCCCTTCGATAAGCTGGACGGCGCCAGCAACAAGCTCTCCACCCAGATGAAGGCCACCGGCGAAGTGATGAGCGTGGGCCGCACCATCGAGGAAAGCCTGCTCAAAGCCCTGCGCTCCCTGGAGACCGGGGCCTGGCACATCGATTCGCCCAAATTCCGGGATACCCCCAGCGAGGAACTGCTCTCCTACATCCGGGACGGCAGCGACCAGCGCATTTTCGCCATTGCCCAGCTGATCCGCAACGGGGTCGACCTGGGGCTGATCTACAACGCCACCCAGATCGACATGCTGTTCCTGGACAAGATCCGCAACATCGTGGAGTTTGAAAGCATCCTGAAGGCGCATCCCCGGGACCGGGACACCCTGTACCGGGCCAAGCGCATGGGCCTGTCCGACCGGTATATCAGCAGCGTGTGGGGCATGGGCGAGGAGGAAACCGACGCCCTGCGCCGGCAGTGGGGCATCGTGCCGGTGTACAAGATGATCGACACCTGCGCCAGCGAGTTTGAATCCTACGTGCCCTATTTCTACTCCACCTACGAGGACGAAAACGAATCCGTGGTGTCCGATAAAAAGAAGATCATCGTGCTGGGCAGCGGGCCCATCCGCATCGGCCAGGGCGTGGAATTCGATTATTCCACCGTTCACGCCATCTGGACCATCCGGGCCGCCGGGTACGAGGCCATCGTCATCAACAACAACCCCGAAACCGTGTCCACCGACTATACCACCAGCGACAAGCTGTATTTCGAGCCCCTGACGGTGGAGGACGTGATGAACGTCGTCCATCTGGAAAAGCCCGAAGGCGTGGTGGTGTCCCTGGGCGGGCAGACCGCCATCAACCTGGCCGCGCCCCTGGCGGAGCGGGGCGTAAAGATCATCGGCACCGGCGTGGAGGCCATCGACCGGGCGGAAAACCGGGATTCCTTTGAAAAGATCATGGAAACCCTGGGCATTCCCCAGCCCCAGGGCCAGGCCGTCACCGACGTGGAAAGCGGCGTGAAGGTGGCGGAAAAAATCGGCTATCCCGTGCTGGTGCGGCCCTCTTTCGTGCTGGGCGGCCGGGCCATGATGATCGTAGCGGACGAAAAGGGCCTAAGGCATTACCTGCAGTCCGCCGTGAACATCAGCAACGATCAGCCCGTGCTGGTGGATAAGTACATCACCGGCAAGGAGCTGGAGGTGGACGCGGTGTGCGACGGGGAAAGCGTGTTCGTTCCCGGCGTCATGGAGCACGTGGAGCGCACCGGCGTGCACTCCGGCGATTCCATTTCCGTGTATCCCACCTTCTCCGTTTCCCGGCAGGCCAAGGACACCATGCTGGATTACACCCGGCGGCTGGGCCTGGGCATCGGCATCGTGGGCCTGTTCAATATCCAGTTCATTGTGGACAAAAATGAAAACGTGTACGTGATCGAGGTGAACCCCCGGTCCTCCCGCACGGTGCCCTTCCTTTCCAAGGCCACCGGCTGGCCCCTGGCGGACATCGCCACCAAGGTGATGCTGGGCGTTTCCCTGAAAGACCAGGGCATCACCGTGCTCTACCCCGAGGAAAAGAAGCGCTGGTACGTGAAGGCCCCGGCCTTCTCCTTCTCCAAGCTCCGGGGCATGGACGCTTACCTGACCCCGGAAATGAAATCCACCGGCGAGGCCATCGGCTACGATAAATCCCTCACCCGCGCGCTGTACAAGGCCATGCAGTCCTCGGGCATGAACGTGAACAACTACGGCACCATCTTCGTCACCATCGCCGACCGGGACAAGGACGAAGCCCTGCCCCTGATCCGCCGGTTCTACAACCTGGGCTTCAACATCGAGGCCACCAGCGGCACCGCGGCGTTCTTAAAGAGCCACGGCATCCGCACCCGCGTCAAAAAGAAGATCAGCCAGGGCAGCGAGGAAATCCTGGAATCCCTGCGCCGGGGGCATGTGAACTACGTGATCTCCACCCGGGACCCGGGCTCCTTCACCCACGAAAGCGACGGCGCGCTGATCCGCCAGTGCGCCGCGGAAAACAACGTCACCATGTTCACCGCCCTGGATACCGTCCGGGTGCTGCTGGACGTATTGGAGGAGATCACCCTGGGCATCTCCACCATCGACGCGGAGTAGGGATGGGGGAAGGGGGACGTGTTCTTTCTCTGGGTCAGAGAAAGAACCAAAGAGACCGGTTTGAACGAGGCTTGAACGGCAAATCGGGATTTGTCTTATACGGAGGAGCTTTTCGTTTTCTGAACCGAGAGGATTTGATATGGGAATTCTGATATGCGGGCTCAACGGAAGTGGGAAAAGTACCCTGGGGAAAACGCTGGCTGACCGGATGGGATATGAATTCATAGACAATGAAGACCTCTTTTTCCCGAAGACAGATCCTTTGTATCCGTTTTCCGGTTCGAGAAGCGAAGAAGAAGTGATCCGGCTTCTGGAAGAAAAAATCAGCGCAAATCACAGGTTTATCTTTGCGGCTGTGAGGGGGAATTACGGCGACAAGCTGATCGCATCACTGGACCATATCGTCCTGATTGAGGTTCCGAAGCAGATCCGAAGCCGGCGCGTCCGGGACCGTTCTTTCCAGAAATTCGGAAACAGGATTCTTCCGGGCGGCGACCTGTATGAGAAAGAGAGCAAGTGGTTTTCACTGACAGACAGCAGACCTGAAACTTATGTCACGGACTGGCTTAAAACGCTTGATCGCCCTGTGACCCGGATTGACGGGACACTGCCGGTTGAGGAAAACGCGGATTATCTTGTGTCGGTCCTGTCGAAGGAGGATGCCTGATGAAAACAATCGTGATCCGGCCGCTGACCGCTGAACTGAACGCTGATTATCTGGACTTTTTCGATCATCGCGCGTTTACGGATGACAATCCAAACGGCCCGTGCTATTGCACTTCCCCCAATCAGGGAAAAGAACAGATAGAAAAGATGGTCAGTGAATTTGCATCGTTTGGCGTGAAGGAAACGCTGCGCAGGTATGCGGCAGAAATGCTTGGCAGGAACCGGATTCACGGATACCTGGCGTATGACGGAGATCAATCTGTCGGATGGTGCAATGCGGCGGATCGAGAGAGTTATGCCGGGTTTGTTCCTGCGTTTGCGAGGGAGATCGGCTGCGGGAAAACGATATCCATCGTATGTTTTGAAATCGCGCCTGAATACCGGGGAATGGGCATCGCGTCAGCATTCATTGACAGAGTTTGTGCGGACGCCAAATCAAAGGGATATGCCGCCGTTGAAGGATACCCGAAGCTTTCCGACCAGCGGAATGATTTTGACTATCAAGGCCCTTTATCCCTTTATCAGAAAGCGGGCTTTATGGAAGTCGCCAGGGAAAACGGGCAGGCTGTCATGCGAAAATTATTGTAACAGCAAAGAGTCTAAATCCGGTTGATGGATTGGTTCACGATTTTCATAAAGGAGTCTGCTATGCAGTATCAGATCGTAGAAAACGCGCAGATCGCGCCCGGCGTGTTCCTGCTGGACCTGGCGGGGGACACGTCCATGGTGAAGGCCCCGGGGCAGTTCTGCCAGGTGCAGATCCCCGGCTTTTACCTGCGCCGGCCCATTTCCCTGTGCGACTGGGACGAAAACGGCATGACGCTGATCTACAAGGCCGTGGGCCAGGGCACGGACGCCCTCTCCCGCCTGGAAACGGGAGCCGTGCTGGATATCCTCAACGGCCTGGGCAACGGCTACGACGTGGCGGACTGCGGCGCCCGTCCCCTGGTGATCGGCGGCGGCGTGGGCATCCCGCCCCTGTATGCGCTGACCAAGGCGCTCCTGGCCGCCGGGAAGCAGCCGTCGGTGATCCTGGGCTTCAACAGGAAGGAAGAAATCTTCCTGAAGGACGAGTTTGAGGAATTGGGCGTGCCCGTGACGCTGACCACCGTTGACGGGAGCGCGGGCATCAGGGGCTTCGTGACCGACGCGCTGCCGGATAATTACGATTCCGTGTTCGCCTGCGGGCCGCTGCCCATGCTGCGGGCGGTGTACGCCAAATGCCCCGCGCCCGGCCAGTTTTCCCTGGAGGAGCGGATGGCCTGCGGCTTCGGGGCCTGCATGGGCTGCACCATTCAGACGAATCACGGCCCCCGCCGGGTGTGTAAGGACGGGCCCGTGTTCCGGAAGGAGGAACTGCCATGGTAGATCTGTCCGTTGATCTGTGCGGGCTGCGGCTTTCCAACCCCGTCATCCCCGCCAGCGGGTGCTTTGGGTACGGCAAGGAATTTGCGGAATATTATGACATCAACATCCTGGGCTCCTTTTCCTTCAAGGGCACCACGCTGCATCCCCGCTTCGGCAACCCCACGCCCCGGATCGCCGAAACGCCCATGGGGATGCTCAACGCCGTAGGGCTGCAGAACCCCGGCGCGGAGCACGTGATCGCCCATGAGCTGCCGGAAATGAAGGCGTATTTTCAAAAGCCCGTAATCGCCAACGTCAGCGGGTTTTCCGTTGAGGAATATGAAAAGACCTGCGAAATGCTGGACGGGCAGGCGCAGGTGGGCATCCTGGAGGTTAATATTTCCTGCCCCAACGTCCACGGCGGCGGGCTTGCCTTCGGCACCTGCCCGGAATCCGCCGCGGCGGTGACAAAAGCGGTGAAGCGCGTCACGAAAAAGCCGGTGTTCATCAAGCTCTCGCCCAACGTGACCGACATCGTATCCATCGCGAAGGCCTGCGAGGACGCGGGGGCGGACGGGCTTTCCCTCATCAACACGCTGCTGGGCCTGCGGGTGGACCTGAAAAGCAGAAAGCCCGTCCTGGCCAACGTGACCGGCGGGCTCAGCGGCCCGGCGGTGCTGCCGGTGGCGCTGCGGATGGTGTATCAGGTGTACGAAGCGGTGAAGATCCCGCTGATGGGCATGGGCGGCGTGAGCTGCGCCCGGGACGTGATCGAAATGATGCTCTGCGGCGCGTCCGCCGTGCAGGTGGGGGCGGCGAATCTGGTGAATCCTTTCGTCTGTAAGGAAATCATTGAGCAGCTGCCCTTGGAAATGGAGAAACTGGGGATCGGATCCCTGCAGGAAATCATAGGAGGTGCCCACGCATGAAGCACGGCGTCATTATCGCCCTGGATTTTCCCTCCGCGCAGGAGGTATACGCTTTCCTGGATCGGTTCAAAGAGGAGAAGCCCTTCGTCAAGATCGGCATGGAGCTGTTTTACGCCGAGGGGCCGGAGATCGTGCGGCAGGTGAAGGCCCGGGGGCATCGGATTTTTCTGGATTTGAAGCTGCACGACATCCCCAACACCGTAAAATCCGCCATGCGGGTGCTGTCCCGCCTGGAGGTGGACATGGTGAACGTCCACGCCGCGGGCACCGCCGATATGATGCGCGCCGCCGTCGAGGGCCTCACCCGGGAGGACGGCACGCGGCCGCTGCTCCTGGCCGTCACCCAGCTCACCTCCACCAGCGAGGAAAGGATGCGCGGGGAGCTGCTCATTTCCGCGTCCATGCCTGAAACCGTGGCGCACTATGCGAAAAACGCCCGGGACGCCGGGCTGGACGGGGTGGTGTGCTCGCCCCTGGAAGCGGCCCTGGTGAAACAGGCCTGCGGCAATGATTTTCTTACCGTCACCCCCGGCATCCGCTTTGCCGACAGCGCCGCCGACGACCAGCGCCGGGTGATGACCCCCGAAAAGGCGCGGCGGAACGGCAGCGATTTTATCGTGGTGGGCCGCCCCATCACCCGGGCCGACGATCCCGTGGCCGCCTACCGCCGGTGCGTGCGGGAGTTTGAAGGGGAATGAGCCTGGGGGAAACCATTTTTTGAAGGTCAAAGAATGGTTTCCCCCGGACCCCCTTCCAAGAAAACCGCTTGATAAACAGATTTAAGGAAAATGCAGCATGAGTAAAGAAGAAATGCAGACGCTGTTTGAAAAGTGGATCAGAAAACTGCGGATTTATCCTGCCTGGGATGCGTGCCTGGAGCTGGTGGAGGACAGGGAATTCCGGAAAACCGGGGACATCAAAATCGACTGCGACGACCGAAAGGCCGTGGTGCTGCTCAACGCCGTGAACCCGAAGCAGGAAAACATCGAGGAAGTGATCGTTCACGAGCTGATGCACCTGAAAATGTACCCCCTGGACCAGACCGCGGAAACGCTGATCGACGCCGCGTTCCCGGAGGATTCTCCCGCCCGGGATTTCGCCATGACCCAGTTTTTCACCACTTTGGAGCAGACCGTGGAGGAGCTGGCCAAGTGCTTCCTGCTGGAATACGGCGAAAACAGGGAGCTTTCTTTTGGCCGATGCAAAACCATGAAATCATTCAACGATCTGTTTGACGGCTTAAAAAAACTGGAATAACCAGCCATCATCTTATCACAAAACATCCCCCCAATCGGCTTTCTCGGAAGGGGTGCGGGGGAACTGCTCTTTGGCCTCCAAAGAGCGGTTCCCCCGCAATAAAGAAAGGAGTTTTCCCCATGAATACCGTCGCCCGGACCATCGCCCACGATCTGTTGTCCATCCGCGCCGTGTTCCTGCGGCCGGAGGAGCCCTTCACCTGGGCCAGCGGCATCAAATCGCCCATTTACTGCGACAACCGCCTGACCCTGACGGCCCCTGCCGTGCGCACCCACGTGGAGGAGGGGCTCAAGGCCCTGATCGAAACGTACTATCCCGACGCCGAGGTGCTCATGGGCACCTCCACCGCCGGCATCGCTCACGCCGCTATCACCGGCCACCTGATGAATCTCCCCATGGGCTACGTGCGCTCCGGCGCCAAGGATCACGGCCGGGGCAACCAGATCGAAGGCAGGATCGAAAAAGGCCAGAAGACGGTGGTGGTGGAGGATCTGATCTCCACCGGCGGCAGCGTGATCGAGGTAGTGGACGCCCTGCGCCAGGCGGGGGCGGAGGTGCTGGGCATCGCCAGCATTTTCACCTACGGCATGAAAAAGGGCCTCGACCGCCTGGCCGCGGCTAACGTAGAGAACATCAGCCTCTGCTGCCTGGACGCGCTGGTGGAAGTGGCGGCGGAGGAAGGCTATATCAAAAAAGAGGACTGCGCAAGGCTGCTGCAGTTCCGGGACAACCCGGCCGACGAAAGCTGGATGGGGAAGTGATCGGCGATGCGGAAGCTGCTGACGCTGGACGCCCGGGATTACGGGGAAGGGCTGCCGGAAATCCGCCGCGTCGCCGCCCGGGGGATCATCCTGATCGGGGGGCGGCTGCTGCTGACGGAGAATCAGTACGGCGAGGTCAAGCTCCCCGGCGGCGGCGTTGAGCCGGGGGAAAACGAGGTGCAGGCCCTGATCCGGGAAGTGAAGGAGGAAACGGGATACACCGTGATCCCCGCCACCGTCCGCCCCTTTGGGGAAATCGAGGAAAAACGCCTGTCCATCCGGGAGAACGCCGTATGGCACCAGATCAGCCGGCTGTATACCTGCGCCGTCGGGGAGGAACAGGCCGAATGCCGCTATTCCCCCAATGAACGGCAGGCGGGCTTTTGCTGCGTGCTGTATCCCATCGGGGAGGCCTTAAGGAAAAACGAAGCGATGCTGGACAGGGAAGGCGAACGCACGTATAATCAAAGGGAATACCAAACGCTGCTGCTGATCCGGGAAGCCATGGAAAAAGGAGAGATCGCCTGTGTGCCTGATCTGTGACCGCATCGGAATGATCCGGCGCGGGGAGAACCCCTGGTTCGTCCGCGAGATGGAAACGGGCTACGCGGTGATCGGGGACCACCAGCATTTCCGGGGCTACACCCTGTTTCTGTACAAGGAGCACGGGGACGCAAGCGAGCTGTTTCATCTGGCCCCCGCCCGCCGGGCGAAGTTCATGGAGGAAATGTGCCTGGTGGCCCAGGCCGTTTCCCGGGCGTTCCACGCGGAGAAAATGAATTATGAATTGCTGGGCATGGGGGACAGCCATCTGCACTGGCATCTGTTCCCCCGGGTGGCGGGAGATATCGAAACGTATGGGAACCGCGGCAAGGGCCCGGTGTGGTGGTATCCCATGGAAAAAATGTATGATGATTCGGCCCGCCCCGGGGAAGCGGAGCGGGAGGAAATGAAGCGGGCGCTGGGCCGGGAAATCGATCGGCTGCTCGCCGAAGGGGATTGAAAGCATGGGCGTTACGATCCGGGAAATGCAGATCGGGGATTACGAGCAGGTCTGGGAAATGTGGATGCAAAGCAAGAACATGGGCTTCAACGACCGGGACGATTCCCGGGAAGGCATTGACAGGCTCCTGCGCCGGAACCCCGGCCTTTCCTTCGTGGCGGAGGAAGAAGGGAAGATCGCCGGCGTGATCCTGGCCGCGCAGGACGGGCGCCGGGGGTATGTGTACCATATGTGCGTCCGGGAGGACTGCCGGCGGCAGGGCATCGGGACGCGCCTGGCGCAGACCTGTCTCAGCGCCTTCAAAGCGCAGGGGATCAGCAAAACCGCCCTGCTGGTATTCAAGCGAAACGAGGCGGGCAACGCCTTCTGGGAGGCCCAGGGCTTTTCCCTGCGGGAGGATATCAATTACCGGAACATCGCCCTGACCGAGCTGGTCAGGATCGACACGTAAGAACAGAAAGGAGCCCGGCATGCGCCATTTGCTGAGCATCACGGATCTGACGGTGGAGGAATTGGACGCGCTGCTGGATACGGCGGCGGACATTGAGGCCCACCCGGAAAAATATGAAAAGGCCATGGAAGGGAAGAAGCTGGCCACGCTGTTTTTCGAGCCTTCCACCCGTACGCGGCTGTCCTTCGAAGCCGCCATGTACGAGCTGGGCGGCCACGTGATCGGCTTTGCGGGGGCGAACAATTCCTCCGCCGCCAAGGGCGAATCCGTCCGGGATACCGTGCGCACCGTGGGCTGCTACGCCGACATCATCGCCATGCGCCATCCCCTGGAGGGCGCGCCCTGGGCGGCGGTGCAGTCCTCCACGGTGCCGGTGATCAACGCCGGGGACGGCGGCCACCATCACCCCACCCAGACCCTGGCGGATCTGATGACCCTCAGGCGCGAGAAAGGCCGGCTGGACCATCTGAAGATCGGCCTGTGCGGGGATCTCAAATTCGGCCGCACGGTGCATTCCCTGATCGGGGCGCTGAGCCGGTATCCGGGCAACGAATTCATCCTCATTTCTCCCCGGGAGCTGCGGGTGCCGGGAAACATCGTGGCGGAACTGGCGGAAGCGGGCATCCCTTACAAGGAAGCGGAATCCCTGGAGGAGGAGATCGGCGGCCTGGACGCGCTGTACATGACCCGTATCCAGCAGGAGCGCTTTTTCAGCGCAGAGGAATACCTGCGGCTCAAGGACAGCTACATTCTGGACGAAGAAAAAATGCGCCTGGCGAAGCAGGATATGATCGTGATGCACCCCCTGCCCCGGGTGAACGAGATCGACGGGAAGGTGGACGCAGATCCCCGGGCCTGCTATTTCAAGCAGGTGATGTACGGCAAGATCATGCGCAAGGCGCTGATCCTCAAGCTCATGGGAGAAACCGCTCTTCCCCCCAGGCCCGGGAGGGTGCTCATCACCACGGGGAAAAAATGCCGGAACCCGCGCTGCATTTCCTCCACCGAGCAGGGGCTGGAGCCGCTGTTCTATCCGGTGCATCAGGTGATGCGCCACGGGCAGCTGACCCGCATCCCCACCAAGTACGTGTGCGCCTACTGCGAGATGGAGCAGATGTGACGGGGATGACAAAAAGCGCGCTTTGCGGTATAATGAACATACCCTGTTGATACGGAGGGAAGCATGGAAAAGATCGCATCGTTCCGGGTGGACCATACCCGGCTGCTGCCGGGGCTGTACGTGAGCCGCCGGGACGGCGGGGAGGAGCGCCCCGTCACCACCTTCGATCTGCGCTTTACCCGGCCCAACCTGGAGCCGGTGATGGACACCCCGGCGGTGCACACCCTGGAGCACCTGGGGGCCACGTACCTGCGCAGCGGCCCGGAGAAGGACAGGATCATTTATTTTGGCCCCATGGGCTGCCGCACGGGGTTTTATCTGGTGATGTTCGGCCGCCTGGAGGCGGAGGACGCGCTGCCCCTGGTGCGGGATATGCTGCGCTTCATCCTGGATTTTTCCGGCCCCGTTCCCGGGGCCAGCCCGGAGGAATGCGGGAATTATCAGGATCAGAACCCGGATATGGCGAAATATTACGCCCGGCGGTACCTGGCGGCGCTGGAAACGCCGCAGCTCAGGTATCCGGAATAAACAGGAGGGGGATACGAAAGATGTCGTTCTGGATCGTAACGGACGCGGCGTGCGATTTGCCCAAGGAATATGTGGAAAAAGTGGAAAAGCTGGCCGTGATGCCCATGACCTACCGCATGGACGGGGAGGATCATCCCTGCGTTCCCGGGGACGAGGCCACCTGGCATCCCTTCTATGAGGCGGTACGCGGCGGGAAGATGGCCACCACCTCCCAGGTCAGCGCCGTGGAATATCAGGAGATGTTCCGCAAGCTGGCGGGGCAGGGCGAGGAGATATTGTGCATCGTGTTTTCCTCCGGCCTGTCCGGCACGTATCAGGCGGCGCTGCTGGCCCAGGGCATGACTTCGGAGGAGTTCCCCGGGGCCAAGATCGTGGTGGTGGATTCCCTGTGCGCCTCCGTGGGCCAGGGCCTGTTCGTGCATTACGCCATCCAAAAGCGGGCCGCGGGCATGAGCATCGACGAAACCGCCCGCTGGCTGGTGGATAACCGCCAGCGGTTCAACCATTGGTTCACCGTGGCGGATCTGGATACGCTGCGGCGGGGCGGCCGGGTCAGCGCCACGGCGGCGTTCATGGGCAGCATGCTGAATATCAAGCCCGTGCTGCACGTGGATTACGAAGGCAAGCTGATCCCCATGGAGAAGGTGCAGGGGCGGAAAAAATCCCTGAAGCGCCTGGCGGAAAAGGTGGCGGAACGGGCCAATCCCAAAGCGGGGCAGACCCTGTTCATCGGCCATGGCGACTGCCGGGCAGACGCGGAATATACCCTGGAAGCCATCCGCGCCCTGGGCTTCGAGCCGGGAAACGTGATGATCGCCCCCATCGGGGCCATCATCGGCGCCCATTCCGGGCCGGGCACCCTGGCGGTGTTCTTCCTGGGGGACGACCGGTGATCCTGCGGCCTTACGCCCCCGGAGACGCGGAGACCATCGTATCCTGGATCCCGGACGAAAAGGCGCTGCGCCAGTGGAGCGCGGACCGGTATCCGGCCTTTCCCATTACTGCGGCGGACATGAACGAAAAATACCTGCTCCGCAACGGCGACTGCCCGGCGGGGCAGTTTTATCCCCTGACCGCGATGGAGGAGGAAAGCATCGCGGGCCATCTGATCCTGCGGTTCACGGATGCGGAAAGGACCGTGGCGCGCCTGGGCTTCGTCATCGTGGACAGCGCCCGCCGGGGGCAGGGCCTGGGCAGGGAGATGCTGCGGCTGGCGGCGGGGTACGCCTTCGATGCGCTGGGCGCGCGGCGGCTCACCCTGGGCGTGTTTGAAAACAACCCGGCGGCTTACCGCTGCTACCGCGCCGCGGGCTTCCGGGAAATCCCGGATCTGCCGCCCACCGGATATGCCGTCATGGGCGAAAGATGGAAATGCATTGAAATGGAAATGCTCCGGGCGTGACGGGAAAAAATGAAGAAATGCCCCGGGGAAAGCGTCGACGTTTTCCCCGGGGCTTCTGTATTTGTTTGAATGCGATCCTGCCGCCCCTCCCGGTCCGAAAGAAACGGGCGGAGATTACAGCATTTTCACCAGGATATTTTTCTGCTCGTCCGTTTCCAGGGCCAGCAGCTTTTCTTTTTCCATCTGGCGCAGCACGTCGGAGAAGCGCTTGAAGCCGATGGCGCGTTCGGAATAATCGGGGTAGGCGGCCTGGATGTCGGCCTTGAGGATGGAGGGGTTCACCCGCTCGAAGCCGTCGTCCTTGTAATGCTGCAGCTGTTCGGTGAAGGCGGCGCGCCAGGTGTCCGGGGTGAGCTGCCGCTTGCCGGCGGCGTCGTCCGGGGCGTCGGCGTTCAGGGATACCAGCATGTTGTAATTGTCGTTCTTCACCCGGATGGTGCCGAACTGGGCGGCCAGCTTGTTCAGCAGCTTGCCGAAGGACGCGCAGCCGAAGGCTTTTTCGTTGAAATCGGGCCGCAGGCGCAGCAGCACGCCCTTGAGCTCGCTGGCATACATATCGTCCTCGTCGGTCTGCTCGCTGAGGATGCCTTCCAGCAGCTTGTTGAGGCCCGCGGCGTCCAACGGTTCGTCCTTGGCGGGCTTGCGGCTGACGCGCTTGCCGTTGCGGCTGACGGAGGAGCTGACGGTCTCCAGGAACTGGAATTCGTTGCAGGCGTTGATGAAAATGCTGCTGGCCACCTCGCTGCGGCTGATGCCCAGGACGAATTTGCCCATGCTCTTGAGGCGCCCCACCAGCGGCGTATAATCGCTGTCGCCGCTGACGATGCAGAAGGAGTCGATCAGGGGGTTCGTATAAGCCACCTCCAGGGCGTCCAGCACCAGCATGATGTCGGCGTTGTTTTTCTGGGCGTAGCCGTAGCGGATGGAGGGCACCACGGTGAAGGTGTTCGACAGGAGCACCTCTTTCAGGTCGCTGAACCGGTCGGTATAGCCGTATACCTTGCCCAGCAGGATGTCGCCCCGGATCTTCACCTTGTCCAGGATGCTGTTGAGGGTGGGGGCCTTGGCCCCGCAGTTTTCCAAATCCACGAATAATGCGAAACGGGATGTGCTCAAAATGGTTCCTCCTTTAATTGTCTGTGCCGGAAGCAAAGCCGGGGCTTGCGTCCGGGTCGGTTTTTGATCGGATGGTTCTGCCTATTTCAGCGCAGACGGATTCCAGATGGCGGTCCACTTCCCGGTTGGTAAAACGCATTACCTGTAAACCGCAGCTTTCCAGATAATCGGATCTTTTCCAATCCCGGGAATAGCCTTCGTTCGTGTAATGCTGCGATCCGTCGATTTCGATCACCAGTTTGGCGGAGGCGCAGTAAAAATCCACGATGCAGGAACCGATGATACGCTGCCGGTAGATTTTGACCGGGTAGTTACGGAGAAACAGATACTACAGCTTTTTCTCCTGCGGGGTCATGTTTTTCCGCAGGGTACGTGCAAGGGGAAGAAGGGCGTTATTTTTGGGGATCGGCACGGAAAATGCTCCCTTCGTTCCGGGTGGAAAGATCGCCCTCTCCGCCCTTCGGGCACCTCCCCCACAGGGGGAGGTTTTCTGTTGGATGATCGGCGCAAAGCGCGGGAGAGGATTGAGTGAAGCGGCGCTCCTTTTGGGGAGATAATACACAGCGATACAAGGAGACAGCTCTCCCCCTGGGGGAGCTGGCGCGGAGCGCCTGAGGGGGGTCCTTTGGGGGAGAAGCAGTAAAGCAAGCGAGGGGAAGGATTTCTTTCCTGAAAGCCAGCTTTGAGTGCTGCCGAGAAACGGCTCTCCCCCTGGGGGAGCTGGCGCGGAGCGCTTGAGGGGGTCCTTTGGGGGAGAAGCAGTAAAGCAAGCGAGGGGAAGGATTTCTTTCCTGAAAGCCAGCTTTCAGTGCTGCCGTGAAACAGCTCTCCCTCTGGGGGAGCTGGCGCGGAGCGCCTGAGGGGGTATCGCTTCCTGGAAAGTAGGCCTGGGGCGCCTGATGGGGTTAATAATCGAATGTATGATTTCCCACCCGGATGGACGTTTTCGGGGTTTCGTCTTTGTAAGGCTTCCGGATCTCGATCAGGTTCAGCACCGTGTAGCCCTTGGCGCGCAGGAAGGCGATCATGCCGTCGTTATTGGGATGAACGAAATTGTAAACCGTGTCCTCTCCCATGGAACGGGCGATCTCCTGCGCTTTTTCAAACAGCATCGACGCCGCGCCCCGCCGCCGGCACTCGGGGCGGACAAAGAGGTGCTCCACCCACAGCACGCCTTCCTCGATGCGCAGCACCATGTACCCCGCCAGCGCGCCGTCGTCCTCCACGGCGAAAACGGGCCAGCCCTTGTGCAGGTATTCCTGTATTTCCTCCAGGGCGTCCGGCACGTCCGGTTCGGACGCAATGCCCTTATATCCCCGCAGCGTCACCCGGAAATCCGCCAGCAGCACCGCCGCGTCGGCGGCTTGGGAATCGTCAATCCGTATCAGTCGCATGCTCGCCCTCCCGGTTCCTGTTTCAATTTCGTTTTCCTGATGGCTTTTACGGACTTGAATGATTCCAGCGGCGCCGGAAGGTTTTGTCCCCGATCAGCAGATCACGGTCTGCCAGGCAAATGGCAGTAAATCCCTGGCCCTCACCTTGATCAGCCTGCCCTGTTCATCATTGACGATCACCTGGATGTCCGGGCAATACTCAAACAGCATCTGACGGCAGTTCCCGCAGGGCGGGATCACGCGGTTCACGTGTTTTTCGTGCACGGCCACGATGGTGTCAAATTCCCGTTCCCCGGCGGAAATGGCCATGCCCATGGTAACGTACTCGGCGCAGGCGCCGTGGATGCCGTCGCAGTTGACGCCCTGATAGATATGGCCGCTTTTACACAGCAGGGCACAGCCCACGGTGTGGTTGTATACGCCGTCATCAAAATTTGCGGCAAGCACTTCCAGCCCCTTGGAGATGAGCAGATGGTCCGTTTCGGTCAATTCATACCGTTCCACGCCCTTGACCCTCCTGATTCTCTCCCTCGTCCGGATGCGCCCAGGCGTACACGGCCTCCGCAGCCGGGGCGTTCATGCCGGGCGCCTTCCGTAGCGCTTCCAAATCCGCTTCTTTGATGGCCTTCACGGATTTGAAGTACTGCAGCAGCGCCCGCCGCCGATTCGGGCCCACCCCGGGAATATCCTCCAGGGCGCTGTGGACGGACGCCTTGCCCCGCAGCCCCCGGTGATAGGTGATGGCGAAGCGGTGGGCTTCGTCGCGGATGCGCTGGATCAGGTGCAGGGCGGGGGAATGATGGTCGATGAGGATGCTGTCCTCCCGGCCGGGGAGGAAGATCTCCTCCAGCCGCTTGGCTAGGCCGAACATGGGCACGTCCGCGCCCGCCTTCAGCATGGCGTCCCGGGCGAAGGAAAGCTGCTCCGGCCCGCCGTCGATGAGCACCAGATCGGGAAGCGGCCAGCGGTCCTTTTCCTCCTGCGCAAAGCAGCGGCGGAACCGGCGGGAGAGCACCTCGTTCATGGCGGCGAAATCGTTGGCGCCTTCAAAGCTCTTGATCCGGTAACGCCGGTACTCCTTGGGCGCGGGCTCGCCGTCCAGGAACACCACCATGGAGGCCACGTTCTGCTGCCCCTGGGTGTTGGATATATCGTAGCCCTCGATGCGCCGGGGCACGGTGTCCAGCCCGATGCACCGGGCCAGCTCCTCCACGGCCCCCACGGTGCGCTCGTAGTGCACCTGCATTTTCGCGTTGCGCTTTTCCAGGGCCTCCCGGGCGTTTTTTTCCGCCAGCAGGGTCAGCGCCCGCTTGTCCCCCCGCTGGGGCACGGTGAGGGTCACCGCGCCGCCCCGGACCCTGCGCAGCCATTCCGTGAGATCGGCGCCGATTTCCTCCGGCAGCCCGGGACAGAGCACCTCCCGGGCCGGGCGGCGGTCGTTATCGTAGAACTGCACGATGAAATCGAACAGCACTTCGCCCGGGTCCTCTTTTCCTTCCCGGGGCAGGGGGAAGGCGTCGCCCCCCACCATTTTGCCGCCCCGGACGTACATCACCTGAGCCATGGCGTCCAGGCCGTCCTGGGCGATGGCGAACACGTCCTGCTCTGCGCCGCTGGTCTGGATGGCCTGCTGGCGCTGCATAAGGCCCTGGATGTCCCGCAGCTGATCCCGCAGCCGGGCGGCCTTTTCAAACTGCAGCGCCGCGGCGGCGGCCCGCATGTCCTTTTCGATCCCCGCGGTCACGTCCTGATACCGGCCCTCCAGGAAACGGAGCACCCGCTGCACCACGGCGCGGTACTCCTCCTCCGTGCACTTGCCGCAGCAGGGCCCCAGGCACCGGCCGATCTCATAGTTCATGCAGGGGCGCTTGGGCCCGTGCTCCGGCAGGCGGTGGCTGCAGGTGCGCAGGGGGAAGAGCTTTTTGAGCGCCTCCAGCACCTCCCTCACCGCCGTGGCCCCGATGTAGGGGCCGAAATACCGCCCGCCGTCCGCCTCCTGCCTCCGGGCCAGGGCCACCCGGGGGAACGGCTCCCGCAGGTCCAGGCGGATGTAGGGATAGTGCTTGTCGTCCTTGAGCAGGATGTTGTAGTAAGGCCGGTGCAGCTTGATCAGGTTGCACTCCAGGATCAGCGCTTCCAGATTGGTGCGGCACAGAAGGATATCGAAATCATCCACATGCGAAACCATGGCCGCCACCTTGGGGGTGTGGTCGCGGCCATGAAAATAGCTGCGCACGCGGTTTTTCAGGTTCACCGCCTTGCCCACGTAGATGATCTTCCCGTTCTCCTTCATCTGGTAGCATCCGGGAGAATCGGGCAGCAGCTTCAGCTTCTGCGCGATGATTTCGTTCATGGGGATCCCCGGGATCAGTCTTCGCCGTCCGCGTCGTCGTCGAATACGCTCTCCGCCACCTGCACCAGCTGCTCCATCAGGTCCTCATCCACGGGAACGAATTCTTCCATGTCCTTTTCGCCCTCGCCTTCCAGGGGCTGCACCTTCATCACGTAGTGGGACGGCTCTTCGCCCTCGGGCAGATCGCACTTGTCGCTGAGCAGCACGTATTCATCCCCGTTGTAGAAGAAATAGCGCTCCACGCACAGGCGGATCTGTTCGCCGTCGTCGCCTTCCAGCTCGATGATGTCCAGTTCTTCGTCGTTGGCCATGGTTTCAACCCTCCTTTTTTCCGGCAGCACCGGAACGTACTTATTATATCCCATATCCCGGAAAAGCACAAGCGGCCCCGGCACATAGAAAAGCCCCGCCCGGTGGGCGGGGCATGCGGTTTTGCCGCGCGGATCAGTCGATCAGCGAGAGCATCTGCTGGAGCAGCTGCTGATGCGGGACGGAGTTGTACGCCAGATCCCGGAACGCGGGGCTGTAGGAATAATCGCAGCGGCTGCAGAAGTAGAGCACCAGCTGGTCGTCGTCGCCGAAGTATTCCTGGATGTTCATGGGCTCGCGGCGCTGCAGGGCCAGGGAGCGCAGATCCTCGGGCTCATACTTGTTCAGATCGGTGATCTGGTTCAGGATGGTGAAGAATTCATAGGTGATCTTGATGGTGTTGCTGGCCAGGGTGTAATCCACGGTCAGCTCGTCGTCCACGATGCTCAGCGTCACCTTGCCCACGATGTCCGTGTTGGAGGCCACCAGCTCGTATTCCACCTTGCTGCCCGGGGCGTCCTTGATGGCCTGGACGCTGAAGGGCGTGTACATATACCACAGATCCGTTACGTTGGGATAGAGGATGGTGCTGCTGTCCCGCAGCCGGGGGCCGAAGGCGCAGACGGTGTTGTTCGGCTTGGTGATGCTGTCCAGCTTCACGGTTTTGGTGTGGGCGGGATTGTTCTTGCAGGTGTAAACCATTTCGCCCGGCGTGGTCCAGGTGGGCTGCTTGGTCACCTTGCCGGCATCCCAATCGTGGCCGGTGGCGGGGATATCCTTGGTTTCCTTGTGGCTGGAATCGCGCTTGCAGGTGCGGGTCTGGACGCCCTTTTCGGTGCAGGTGGGCTGCTTGGTGACGGCCCATTCGCCCCAATCGTGGCCCAGGGGATCGATGTCCTTGGTTTCCTTATGGCTGGAATCGCGCTTGCAGACGCGCTCCTGGCTGCCCTTGGCGGCGCAGGTGGGCTCCTTCACGGTGCTCCAGTTGCCCCAGTCGTGGCCCAGGGCGGGCAGGGGCTTGGTTTCCACCTTGGTGCCGCACACGGTGCACTTCCGGGCCTGCTCGCCTTCCTGGGTGCAGGTGGGCTCTTTGGTGGTTTCCCAGTTGCCCGGCTTATGGGCGACCATGGGAATGACCTCGGAGGCGTTTTCCAGGTTGCAGCGCTTGCAGACCTGCTTTTTGAAGCCGGTGGCGGTGCAGGTGGCTTCCGTCACGGTGATCCATTCAAATTCATGGCCCAGGGCTTTGGGATAATCCGTCGCGGTATGATGCGGATTATTTTTGCATTCCCGGTGGCGTTCGCCCGCTTCGGTGCAGGTGGGCGCCTTGTCGATGATCCACTCGCCCCAATCGTGCTTGGTCATATCCGATTCGCCGACGTTTTCTTCCTTGGTGGCGCCGCAGATCGTGCAGGTGTACTTATACCGAGCGGGATGATCGCAGTTGGCGTCCAGGATCTTGGTGCCTTCATCCCATACGTGGGCGCCGATATGCTCGTCCGCCAGCACGGCGGTGCAGGCGCATACGAGCGTCGCCGCAAGAACCAGGAATAAGAGAGCCTTGCCGTAGCGATTGAGCCTGTTCATGTTCCATCCTCCTAACTTCATCCGGCGGCTGCCTGCCGGACGCTGAACAATATTCCGCTGCCGGATCCCGAGAACGGCAGAAAGAAACGGGCCGAATACGGACGCGGGGTTCGGATGAAAGCGGGCCGTCAAACGGCCGCGTCAGCCGACGCAGCGATCGCGCCGATAGGATCATTTGCCTGCTTCTTCCCGTAAAATATACCACACCTTGCATTTCAAGTCAATGCTTCCAATATATATATTTACAAAAAACATCCGCCGGAAAAAGACAAATTTTCAAAAAAACCGAAAAAATACGCGCCCGGGAAGGGCAAAAACGCCGCCGCGGGACAAAGCCGGAAGCCGCGGCGCATAGAATGGACGGAAACGGGAGGAGATGAGAAGGATGGCCCGGACGTGCAAAAAGCGCGTAAGCAAGGGAAAAAAGGCGCTGCGGTGGGCGCTTGTGATCTGCGCGGCGCTGCTGGGGCTGTTTTTGCTGCTGGAAAAGAACCTGGAGGACGTGATCCTGGATTTGGCCCACGCCCGGGCGGAGGCCATGGCGGTGGAGTATATCCACGAGGCGGTGCGGGACGTGATGGGGGAAACGGTGTCCTATGAGGATATGATCCTGGTGCGCACGGACGGACAGGGGCGGATCACCATGCTGCAGGCCAACGCGGTGCGCATGAACGAACTGGCCACCGCCGCGGCGATGCAGGCCCAGTCCCGCCTGGAGAGCGCCGAGGCCCAGAGCGTTTCCATCCCCCTGGGGTCTGCCCTGGGGCTGCCGTTCTTAAGCGGCCTGGGCCCGCGCCTCTCCGTACGGGTACTGCCGGTGAGCGCGGTGTCCGCCGCGTTTTTCACGGAGTTTGAATCCGCCGGGATCAACCAGACGCGGCACAAGATCTATCTGACGCTGCACACCGCCGTTCGCCTGGTGATCCCCTCCTCGGCCCGGGAGGTGTCCCTGAGCAGCCAGGTGCTCATCGCCGAATCCATCATCGTGGGCTCGGTGCCGGATTCCTTCGTGCAGGTGCCGGAGATGGACGGCGCGCTGAACTTCGCCGCGCCCTGAAAACGGAAAACAGGGCTTTTTCCGGCTTGAATGGGCAAAAATGGCGGCGAAACTTGTAAAATCGGATATCTTTTCACAGGAAAACGCGCTGTTTGCTTGACAGCGGCGCAAGATTGCACTAAAATGCTATAGAATAGATGCAATGTATCCGCGCGGTTCGATGCGCGTTTTCGGAAGGAGGGAGGGCAATATGAAATTTGCCCGGAATATCATAAAGCTCGCCGCGGTGACGATGCTGCTGCTGGCGCTGGTATTCGTATTGAGCGCCGCTGCGGAGGAGGATCCGGTGGAGTTTGCCATCGAGGTGAATCCCACCAGCCTGACGGCGCCCGGCAAAGTGAACGTATCGCTCAGGATCGCCAACTCCGCCGATCAGGATATGTCCGGCCCCGTGACGCTGTATGATCCTGCGGGCCAGGTGGTGGCTTCCTTCGGGGACGGCGGCTCCTATCTCCTCAAATCCGCCGAATCCCGTTCCTGGGAAGGCGAATGGAACGTGACGCAGGCGGAACTCGACGCCGGCAAGGTGACCTATACGCTGAAATATTCCCTGACCGGGGCGGACGGGCAGGCGGCGGAATACAGCCGCACCGCCGACGCGGCCATCGAATACGCCGGCGAACGCGTGGAGCTGACGGTGAACCGCACGGTGAGCCCCGAGGTGGTGCGCAACGGGAAGAGCGTTACCGTCACGTATGAGCTGTATAACAGCGGCAATGTGGAGCTCAAGGACATCCGGGTGAAGGAAAACGTGGATAAAAAAGCCCAGAAGGTGGCTTCCCTGCCCGCGGGCGAGCGCACCACGCTGACCTTTACCTCCCGGATCGGCAACGCCGACCTCACCAGCAGCGCGGATATTTCCTACAAGGCCGCCAATTCCACCAAAACGCTGACCCAGAAGGTGGACGAGGTGACCGTTCCCGTGGCCAAGCCCGGATTGAAGCTGGAGCTGTCCAGCCCCACCGCCGGGGTGAATATCGGCGAAGCGGCCACGCTGGTGATCACCTTTACCAATAACGGCAATATCTCCTATTCCAACGTCAGCGTGGTCGAGGCCAAGAAGGGCGAGATCCTGACCAACCTGTCCATCCCCGCCGGCGCCACGGTGACGGAAAGCACGGAATACATCCTGAAAGAGCCCACCACCTTCGTGGTCACCGCTACGCTGCCGGACAACACGGGCGAAACCAAGACCATGAAATCCAACGAGCTGAGCGTGGGCGTGTTCGATCCGGAAAAGGTGATGAAGCTGACGCTGAACCTGACTGCGGACCGGGAGACCATCGGCCAGGCGGGGGAAGACGTGCGCATGCACCTGGTGGTCACCAATAACAGCAATATCGAAGCGAAGAATATCAATATCAATTATCTGGACGATACCATTTACACCATCAATTCCCTTGCGCCCGGGGCCAGCGTGCCCCTGGATTGGGATTTCACCATCAAGCAGGCGGGCCAGTTCCGCTTCTCCGCCACGGTGAAGGATTCCCTGAACAACGTGGTGCCCTTTGAATCCAACACCATCCAGATTTCCTATACCCGGCCCACCGCGGCGCCCACCCGGGTGCCGGTGGTGACGGTGGCGCCGCCGGAATATGTGGATCCTGAAGAGACCGTCAAATCCCCGGTGGGCGATATCGCCGGCAAGGTTTTCCTGCCCGCGGCGATCCTGGCGGGCGTGGCGCTGGTGCTGTTCCTGGTGAGCACCATTATGCGCATCAAGAACCGCAGCCATTCCAACGCCGCTTACGATCATCTGCAGCTGTCCGAGCGCCGGGATTATACCGAGCCCGGCGGCCAGGACGACGGCAATTTTGACGATGCCGGGGAAGAGGATCTGGAATCCACCATTCCGGATCTGACCGACAGCGAACCGGAGCTGCCCCACGAGCGCCTGATCCGCGATGCCGAAAAGTCCGTGCAGGAGGCCGTGGCGGAAGCCGACCAAATGACGGACGGCATGCTGGAGGGCGGCTACCGGGTGACCCGCAGCGAGGAAACGGAAAACATCCCGGTTCCGGAAACGCCGAAAGAAGCGCCGAAGCCCGAAGCGCCGGTTCCCGAGCTGCAGGTTCCCGAAACGCAGGCCCCCGAAATGCAGATCCCCGAAACGAAGGCGTCCGAGGAAGCGGACGAGGATGCGGATGCCTGGGGAGCCCAGAAATCCGATTCTGAGGACAAGCCTCGCCGCCGCCATCGCCGGGCCCGCCGCACGGAAGACGAGGAACAGGGCTGACAAGGATCAGGGTGTCGACAAAGTCGACACCCTGCCAACGAAAGTCAGCTAAAGCAGTCTTTCGTTGGGAACATCAATTTCTTGTAATATGGTAAATCCGGGCAATTATGCCCGGATTTACCATATTACGGCCAGAAATTGATAGAGGAAGCAGTCATTCTGACTGCTCCTCGCGGCGTACATGCCGCCGCTGCGGATTATTGATGAAGGGGCTGCGGCCCCTTCATACTACCTCAAAGCACGATGTTGATGGTCTGATCCCCCGGGAAATGATTCCCGGGGGATCTTGCCGTACTGGGGATGAAAAATCGGTAAAACGGATCTCTTCGAAGGGGATCAATGCAGAAATCCGTCGATCAGCGCAGCGGCCTGGGCGACGGGGTCGGCGCTCATGTCCAGCCAATGAAGGTTTTCTTCCCGGCGGAACCAGGTCATCTGCCGCTTGGCAAAGCGCTTGATGGCCCGGCCCAGCTCGTCCACCATCTGGTCATAAGTCCATCTGCCCAGCAGGTACTGGGACAGATACCGGTATTCCAGGCCCAGCTTATCCAGGAATTCGGGGGACACCCCGGCGTTAAGCAGGCGCTGCACCTCCTGCACCATGCCCTGCTGCAGCCGCTTTTCCAGCCGCTGGTCGATGCGCTTTTTCAGGATCTCCCGGGGCCAGGTGACTCCCAGCTTCAGGGTTTCATACCGGGGGCTGCGCCTGCCCGGGTGATAATCGTCCGCCGCCAGGCGCTCCAGCGCCCGCATGACCCGGTTGCGGTTTTTGGGGTCCACGTCCGTATCCGGCAGCTTTTCTTTCAGCATTTCATACAGCGCCGGGGTCTCATAAGTCTCCAGGCGCGCCCGGAGCGCCAGGTCCGGCGCGCGGAGGGACAGCATATAGCCGTCGGCCACCGCGTCCACGTACAGCCCGGTGCCGCCCACCAGGAAGGGCACCCGGCCCCGGGCCAGGATATCGTCGATGGCGGCGTAGGCCAGGCGCTGGAAATCTGCCATGGAGAAGAAATCCCCCGGATCGCACACGTCGATCAGGTGATGGGGCACGCCCTGGGTTTCCTCCGGGGTGATCTTGCCGCTGCCCAGGTCCAGCCCCCGGTACACCTGCCGGGAATCGGCGGAAACGATCTCCCCGCCGTATTTCTTCGCCAGCTCCACCCCCAGCCCGCTTTTGCCGGACGCGTTGGTGCCCAAAATGACGATCAGCCTGCCCTTCATGCGCGCCTCCGCCTTTCTTTTGCCTTTCCCGGATTGTATCATATCCGCTCCCGGATGTAAAGCCGGGCCGCAAACCGCCCAAATCCGGCAGGCGGGCGGCTGCAGCATGTATATTATGCAAAAACAGCCGGAATAAATCAATAAATATTCATAGTTAAAAATAAATTTGAATAAAAATTCATTTTTCCTATTGACAGGCGGGGCGGGCGGTGGTATACTCATGCCGTTCCCAGGAAAATGCAGCGTCCCGTATGGGATGTGGAAAGAAAACAGGAGGAAAGAAAAATGAAAAAGCTGCTTGCTGTGATTCTGGCCCTGTGCCTGACGATTCCCTGCTTCGCCGCGCTGGCGGAGGACCTGCCTGTGCTGAAGATGGGCACCAACGCCGCGTTCCCGCCCTATGAATATTACGACGGCGAAACGGTTATCGGCATCGACGCGGAAATCGCCGCCGCCATCGCCGAAAAGCTGGGCATGAAGCTGGAGATCGTGGATATGGAATTTGGCGCCATCATCAACGCCGTGGCCACCGGCAAGGTGGATTTCGGCATGGCCGGCATGACCGTTACCGACGAACGCCTGCAGAGCGTGAACTTCTCCGATTCCTACGCCACCGGCGTGCAGGTGATCATCGTGAAGGAAGATTCCCCCATCGCCTCGCTGGACGATCTGCACGCGGAAGGCGCGTCCTATAAGATCGGCGTGCAGGAAGCCACCACCGGCGATATCTACTGCACCGATGATTTCGGTGAGGATGCCGTGTTCAAGTACAAGACCGGCCCGGACGCCGTGCTGGCCCTGACCTCCGGCAAGGTGGACTGCGTGGTCATCGACAACGAGCCCGCCAAGGCTTTCGTGGCCGCCAATGAAGGCCTCAAAATCCTGGAGACCGCGTACGTCGAGGAGGAGTACGCCATCGCCATCGCCCTGGAAAACACCGATCTGCTGGATTCGATCAACGACGCCCTGGCGGCGCTGGACGAGGAAGGCGTGCTGGACGCCATCGTGAGCAAGTACATCGGTGCGGCGGAATAAGCCTTTTCTGATCCGCAAAAGGGAGCGAGCGATCGCCCCCTTTTGCTTGTTCTCCGGGGGCGGAGGCACCGCCCACTGAACCAAAGGAAGCGTTCTGATGAAGAAAAAGACGAAACGGCTGCTGATCCTGGCGGCGGCGATCCTGGCGCTGGGGGCGCTGATCGGCGGGTATTTTCTGCTGATCAACGAGGACGACGCGCTGAAAATCAAGGAAAACGGCAAGCTGTCCGATTTCACCCAGACCCGCCTGGTGGCTCGGTTCTCCAAGGGCGGCGGGGAAGAAAAATACTATAAGGTGGCGGACGTGAGCCAGCAGGGCGACGGCCGGCCCAAGGGATTTGAAAAGCCGCGGGGAAGCAGGAATCAGGTGGAAGATCCCGACGGTGATCCCCTGACGAATTATTTCGCCTATATATCGGCAGAGGGCATGGACAAGGGCCTGATCGTGGTGGACGCCATCCCGGCGGAGGACGCGCAGCCCCGGGAGGACGCAGAATTTCTGGAGCTGAACGGCCAGGCGGGCTGGACGCGCTACGAAAAGGCGGACGGAAAACGGACGCTGGAATACGTCATGGACTCCCTCTACGACGAAGCGAAGATCCGCCTTCGGATCACCCTGCCCGCCGGCGCCACCGACGAAGAATTGATGGCGCTGTGCGAGTTCATGGCGGGGAAGATCACCCCGGACCGGAAGGTATCGCCCATCATCAAGGATTTCCGCCGGAATTTCGTTACCGGCGACCGGTGGAAATTCCTGTGGAACGGCCTGCTGGTGACGCTGGAGATCACGCTGTTCGCCGTGCTCATCGGCATTGCGCTGGGCGCCGTGGTGGCCACGGTGCGCTCCACCTGGGATCAGAACGGCGAAAACATGCGCCGCGGCCCCGCCCGGTTTTTCTTATCGCTGGGAGACAGGATCTGCCGGATATACCTGACGGTGATCCGGGGCACGCCCGTGCTGATCCAGCTGATGATCATGTATTTCATCGTCTTCGCCGCTTCGGATAACGGCAAGCTGGTGGCCGTGCTGGCCTTCGGCATCAATTCCGGCGCGTACGTGGCGGAAATCATCCGGGGCGGCATCATGAGCATCGACAAGGGCCAGCTGGAGGCCGGCCGCAGCCTGGGCTTCAACTATGTGCAGACCATGGGGCACATCATATTGCCCCAGGCGCTCAAAAACGTGCTGCCCGCCCTGGCCAACGAGTTTATCGTGCTTTTGAAGGAAACCTCCGTGGTGGGCTACGTGGCGGAAAAGGATCTGACCAAGGGCGGCGACATCATCCGCAGCGTCACCCATTCCCCCTTCCTGCCCCTGCTGGCGGTGGCGGCGATCTACCTGATCCTGGTGATGTTCTTTACCTGGCTGGTGGGACGCCTGGAAAGGAGGCTGCGCAGCAGTGACCACTGATACGATCATTTCCGTGAAGGACCTGGAAAAGCACTTCGGCTCCGGCGAGATCAAGGCCCTGCGGGGCGTCAGCGCCGAGATCCGCAAGGGCGAGGTGGTGGTGGTGATCGGCCCCTCGGGCAGCGGAAAATCCACCTTCCTGCGCTGCCTGAACCTGCTGGAAACGCCCACCGCCGGCACCGTCACCTTCGAGGGCGTTGACATCACCGACCCCAAGGTGAACCTGAATCTGCACCGGCAGAAGATGGGCATGGTGTTTCAGCATTTCAATCTGTTCCCCCATATGACGGTGCTCAAAAATATGACCCTGGCCCCCGTGAAGCTGCTGAAAAAAAGCAAGGCCGAGGCGGAAGCCAAGGCCATGGAGCTCCTCAAGCGCGTGAACCTGGCCGATCGGGCCGGGGCCTATCCCAGCCAGCTTTCCGGCGGGCAGAAGCAGCGCATCGCCATCGTCCGCGCCCTGTGCATGGAGCCGGAGGTGATGCTCTTTGACGAGCCCACCTCCGCCCTGGACCCGGAAATGGTGGGCGAGGTGCTGGACGTGATGAAGCAGCTGGCCCAGGCGGGCATGACCATGGTGGTGGTGACCCACGAGATGGGCTTCGCCCGGGAGGTGGCCGACCGGGTGCTGTTCATGGACGAGGGCCAGATCGTGGAGGAAGGCACGCCGGAGGAGATCTTCTCCCATCCCGCCCAGCAGCGCACCAGGGATTTTCTCAATAAAGTGCTGTAAAATTTTACTGGGGGAAACCGTTCTTTCGCCCCGAAAGAACGGTTTCCCCCAGGCCCCTTTCCAGGAAAGCCGGCTAAAGATGAACCCCGGAGAAGCATTTCCGCTTTTCCGGGGCTTCTTTCTATAAATCGCGTTTCTTCCTTTGCCAGATCCGCGCCCGATCAGCCTTTTTCCCGCAGCTGGGCGGCTTCCTCCTGATCCTTCTGGCTCAGGATCAGATCGCTTTTTTCCGTCCGGGAGGCGTCCGTATTCAGGGCGGAGAAATCCGCGTTCACATCCAGGGTGCAGTTGATGTACCGGCGGATCTCGTTCATCAGCGCGTGATCCGGCCGGGCTTCGGAAACCTCGGTGGTGGTGACCAGGGTGATGCTGCCGCCCTCCTTGAGGCACCGGGCGATGCCCAGAAAACGCTTCACCCGGGTCACGGCGGTGGGGCTGGCGCCTTCCTCCGGCTGGGGCCGGGCAAGGGGCACCCAGACGCGGCAGATGCGGTTCAGGCTGTCGGAAAGGAGCACCACGTCCTTCTTTTCTTCCGCCAGGCGCATGGCCCGCTCCATCACCAGCTCCACCACCCGGCCCTGTACCTCCAGGGGCTGATCGAAGGAGGTGCATACGATCTCGCCGGGGGCGTTCTCCTGCATCCAGGTGATGTCCTCGGGACGCTGATCCACCAGCAGGATCATCAGGTGGGCCTTGCTGTGGCTGCGGTCCACCGCCACGGCCAGCTGCCGCAGCAGCTCCAGCCGGTCGGCGCCCGCGGGGGAAGTGAGCAGCACCCGCTGGCCGAGGCCGATGGGAGCCAGCAGGTCGATCTGCCGCAGCAGCCCGTCCGTGGCCCGGGGGGCGTGGAGGGTGAGCCGCTTGGTGGGATATACCGGGGTCAGCTCCTCAAACCGCGGCCGCTGCTCCGTTTCTTCGGCGGCGCGGCCGTTGATCTCGGTGATGTAGAGCATGGCGCTGAAACGGTCGCTGTCCTTCTGCGGTTTTGTCTTGCCCACCACATAATCGCCGGAGCGCAGGGAGAAGCGCCGGATCTGGGCGTTGGCGATGTAGACGTCGCCCTTGCCGGGGCGGTACTGGCTGGCCCGCAGGAAGCCGTAGCCGTCGGGATGCACGTCCAGCACGCCTTCGCCGTCGCCGCATTCCCCGGCGGCCAGGATCTCGGCGATGCTGGGGCCGGCGGGCGCCTGGGGCTGATAATCCTGGCGGGGCTGGTAATCCTGGCGGGGGGCATAATCCTGCCGGGGCTGATAATCCTGCCGGGGCTGGTAATCCTGGCGGGGCTGGTAATCCTGGCGGGGCTGATAATCCTGCCGGGGCGGATAATCCTGGGTGTAGGGCGCATGGGTTTCAGGCGTCCGGGGCGCTTCCTGGGGGGCGGATTCGGCGGGGCCGAAGCGCACGGGATAGGAAGGCTGGGCGGGCTGGGGCCGGGCCGCGCCCTGTACGGAAGCGTCGGGACGGCCGTAGGCCCTTTCCGTGCCGGCGGCGGGCCGGGTGTTCCAGCCCGGGGCGGCGGTGTGCCGCGGGGCTGCGGGAGCCTGGTACGCCCGGGGATTGTGCCAGGCCCGGGAGCCTTCCATGGTGAAAGCCGGGGCCTTGGCGGAAATAGAAGACAGGGATGAGGTGGCCGGGGCGGCGGCGCCGGTGGGCACGGGAGTCCGCGGCGTGCGGGGCGCGGCAGCCAGGGCGGGGTTGGGGGTCAGCACGGGGATATCGTCCTCGTCCTCCTCCGGCTCGTCATCGGTGATCAGCACCGCGCTGCGCACGGGACGGGCGGGGGCAAATTCCTCCGCGGGCGCGCTTTCCTCGGCGGGGGCGTTTCCCTCCGCGGCGGCTTGCAGCTTTTCGATGATGCCCTGCTTGTTGATGCCGGCGCCCAGCTTGACGCCCATTTCCTTGGCCTTCTGGCGCAGTTCTGCTACGGATAAGCTTTCAAAATCTTCGCTCATGGGTTCCTCCTTGAAACGCAATGGGTGAATGGGAGACCGGCGCACGGCGGAAAAAAGAAGGAAAAAGACTTACGGGGCGATCACCGATAAGCCTTTGGCAACAGGGGCCTTATTCTCCGTCCTTCCGCTTCATGAAAACTGTTTTGACCTCGCTTTGAAAAAATGAATGCAATGGGCAAAAATGGGGCCGGTCGATGGGCTGATTATACCAGATATCCGCCGCCATTTCAACGGCTGTGACAAAATTCGTAGGCTCGTCACAAAAAAATTTACAGTTCCTTTACAGATTGCATAGCCCCGGGCGGTTTTTTCACTTTCCCACGCAGAAACGGGAAAAGATCTCGTCCAGCAGCTGTTCGTCCACCCGATCCCCGGTGATGCGCCCCAGCGTTCCCAGCGCCTCCTGGAGATCGATCACCGCCAGATCCACCGGTTCGCCGGCGGCGCAGGCGTCCGCGGCGGCCCGGAGGGAAGCGGCGGCCTGCCGGGCCAGGCGCATATGGCGCTCCTGGGTCAGTTCGCTCTCCCCGGCTCCGGCTCCGAAGGCGGCGATGCGCTTTTCCAGGGCGGCGATGCCTTCTCCCGTGACGGCAGAGACCACGGCGGGGCTGTCGAAATCCCCGGGGGAGAGGACGGCTTCCCGGTCGCACTGATTGAGCACGATGATCCGGGGGGCGTCCTGAGTGTCCCGGAGGAGCTGCCGGTCCTCGTCGGTGAGGGGATGGGAGGAATCGAACACCGCCAGCACCACGTCCGCCCCGGCGATGGCCCGGCGCGCCCGGGAAACACCGATGCGCTCGATGGGGTCGCTGCCCTCCCGGAGCCCGGCGGTATCGGAAATGCGCACCCGCAGCCCGTCGATCATCACGTCCGCGCGGATCACGTCCCGGGTGGTGCCGGGAATATCGGTGACGATGGCGGCTTCCTGCCGGGCCAGGGCGTTGAGCAGGCTGGATTTGCCCACGTTGGGCCGCCCGCAGAGCACCGCTTCCAGCCCGTGGCGGGCGATGCGGGCGCCCCGCTCGTCGCAGGCGGCGTCCAGTTTGTCCGCCAGGGCGCGGGCCCCGGTCTCCAGCCGGGCGGCCGCTTCCTCCCAGGTGATCTCCTCGGGGTAGTCGATGGCAGCCGCCGCGCCGGAGAGCAGGGAAAGCAATTCCTCCTGGGCGGTGCGGATGAAGGCGCTCACCCCGCCGTCCAGCTGACGCACGGCGGCCCGGGCCGCCCGCTTCCCTTCGGCGGAGATCAGGTCCATCACGGCCTCGGCGCGGCTCAGGTCGATCCGGCCGTTGAGGAAGGCCCGGCGGGTGAACTCCCCGGGCTCCGCCGCCCGGGCGCCCAGGCGGTACAGGGCGGAAAGCACGCTTTGGGCCGCCCAATCCCCGCCGTGGAGGTGGATCTCCGCCACGTCCTCCCGGGTGTAGCTCCGGGGTGCGCGGAACAGAACGGCCATGCACTCGTCCAGGGTCTCGCCCTGAAAAACGGCGTGGCCGTAGTACATCCTGTGGCTTTCCCAGCCGTGGGCGGGGGAAATGAGCGCGGCGAGAAGCGTTTCCGCTTCCGGCCCGCTGACGCGCACGATGGCGATGCCGCCTTCTCCCGGCGCGGTGGCGAGGGCGCAGATGGTATCGGTGGGCTGCATGAAAAATCAGCCTTTCTCGGTGTCGATTTTGCGCAGGGTGTCCTGCAGGATCTCCTGCCTGAGCGCCGTCAGCCAGGGGGAAAAGGCGGCGGCGTCGAAGGCGTAGGTTTTGTTGAGGGAGTATTCGTTTTCCGACCAGGTGGACAGGGGCGATTCGTTGTGCTGGATCAGGGCTTCCATTTTGTCCAGCGCCTTGTATACCCGGGCTTCCGGGGTTTCCAGGGCGTCCATTTCCCGGTACAGCGCCGCCATTTCCGCCGAAACGCCGGCGGGCAGGGAACGCACCCACTTTTCCAGCAGGGAATCCTCCGTTTCCCGGTCCGCGTCGGTTTTTCTGAAGACGGGGATATCGCCGGTGAAGCATTCTCCCAGATCGTGGATCAGGCACATGCGGATCACCCGGTCCGTATCCAGATCCGGGAATTCCTCCCGGAGCAGGAAGGCCATCAGCGCCAGCCGCCAGCTGTGCTCCGCCACGCTTTCCACCCGGCCTTTGGCGGTGGTGCAGTGGCGGGGCGTATCCTTGAGCCGCTCCGCCGTGTGAAGGATGGAAAGGTATTCTTTCGCGTTCATGGCTGCTTCTCCTCTTCCTCCGCGGCTTTGAGCACCTTGGGCACGAAGCCGGAAAAGGCGGTGGCGTCCTCGCTGCTTTCCACGGCCAGGTCCCCGGCGGCGCCGCGCATGGTTTCCCGGGCGATATAGAGGCCCATGCCCCGGCCTTCGCCCTTGCCGGACACCCCGGCCTCGAAGATGGCGGCGCGGCTCTTTTCGGGGATCATGGGGCCGTTGTTCCGCACGGTGAAGGAAAAGCTCTTCACGTCCTCCGAAAGCGTGATCCACAGGCAGGGATGCTCCGTCCCCTCCAGGGCGTCCATGGCGTTGTCGATCAGGTTGGACAGCACCCGGCACATTTCCCACGCCGGCAGGGGCAGTTCCTTCCAGGAGGCGTTCACATCCAGTTCCACCCGGATGCCGCGCTTTTCCGCCTCCGTCACTTTAGCCCGCAGCAGGGCGTTCACCGGGGCGCAGGCGGTTTTCATGGTGCGGCTGACGGAGCGGATATCGCCGTAAACCTGCTCGATGTATTGGTTGGCCTCGTCGTATTCCCGCATTTCGATCAGGCTGTACACCACCTGGAGGTGATTGAGGAAATCGTGGCGCTGGGCCCGCAGGGCGGTGTTCAGATCCGTCATCTGGCTGACGGTTTCATCCAGGCCCTGGAGCTTTACGGACATCCTCATGGCTTTTGCCGCCTCCCGGATGTCCATGACCGCGCCCCAGGTGACGGCGATGGCCAGCGCCAGCACCAGGATATCGCCCAGGGGGCCGTTGAGCATTTTATTGAACCGATCGTTGAGCACCAGCACCGCCAGCGCCACCACCGCCGCGATCTCCATGGCGTTGATGACGATAACGTACAGCGCGGCTTTGCGCAGATTGAACTGTGGCTGGATCTTCACTGCTTCATCTCCTTACGGGCGGTTTCTCAGCCCCGGCGGACGGCCTTCACATCCTCCGGCGGCAGCAACGAAAGCAGCGAGCGCCGGGCGTTTTCGCAGTCGGAAACCCACACTTCCGGGGGGAACAGCAGGGTGATGCCCTCCTCCGGCAGGTTCATGTACACCGGCGTCTGGCCGGGGGCGCCGGCTGCCAATTCGGAAAGGATTTCCCGTACCGCGGGGATCTGATCCCGGCGCAGGCGCAGATAGAGCTTTTCCGGGGCGGCTTTCGCTTTCTGGGCGTCGGTCATGGGCGGCGGCGCTTCTCTGCTGACGCCCACGGGGGCGCCGCGGCCCATGGGCTCGATCACGTCGACCAGCAGCTTTGCGTCCTCGTCCTCCCGGACGGACAGTTTGCCCGTCACCAGCACCGCCTGGTCGGCGGCGATCTCCCGGTGATAGCGCTCGTACACCTTGGGGAACAGCAGGCATTCCACCTGGCCGGTCTGGTCCTCCAGGGTGAGGAAGCCCATCATGGCGCCCTTCCTGGTGGCCTTGCCGTGGGTTTCCACGATGATGCCGCCCATGGTGACCCGCTTGCCGTCTTCGGACAGGCCCTGATCCTCCCGTTCGGAAAGGGCGGCCAGATCCGCGGTGGAGAAGCTCAGGTGCTTCATATAATCGGCGTACTCGTCCAGGGGGTGGGCGGAGCAGTAAACCCCCGTCATTTCCTTTTCCTGGGCCAGCAGCTCCTTGAGGGGGTATTCCGGCAGATCGGGATAAGTTTCGGAAGAGATCATGCTTTCCGCGGGCTGGCCGAAATCAAAAAGGGAAAGCTGGCCGGACACATTCTGCTTGCGCCGGTTCGCCTGGGCGTCCATGGCGCTTTCAAACACGGCCAGGCATTGGGCGCGCTTCGCCCCCAGGCCGTCGAAGCACCCCGCCTTGATCAGGCTTTCCACGGCGCGCTTGTTCACGTCCTCGCCGCCCACGCGCCGGCAGAAATCGAAAATATCCCGGAAGGGGCCGTGGGCCTGCCGCTCCTCCACGATGCTTTCCACCGCTTTGTCGCCCACGTTCCTGACCCCGCCCATGCCGAAGCGGATGCCCTGCTTTCCGTTTTCCTGGGCGTCCACGGTGAAGGGACGGAAGGAGGAATTGATTCGGGGCGGCAGGATGGGGATGCCTTTCTGGCGGCAGTAATAGATATAGGCCGCGATCTTGGCGGCGTTGCCGGTGACGGAATTCATCAGCGCGGCCATGAACTCCGCCGGATAATGATATTTCAGATAGCCCGTCTGCAGGGCCACCACGGCGTAGCAGGCGGCGTGGGGCTTGTTGAAGGCGTAGGAGGCGAAGGCGGTCATTTCGTCGAAGATGGATTCGGCGGTTTCAGCCGGGATGCCCTTCGATACGGCGCCGGGGATGTGCTCCTCCTGGCTGCCGTAGACGAAATTCTTCCGCTCTTTTGCCATCACGTCCTTTTTCTTTTTGGCCATGGCCCGGCGCACCAGATCGCTGCGGCCGTAGGAGTAGCCCGCCAGGTCCCGCACGATCTGCATCACCTGCTCCTGGTACACCATGCAGCCGTAGGTCACGTCCAGAATGGGGGCCAGCAGGGGGGTTTTGTACTGCACGGTCTCCGGGTGATCCTTGCCCCGGATATAGCGGGGGATGGATTCCATGGGGCCGGGGCGGTAGAGGGAGATGGCGGCGATGATGTCCTCGAAGGTGCGGGGACGCATGTTGGTGAGGAAGGTGCGCATGCCGCCGCCTTCCAGCTGGAACACGCCGTCGGTGTCCCCGGCGCAGATCATATCGAACACCCCGGGGTCGTCCATGGGGATGTCCTCGGGCTTTAAGCTGATGCCGCGCTTTTCGATCATGTCCAGGGTGTCCCGGATGACGGTGAGGGTGCGCAGGCCCAGGAAGTCCATTTTCAAAAGCCCCAGCTTTTCGATGATCCCCATGGGGTATTGGGTGGTGATCACCTCGTCGTTCTTCTGCAGGGGCACGTAATGCGTCGCCGCCTCCCGGGTGATGAGCACGCCGGCGGCGTGGGTGGAGGCGTGGCGGGGCATGCCCTCCAGGGTGGAGGCGGTGTCGATGAGGCGGCGCACCCGGGGATCGGTGTCGTACATGGTTTTCAGGTCGGCGCTCTGGCTCATGGCTTTTTCCAGGGTCATGTCCAGCGCCATTGGCACGGCTTTGGCCACCTGGTCCACTTCCGCGTAGGAATACCCCAGCACCCGCCCCACGTCCCGGATCACGCCCCGGGCCGCCATGGTGCCGAAGGTGATGATCTGGCAGACGTGATCGTGGCCGTACTTCCGGGCCACATAGTCGATGACCTCCTGGCGGCGCTCATAGCAGAAGTCCACGTCGATATCCGGCATGGACACCCTTTCCGGGTTCAGAAAGCGCTCAAAGAGCAGCTGGTATTTCAGGGGGTCCAGCATGGTGATGTTCAGGCAGTAGGCCACGATGCTGCCCGCGCCGCTGCCCCGCCCGGGGCCTACCATGATGCCGTGGTCCTTGGCGTATTTGATGAAATCCCACACGATGAGGAAGTAATCCACGTACCCCATCCTGACGATGACGCTCAGCTCGTATTCCAGCCGTTCCCGGGCCGCCCGGTCGTCCGGGGCGTAGCGGGCCCGCAAGCCCTCTTCGCACAGCCGGCGCAGCATGCCCTCCGCCGTTTCCCCGGCGGGCACGTCGTAGCGGGGCAGGTGCACGGTGTGGAAATCGAAATCCACCCGGCAGCGCTGGGCGATCTCCTCCGACCGGGACACGGCGTCCTGCAAATCCGGGAACAGGGCGCGCATCTCTTCCTCGGATTTGACGTACAGCTCCTGGGTGTGCTGGCGCAGGCGCTGGTCGTCCTCCAGGGTCTTGCCCATCTGGATGCACATGAGCACCTCCTGGGCGTCCGCGTCCTCCCGGCGCAGGTAATGGCAGTCGTTGGTGGCCACCAGGGGCGCGCCGGTTTTCCGGCTCATTTCCACCAGCCGGGGCAGCACGGTCTTTTCCTCCGGCAGCCCGTGGTCCATGATCTCGATGAAATAGTGATCCGGGCCGAACAGGGCCTGCATGGCGCGGACGTATTTTTCCGCGTCGCCGTATCTTTCCTCCAAAAGCAGCTTGGGCAGATCCCCGGAAATGCAGGCGGACAGGCAGATCAGCCCCTCGTGATGCTCTTTGATCAGGGCATAGTCCATCCGGGGCCGGTAATAAAACCCCCGGGTGAAGGCCTCGCTCACCAGATACATGAGGTTTTGATAGCCCGTTTCGTTTTCGCACAGCAAAATCAGGTGGCTGTATTCCCGGCTCAGGGTGCGCTTGTCCTCCATGTCCGGGCAGACGTAGGCTTCGCACCCGATGATGGGCCGGATGCCCTCGTCCCTGCAGGCCATATAGAATTCCACGGCGCCGTAGAGCACCCCGTGGTCCGTCACGGCGCAGCTGTCCATGCCCAGCTCTTTGATGCGCCGGACCAGCTTTTTGATCCGGCACGCGCCGTCCAGCAGGCTGTATTCCGTATGCAGGTGCAGGTGCGCGAACGCCATGGCGGTTTCCTCCTTTTCGGCCTAATTTTCCAAATACCAGTATACCAAAAACCCCCGGGGATGTAAAGAAAGAGAACACAGCGGGAACAGCGACTTTTCGGTGTAAATTTTTCCTTTGGGGGATGGCGCTTCGCGAAAAAAAGTGATATAATGCAAAATAGCCTTAGAATGGGCCCATGGGCGGATTTCTGGGGCGCTGACAGAGGAAGAAAATGGAGGATGAAACCGTGAAGATCACGCGCATTATGCTGCTTGCGCTCATTCTGTGCCTGGCATGGGTGCCCACGGCCGCCGCGGGGGGCAAGCCTGTGATATATTACGGCGAGGTGAGCCGCCAGCGCTGGACCAGCGCGGATACGCATATCTACAAGCAAATGGACAAGGAAGGCCCCCAGTACCCCCTTTATTACGGGGCCGGCAGAAAAATCAACATCACCATGGTGACCCCCGGCTGGGTGGAAATCAAAATGGATAACGGCGACGTGGGCTATATCCTCCGGCAGCGCATCGACGTGATCGGCAACGCTAACCCCGGCGTGACCCCGGATTATCCCATCTGGCCCATGCCTTACTATACCGTCGTGGACCGGACGGTGGAAGTGAAAAAGGAAAAGGACGCCGCCAGCGATACGCTTTCCACCCTCACGGAGGGCGCGCGCATCGCCATCGCGGGGTTTGAGGACGGCTGGGCCGTGGTGATCCACAAGCGGGTGTACGGCTACATCGACACCCGGGACCTGAAGGAAGTCTATCCCGTGGCCGGCAGCGAGGAAACCGCCGACGCCCAGACGCCCATTTCCGTGTTTTCCTCTTTCTATAACGACAACCCGGACCGCATCGTGAACCTGGGCGTGTGCTGCAATTTCATCAGCCACGTGCTCCAGCCCGGGGAGGTAATGAATTTCAACAACGAAGTGTCGCCCTTCAGCGCGGCCAACGGATACAAGCTGGCGCCGGTGCTGGTGGACGGGGAGACCAAGCAGGGCTACGGCGGCGGCAGCTGCCAGGTGTCCTCCACGCTGTGGGATACCCTCATGCAGCTGCCGGGCATCACGGTGCTGCACCGCAACCCCCACGGGGACAACGCCGCCTCTTACCTGCCCCACGGCATGGACGCCGCCTCCGGCACCCCCACCCAGAACTTCATTTTCCGCAACGATTATGATTTCCCCATCCGCATCGACGCTTCCACCCACGATCTGGTGCTGTTCATCGCCGTTTACAAGGAGATCTGATCCATGAAGCGCGCGCTGATCCTTCTCCTGGCGCTGGCGCTGGCGCTGCCGGCATCCGCCCTGGGAACGGAGCCGGAATGGGCCTCCCTGCCGAGGCTGTATACGGCCCATGTATGCGTGAGCGCCCGGGTGTTTTCCTCCTGGGAAGGCACGACGGGCGTCAACCAGATCGGCACCATCGCCAAAGACCGGTATGTGACGGTGCACGCCCTGTACCCCACCTTCGCCCTGGTGACCTATAAATCGGATAACCTGACGGGCTATGTGAAGCGCGTGTGCCTGGACTATCCCAAAACGGTGGACAGCTTCACCACCCCGCCCTACGGCGTGGACTTTAATCATTTTATTTCCACCGTGGCGGCCCAGGACGCGCCGGTGACCAGCGCGCCCGGCGGCGGGGATACGTTCATCACCCTGCACGCGGGGGCGCGCCTGAGCCTGATCGGGTTCGTGGACGGATACGGGAAGCTGATCTACCATCGGGAATACGGCTACATCGACGCCCGGCTGCTGGACGAGATCCTGCCGGTGTACGAGAGCCCGGAGGACGCGGACGCCGCGCGGCCCATCGCGGCCTATACCTCCTTCTACAAAATCACCACCGATGAGAGCAACCTGAACCGCATGACCAACATCGCCGTGGCCTGCCGGAAGCTGGGCCAGGTGCCCCTGCCCCCGGGAGGCCGGCTGGATTTCAACGCCGATATCGGCCCCTACCGGGCGTCGGAAGGCTACATGCCCGCGGGGGTCCTGGTGGAGGGCGAACTGCAGCAGGGCTACGGCGGGGGCACCTGCCAGGTGAGCTCCACGCTGTACAACGTGGTGCTGCAGCTGCCGGGGCTGACGGTGCTGCAGCGCCGGGCCCACGGGGATAACGGCGCGTCTTACCTGCCCATCGGCGTGGACGCCGCGGTGGGCAATTCCACGCTGAATTTCCGCTTCCGCAACGATTACGATTTTCCCATCCGTATCGACGGATATTCCCAGGACGGGGCGCTGACCATCGCCATTTACCGGACGGAATAAAAACAAGGGGACTGCTGCACAGCCTCATCGATCAAATGGATCCTCCATTTGATCGACAAAAAACGCCTTTTCCTCTTGTCCCTGCGGGACTCCCGGGCGGAAAAGGCGCAAGGAAAGCATTTTTGCTCCCGCAGGGCATGCTCTGCTTCGCAAAAATGCTCCTCGCGGCGTACATGCCGCCGCTGCGGATGAAAAATCGAAGGGCTGCGGCCCTTCGATGCATCCCAAGGGTACTTTGTCGACAGTCTGCTGGGCTGCTGCACAGCCCCTTCGATCAAATATCCCAAAAAGCGGTTTTCTCGGAAGGGGGCGTGGGGGGAACCGCTCTTTGGCCTCCAAAGAGCGGTTCCCCCCACATTCTTTACACTCCATTTTTTACGGAACGATCCGAATCTCCGTTCCGATGGAAATGAGATCGTACAGCGTCTTCGCGTTTTCGTCGCTCAGGGCAATGCAGCCCGCGGTCCAGTCCCGGTCCGCGCCGCCGCCGTGGATATATATTTCCCCGCCCAGGGCCGTACCCCAGGGCGGTCTTTCTTTGCGCTCCGCCCGCTCCCGGATGCAGGCGAGGAGCGTCTCCTCCGCCCCGGCGCGCCGGGCGTCCGTTTCGTTGGGATAGCTGACCCCCAGGGAGGGGCCGTATTTGCCCATCTTTTTCAGGCACACGTAGTATTCGCCCTCCGGGGTTTTGCCGTCTCCGGCTGCTTCCTTGGGGCCCTCCGGGGCGGTGCCCAGGGCCACGGCACAGGAAAGCAGCGTCCTGCCGCCGTCTGTCAGCGTCAGGAGGCGCTTTTTCTTTTCCACCGTGATCCGCATGCCTTCACCGCCTTTTTTTCAGTATAGCATCCGTGTCAACAGCAGGCACAGGGAAAAGGCGATCAGGGCGTGGGCGGCGCGGAGCAAAAGCAGCGTGCCCGCCCCCATGCCGCTTTCGCGCCAGCAGGCGGCGTTCTGCAAAAGCAGGGAAAGCCCCCCGAAGGAGCAGGCGGCGCAGACGGCGGGCAGCAGAAGGGGCGGATGCCCCTGAATCAGCGCCCGCACGCCGGATGTTACTTCCAGGGCGCACTGCAGCGCGGTCCGGGCCGCTTCCGGCAGGCCCGGCAGGGCGCAGGCCGCCATCCGGGCGGACACGCAGCCCAGCATCATGCACAGCGCGACGAGGGCCAGGGCGGCGGCGGTCTGCCCCAGGGCGGCGGCCAGGGACAGCGGCGCGGCGGCGGCGCTGCCGTGCATATCGGCGGGAACGCACAGGCCCAGCAGCCAGGCGCCCAGCACGTGGCACGAGAGCAGCAGCATCCCCTGGGCGGGGCTGCCCAGCCAGCCGCCTATTGCGCCCAGGAAAAACATGGGGCTCATGGTGCCGGTGAGGGCCGCGCAGCGCAGGGCCGTCCTGCCCCGGGGGGACGCGGGCTGCATCAGCTTTGCCCCGCCGGGAGAGCCGCACAGCCAGCCCATCAGCACCCGGGGCCACAGCCCGCTTCCCAACCGGGAGGAAACCATCAGCATGCAGGCCATGAACGGGCCCAGCACCGGCGCGACGCTGGCCGCCCACAGCCCGAGCCCCCGGCGGGCCGCCTCCGCCGCCTCCAGCGGGAAAATCAGCATGGCCCCCGCCAGGGCCCCGAACGCCGCGGCCGTCAGCATGCCGATCCCCCCTTCAGGGGGATTCTATGCCGCCTGCCGGCGGTTCAGAAGCCCAGCAGGGAAAGCAGCCAGTCCACCACCGGCCAGGTCCACACGATCTCCGCTGTTTCCGCGTTTTCCGCTTCTCCTTCCTCTGCGGCCAGGAAAACGGCGTCTTCGTACAGAACGCCCCACCAGTTGCGGCCAGCGCCTTCGCCCAGGGAAACGTACAGCGTGGGCCGGGCGGGATGCCCCGCCGGGGCCCAGGGGCGCACCGTCAGGGCGGCGTCCGGGGCGATATCCCCGGCGGCAGCCAGGATCCGGGGCAGGGCGGCGGGCAGGGCCTGCAATTTTTCCGGGCAGGCGCGGAGCACCGCGTCCCGCACCCGGATTTTTTCCGTTTGGGCGGCGGGGGAATTATTTCGCGCCACCACCCGGACGTGCCAGCGCTCCCCGGGAGACAGCGACAGCAGGACGGAAGCGATCAGGCAGAACAATACGCGCATATTTCTTTCCTCCTTCGGGAATCAGCATGCGCGGAAAGCGCCGGCTTTATACGTTCAGCGCGCCTTGACACGTATGTTTTACCGGATATATAATCGAGCCGGACGAAATCAACGGAATGGGAGAGGACGCATGCTGCCGGAACTGCTGGCCCCCGCCGGGGGAAGCGCCCAGCTGCGCGCCGCATTGCGCTTCGGCGCGGACGCGGTGTACGGGGCGCTGAAGGAATACGGATTGCGGGCTTACGCCGGGAATTTTTCCTGGGAGGAATTGGACCGGGAAATGCGCCTGGTCCACGGACAGGGAAAGAAATTTTACCTGACGCTGAACATCCTGCCCTACGAGGACGAGCTGCCCGGCTTTTTGGCCGCGGCGCGCCGGGCATGGGAGATGGGCGTGGACGCCGCCCTGGTCAGCGATCTGGGGGCGTTCCTGGCGCTGCGCCGGGAGGCGCCGGGGCTGAAAGTGCACATCAGCACCCAGGCGAACACCCTGAACGCCGAGGCCGCCCGGTTCTATTACGGGCATGGGGCGGAGCGGGTGGTATTGGCCCGGGAGCTTTCCCTGGACAGGATCGCCCGGATGCGGGAAGCGCTGCCGGAGGAACTGACATTGGAAGCCTTCGTTCACGGGGCCATGTGCATGAGCTATTCCGGGCGCTGCATGCTCTCCGATCACCTGACGGGCCGGGGCGGGAACCGGGGGCAATGCGCCCAGCCCTGCCGCTGGGAATATGCCCTGGTGGAAAAGAAACGGCCGGGGGAATACTGGCCTATCGAAGAGGACGCCCGGGGCACGTATCTGCTGTCGGCCTACGATCTGAACATGCTTTCCCACCTGCCGGAGATGATCCGGGCGGGGGTGGGGAGCCTGAAAATCGAGGGCCGCATGAAAACCGAGTATTACGTGGCCACGGTGGTGGGGGCCTACCGCCGGGCGCTGGACGCGCTGGCGGAGAGCGAGGAGAAATACCGCTCGCTGCTGCCGGAACTGGAAAAAGAGGTGCGCAAGTGCAGCCACCGGCCCTTCAACACCGGGTTTTATTTCGGCCCGCCGTCGCCCGCCGCCGGGGCGGAGGGGTTCACCCAGGAGATGGAATACGTGGGCCAGGTGGAAAGCTGGGAAAACGGCGTCGCCGCCGTCAGGATCAAGAACCGCTTCTACGTGGGGGACACCCTGGAGCTGCTGTGCCCCGCAGGGGCGTTTCCCTTCCGGGTGGAAGAAATCACCCTGCCGGACACCGGCGAAAGGAAAGACACCGTATCGGTGGCGGGGCAGAGGGTGCTTGTGCCCCTCGCCCATCCCGCCGCGACGGGGGATTTCCTCCGGGGGCCCAACCGGAATCACCGCCTTGAATAACGGCGGCAGATTGTTTATAATATAAAAGAAAGAATCCGCAAACGGAGGGACGGGAATGAAACGGATCGTACTCACCGGCGGGGGCACCGCGGGGCATGTGACGCCCCATCTGGCGCTGCTGCCGCATCTGCTCCGGGAAGGCTACGAAGTGCATTACATCGGCACGGAAAACGGCATCGAGCGGGGCATGATCGAAAAGCTGGAGGGCGTCGCCTACCACGCGGTGAAAAGCGGCAAGCTGCGCCGTTATTTCGACTGGAAAAACTTTACCGATCCTTTCCGGGTGATCGCGGGGGCGTTCCAGGCCGGGAGGCTCATGGGCCGGCTGAAGCCCGACGTGTGCTTCTCCAAGGGCGGGTTCGTATCCGTGCCGGTGGTGATCGGCGCCTGGCTGCACCGGGTGCCGGTGGTGTGCCACGAAAGCGATCTGACCCCCGGATTGGCCAATAAGATCTGCAGCAAATTCGCCCGGCGGGTGGCCACCACCTTCCCGGAGTGCGCCGAAGCGCTGGGGAAAAAGGCGGTGTGCACCGGCACGCCCATGCGCCCGGCGCTGTTTACCGGCAGCCGGGAAAAGGGCCTCGCCCTGGCCGGGTTTTCGGGGGAAAGGCCGGTGCTGATGATGGTGGGCGGTTCCTCCGGGGCGCAGAGCGTCAACAAGGCCCTGCGGGAAGCGCTGCCCAGGCTGCTGGAAAAAATGGACGTGCTGCACCTGACCGGCAAGGGCAATCTGGACGGGAGCCTGGCCGCCCTGCCGGGCTATAAGCAATTCGAGTTCCTTTCCGACGAACTGCCGGACGCCATCGCCTGCGCGGATCTGATCCTTTCCCGGGCGGGGAGCAACGCCATCTGTGAATTCCAGGCCCTGAAAAAGCCCATGCTGCTGGTGCCTTACCCCAAGGGGGCCAGCCGGGGCGACCAGATCCTCAACGCCGAATCCTTCCGCAAGCGCGGGCTGTGCCACGTGCTGCTGCAGGAAAATATGACGGCGGATTCCCTGTACGACGCGGTGATGGATCTGCAGCGGGACCGGGAAAACCTGATCCGGAACCTGAAAAACGCGCCGCCCGCCGACGGAACGGACGCGGTGCTGGGGCTGATCCACGAGATCGAGAAGAAATAAGGAATGCAGGGGCCTCCGCGGCCCCTGCACCCTGCGGCAAGGGATTTCATCCCTTGCACAGACTGTCGACAAAGCATCCTGGGGAAGTATGAAGGGGCCACAGCCCCTTCATCAATAATCCGCAGGCGGCGGCGTGTACGTCGCCGAGGAGCAACAG
>CACWLP010000007.1 GCA_902761755.1 uncultured Eubacteriales bacterium | reverse complement strand
CATTTTTGCGAAGCAGAGCATGCCCTGCGAGAGCAAAAATGCTTTCCTTGCGCCTTTTCCGCCCGGGAGTCCCATAGGGACGAGAGGAAAAGGCGTTTTTGTCGATCAAATGGAGGATCCATTTGATCGAAGGGGCTGTGCAACAGCCCCTTCGTGATCCTTTAATCCGTTCTGATATTTTCCGGGTCCAGCCTGGTATACACTTTTCCGGGCTGAGCGCCGTCTTTGTGGAAGGAAAGCAATTCCGACACGGTGACCAGCTGATAGCCCTGGGCCGTCAGCTCCGGGATGGCCCGTTCCATGGCGGTGGCGGTGGTTTCGTAAATATCGTGGCACAGCACGATCACCCCGTTCTTCGCCCCGCGCATCACGGCCTTATAGGTCTTGTCCGCGTTCCGGGTCTGCCAGTCCTCGGTGTCCACTTCCCATTTGGCGATGAGCAGGCCCTTTTCCCGGCACAGGGAGCGCACCGCGGCCGTGACCCTGCCGTACGGCGCCCGCAGCACCCTGACCTCATATCCGCCCGTCAGCTCCCGGATCGCGTCGATGCTCCGGGTGATCTGGGAACGGGCGGCGGAGCTGCTGATCCGGTCCAGGTGCGGATGGCTCCAGGTATGGGTGGCGATTTCGCTGCCCTGGGCGATGGTGCGCTTCACCACGTCGGGATAGAGCTCCAGCTTGTTGCCGATGACGCAGAAGGTGGCCCGCCCGCCGCACCGGGTGAGCACCCGCAGGATGCGGTCCGTCTCCTCGGAGGGGCCGTCATCGAAGGTCAGAGCAATCATGGGCTTGGTAGGGTCGATTTTCCGGCGGTGATCGGCGATGAAGCCGGCGTCCAGGCAGTCCGGATCCAGGCAGTCGGCGATCTGGTCGTAAAGCACCGTCATTTTCCGGGTGCCCAGCGCCCCGGGCAGGTACTGCCCCGCGGGCAGGACGGCCTCGATCCCTTCCTTCCCCAGCACCGCGTACTGCAGGCAGGAAAGATCGGGTTTCCCGTCGTAGCCGCAAGCCGGAGCGGGCAGGAGCGCGCTCAGATCGCTCTCCAGGCAGAACAGGGCCCGGGGCTGTTCCTGCGTAACCATATCGTCCATCCGGGGCAGCTCGCGGGCGCTGGCTTCCTCCTCCGGCGTCCCTTCGTCAAAATTCAGGGCGTACGCCGTATCCACATACAGGTCTCCCACCCGGTAGCGCCCCAGCAGCAGCACGCTGAAATAGCGCCCGTCCGCCCGGACGGACTGGTATTCCACCGTATAGCTGGCCTTCTCCCCGGCGTGGTTTTCCGCGTGGTCCTCCTGGAACAGCCGCAGCGTTTCCTGGGCCCAGTAGCTGATATCGCCGTTGGCATGATCCCATCCGGGAAGGCTGGGATAGGTGACGGCATAGGTGAAATCCCCTTCCGAAAAGGACACGGTGGCGGCGCTGCCCACCTCCCGGGGGGCGGTGCGCAGGCTTTCCGGGGTGATCTCCCCCTCCGCCGGCGGGGTGATATCCGGCAGGTACTCGCCATCCAGCGGCTCCGTGCCCGCGGCGGGAAGATAGCCGAAGCCGTCCCCCACCCGCACCTTGTACCAGCCGTCCTTTTCCTCCGCCACCGTTTCAAAGGCGGCGCCGCCCATGGTCTTGTACACCACGGCGGCATGGGGATCCGCCGCGGCGCGGACGTTGAGTACCCTGCCGTTCCGCTGGGTGCGCACCCAGCCCACGTGGGTATAATTGGCCTTGATATCCAGATACTGGGCCATCATATAGCCCGTATTCTTCCCCACCTGCACCCGGCACCAGGTGCCGTCGTTCTCCAGGATCTCCACCTTGGTGCCCTTTTTGTAGGTGGTGATGATCTTCCCGTCCGACGAGGGCGCTTCCCGCAGATGCAGGCTGCCCCCCACCACGGTGCCGGTATAGCTGATCTTTTCTTCCTCGGCCGCCGCGGCGGAAAACAATCCGCCCAGCAGCGCCAGCGCCGCAAGGAGCGCCACGATTCGTTTCATCCTGTGTTTCTTCCTTCGCTCGCAGTCCAAAACCGTGAGATCAATACCAGGTCATGCAGTATTCCGTCACGTACCAGGAATCCTGGTGCGGCACGTAGTCGGTGCCTTCCTCCGCGTCCCGCATTTCCTCCGGCACCTCCATGGTGTTCTGATGCTCCATGTTCCGGGCGTCGTAAAGGAAGCTGTAGCGGCGCACGGTGCTGCCCATGTTGCCCTCCACGGTATACACCTGGTACAGCCCGTCCCCCAGATCCTTCACCTGGGTCACCAGCCCCACGTGCTTGAAGCCGTAGGTGTCCTTCACGCTGCCGTAGATCACCAGATACCCCGGCCGGGGAATGCGGGTCACCCGGCCCATGTTGGTGAAGGCGGTGCTGAGCCGGGGCACCCCCGCAGCCCGGATGCTGTGGGGCTCGCCGCTTTCCAGGGGCTTGAGCTTGGGCGCGCTTTCTTCCGGTTCCATGGGGATGCCCGCCATATCCAGGCAGTAGGAGGCGAAGGCGCCGCACCAGCCGATGTTGTCCCCGCCCCACCATTTCACGTATTTATTGCCCTGGATCGTTTTGGGCAGCTTTTCGCCGTTCAGGGTTTTCCATTCGTCCAGCGCGATGTCGATGGCGGCCTGGATGCTTTCCGGCACCGGATCCTGCGCCGTTTCGTCCTTGAGCACCGTCACCTGGACTTCCGCGGTCTTATTGGATTTGGTGCCGGTCAGCTTCAGGGTCGCTTCCCCTTCCTGAAAGGCCACGATGCGCACGTATTTGGGCTCGTGCACGTCGATTTCCGCCCCGGCCACCGTGGGATCGCTGCTTTGCCAGACGCCCCGGAAGCCCTGGTCAAACAGAAGGAACCCGCCCTCCGTCAGGGTGATTTTCTTGGGCAGCTTATCCGGCTCCTTGGCCGCGAACGCCCCCAGGGGCAGCAGGCACAAAAGCAGCAGTACCGCGATCAGACGTTTCATGCTTCCTCCTTATTCTCTTCCTCCGGCACATCGTCCCGGGCGGACAGGGCGGCTTCCGCCTCCTGGCTGGCCCGGCGGATGCTGCCGGCGCTGTTGAAGATCACGGCGACCAGGCCGATGATCAGCGTGATGTAATAGGTGAAGAACCGCCACATCAGCTGAGCCCCGAAGCCGTTTTTATTCTGGAACACTTTGCCGAACACCAGATCGAACCCTTCCTCCTGGGCGCCGGACGCGCCGGGCAGGGGGGTGAAGGACGCGCCGATATACAGCAGGAACTGCAGCGTAATAACCCCCAGGTAGCTCATTTCCTGCATGCCCAGGGAGCGGTAGATGCAGTAGGTGATGCTCATCAGCCCCAGCACCTGCACGCAGGAAACCAGGTACAGTTTCAAAAGCCTGGCGGGATGATTCTTGAGCAGATCCACCGAGGCGTGGAAATCGGCCATGGCCTTTTCCATCCGGGCGTTTACCTTCGCTTCGTTCTTCACCAGGCGCAGCTTTCTGGCCAGCCGGACCGTGAGCGACAGGATCCCCTTCACGATATTCTTGTTGATGGCCAGCAGCACCACGGCCACCACCGTCAGCCCGTTGAGGAAAAAGCCCAGGATCACAAACCAGATGCCCACCGGCGCCACGCAGGCGCGCACCGTGTTGGCGTTGGTCAGCCACAGCAATCCGCCCAGGGACAGCAGCGCCGTCTGGAAGGTGAAAAATTTGACGGCCAGGCCGGAGGAGGAAATGCCCGCCGGGATGCCCCGCTTTTTCAGGGCGATCACCTGCATGGGCTGGCCGCCGGTGGCCGCCGGGGTGACGGCGGAATAAAACGCGCCGATCAGCGCCACCAGGAAGGAGGTGCCGAACCGAATTTTGATATTCTGATAACGGAAAAAAACGTGCAGGCCCATTCCTTCAAAAATCATAAAGACCAGCCAGGACCCCACCGCCGCCAGCAGCCACCGCCAATCGGCGGATCGCATGGTGTTCCACGCGTTGTTCAGCCCGCCGTCCCTGGAGCCCAGGTACAGCACGATCCCCAGCGTTCCGATGATCACAAGCGCGTTGATGAGGGCGCTGCGCCTGTGCCTGCTCATTTTCTTCAAGAGTTCTCTTCCTTCTGCCGATGTACGGGCATAACCCGCCGTATACAGTATAGCATACAAGAAGCGATTTGTCATGCTTTTCTTTTTGCTTTCCCGGTCCGCCCGCGCCTTGACAGGGGCCGCCTTTCCTGATAAAATCCAGTCATCGAAAAAAGGAGGTGTCCCGGGAATGGCCGATTATATTCTCAGCTGCTGCTCGCCGGCGGATCTGACAAAGGAGCATTTCGAGGGGCGGGACATCCATTACATCTGTTTTCACTATTATCTGAACGGCAAGGCGTATCCCGACGACCTGGGACAGACGATCCCCTTCGATCAGTTCTACCGGGCCATGGCGGAGGGGGCTTCCACCCGCACGTCCCAGGTGAACGACGACGAATTCGTGACGTATTTCACTCCCTTCCTGGAGCAGGGGAAGGACATCCTGCACGTCTGCCTGTCCAGCGGCATTTCCGGGGTGTACAATTCCGCGTGCCTGGCCCGGGACGCCCTGAAGGAAAAGTACCCGGAGCGGAAAATCTATATCGTGGATTCCTTAGGCGCGTCCTCGGGGTACGGGCTGCTCATGGATCAGCTGGCGGACCTGCGGGACGAGGGGAGGAGCATCGACGAGGTGCGGGCCTGGGCGGAGGAAAACCGCCTGAACGTGCACCACTGGTTCTTCTCCACCGATCTGTCCTTCTACGTCCGGGGCGGGCGCATCTCCAAAACCTCCGGCTGGTTCGGCACCATGCTGCGCATCTGCCCGCTGCTGAACATGGACGATCAGGGCCGCCTGATCCCCCGGGAAAAGGTGCGCACCAAGAAAAAGGTGATCCAGCGCATCGCCGAGCAAATGCGCCTCCACGCCCGGAACGGCGCGGAGTACGACGGCAAGTGCTATATCTCCCAGTCCGCCTGCTTTGAGGACGCCCGGGCCGTGGCGGATCTGGTGGAAGCCGCCTTTCCCAAGCTGCAGGGCAAGGTGGTCATCCACTCCATCGGCAACCTCATCGGCAGCCATACTGGGCCCGGCACCGTAGCCCTGTTCTTCTGGGGCGACAGGCGGGAGAACTGACCCATGATCTACCTGCGCCGCTTTTTCTTCCCCGATGCCGAGCGGGAGGTTTCCTTCCGCATGGCGGAAAAGCGCACCTGCTTCGATACCTTTTACCCCTTCCAGGTCCTGTCCGGGAAGGGGCTTTCCGCATTGGAGATGGACCATCTGACCATCCTCTACGGCGGCAACGGCTCGGGGAAAACCACGGCGCTGAACGTGATCGCGGAGAAGCTCTCCCTGCAGAGGGACACCCTGTACAACCGCAGCAATTTTTTCGGGGATTACCTGAACCTGTGCCATTACGACCTGGGCAGGCCCGTCCCCCGGCAGAGCCGCGTCATTACCAGCGACGACGTGTTCGACTATATGCTGAACCTCCGGGCCATCAACCAGGGGGTGGACGCGAACCGGGAGGAGATCATGGCGGACTACCTGGAAATGTCCAACGCCAACCCCGGGAACAAATACGGCACCTGGCAGCTGGGCTCCATGGAGGATTACGAGACCCTCAAAAAGCTCAACGCCGCCCGGCACAAGACCCAGAGCCGCTTCGTGCGCTCCTTCGCGGCCCGCAACGTGCGGGAACAATCCAACGGCGAAAGCGCCTACGCCTACTTTACCGACCGCATCCGGGAGAACGCCCTGTATCTGCTGGACGAGCCGGAAAACAGCCTCTCCCCCCGCCGCCAGACGGAGCTGGCCGCCTTTCTGGAGGAATCGGTGCGTTTCTACGGCTGCCAGTTTTTGATCGCCACCCATTCTCCCTTCCTCCTGGCCCTCCGGGGCGCGAAGATCTACGATCTGGACGCCGACCCCGCCCAGGTGCGCAAATGGACGGAGCTGGAAAACGTGCGGGCGTATTACGATTTTTTCCGGCAGCATCAGGACGCCTTCGGGGACGACGGGGAGTAAGCCCGGGCAGACAGTCGCCACGAACGTTTTTCTTTCGTTTTCTGGCCGTTACAAAAGCAAGGAGCCGTGAAGCTCGGGATTTTTCAATCCTTTTCTTCACGGCTCCTTGTTCGATTGCATAAAACGGATATTCCTGAGCGCCCGGCGAAGACGGGCCGAGGGAAGAAGCGGCTTACACCGGCATGGTGCCGTCTTCCTTGCTGTAGGCGGTGGGATCGGCCTTGAGCTGCTGGGCTTGCCGCCACTGGAAGAACTTGGTGGCCACCTGGGGGAACAGCGCGTAGGAGAGCACGTCCTCCTCCTGCTGGCTGTATTCCCGGATCTCCTTGCGGTAGTTCTCCAGCTCGGGGGCGATATCGTCGGCGGGGCGGTAGGTGATCACCTTTTCGTCGCCGATGCACTTTTTGCGCACGTCCTCGTTGACGGGAGCGGGCAGGCGGCCGTACTCGCCCTTGAGCAGGCCCTTGCTTTCCTTGGTAACCATCTTATAGCGCTCGCCGCCCAGCACGTTCATCACGGCCTGGGTGCCCACGATCTGGGAGGTGGGGGTCACCAGGGGCGGATAGCCGAAGTCCTTGCGCACCCGCGGCACTTCCTCCAGCACGGTGTAGTATTTGTCCATGGCGCCGGCCTGCTTGAGCTGGCCGATCAGGTTGCTCAGCATGCCGCCGGGCACCTGATACTGCAGGGCCTTGGCGTTGACGGAAAGCACCTTGTCCGGATCCCGCCAGCCGTCCTTGGTGAGACGCTCGGCCACGCCGCGGAAATGCTCGGCGATCTTGGCCAGCAGCTCTTCGTCCAGGCCGGTATCGTATTCGGTGCCCTTGAGGGCCGCCACGATGGATTCGGTGGCGGGCTGGCTGGTGCCGCCGCCCAGGGGAGAAAGCGCCGTGTCGATCACGTCCACGCCCGCTTCCACGGCCTTGATCAGCGTCATGGCGCCGGTGCCGGCGGTGTTGTGGGTGTGCAGCACGATGGGCAGCTTCGTATTTTCCTTCAGCTTCTTCACCAGGGAGTAGGCGTTGAAGGGCAGCAGCAGGCCCGCCATGTCCTTGATGCAGATCAGGTCCGCGCCCATGGATTCGATATCCTGCGCCAGCTTCACGAAGTATTCCTCCGTGTGCACGGGGGAGGTGGTGTAGCTCATGGCCACTTCCGCCATGCCGCCGTACTGCTTGGCGGCCTTCACGGCGGCTTCCATGTTGCGCAGGTCGTTCAGGGCGTCGAAGATGCGGATGATGTCGATGCCGTTATCCACGGACTTCTTCACGAAGTAATCCACCACGTCGTCGGCGTAGTGCTTGTAGCCCAGGATGTTCTGCCCGCGCAGCAGCATCTGCAGCTTGGTGTTGGGCAGGGCTTTGCGCAGGGCGCGCAGCCGGTCCCACGGGTCTTCGTTCAGGAAGCGCAGGCAGCTGTCAAACGTGGCGCCGCCCCAGCACTCCAGGGAGAAATACCCCGCCTTGTCCAGAAGCTCGCAGGCCGGCAGCATTTCGTCCAGCCGCATGCGGGTGGCCGCCTGGGACTGATGGGCGTCCCGCAGGATGGTATCGGTGATTTTTACTTTTGCCATATTCATTCTCCTTCCGAAGCAACGGAAAAGATATTTGGATCATTCCTATGCCTGGCGTCAGCCAAACATACTGAGCAGGACGCCCGCCGCGATGGCCGAGCCGATAACGCCGGCCACGTTGGGGCCCATGGCGTGCATGAGCAGGAAGTTGGCCGGGTTCTCCTTCTGGCCCACGGTCTGGCTGACCCGGGCCGCCATGGGCACGGCGCTGACGCCGGCGGAGCCGATGAGGGGGTTGATCTTGCCGCCGGTGAGCTTGTTCATCAGCTTGGCCAGCAGCAGCCCGCCCGCGGTGCCCATGCCGAAGGCCACCACGCCCAGGGCGATGATTTCAATGGTCTGCAGCCGCAGGAAGGTCCGGGCCGTAGCGGTGGCGCCCACGGTGATGCCCAGGAAGATGGTGACGATGTTCATCAGCTCGTTCTGCACCGTCTTGTTCAGGCGCTCCACCACGCCGCATTCCCGCATCAGGTTCCCCAGCATCAGGCAGCCCACCAGCGGGGTGGCGCTGGGCAGCAGCAGGGAAACCAGGATGGTGACCACGATGGGGAAGAGCACCTTTTCGGTGTGGCTCACGGGACGGAGCTGCTCCATGACGATCTGGCGCTCCTTCTTGGTGGTCAGGGCCTTCATAATGGGCGGCTGGATCACCGGCACCAGGGCCATGTAGCTGTACGCTGCCACGGCGATGGGGCCCAGCAGGTGGGGGGCCAGCTTGCCCGTCAGCCAGATGGCGGTGGGGCCGTCGGCGCCGCCGATGATGCCGATGGCGCCCGCTTCAGAGCTGGTGAAGCCGAAGAGGAAATAGGCGCCGATGAAGGTCATGAAAATGCCCAGCTGCGCCGCCGCGCCCAGCAGCAGCGTTTTGGGGTTGGCGATGAGGGGGCCGAAGTCCGTGCCCGCGCCCACGCCGATGAAGATCAGGCAGGGATAAATGCCCAGCTTGACGCCCAGGTACAGATAGTCCAGCAGGCCGGGGCTGATGGCCTGGCCCGCGGAGGCGGCCAGCTGGCCCGCGGCGGTAAAGACCTGCCCGCCGGAGAGGAAGGCGTCCTTGAGGATCATGACGGGCTCGGCGCCGTTTTTCGTCATGTACTCCATCACCTGCGCCAGCGGAACCAGCTCGTTGCCGGCGACGCCGGTGGCGCCCACCATCTGGCCGAAAAGCTGGCCGGCCTCGGTCAGCACGCCGCCGGAGCTGTTCACCATCAGCTGGCCGATGCCTTCGGCCAGGTTTTTGGCGTTGATCTGCACCGCTCCGCCGAACAGGCTCCAGTTGGCATGCCCGCCGGCGAAAAGCTCCTCATGGAAAACCTCGCTGCCCAGCAGGTTGGTCAGCAGCATGCCGAAGGCGATGGGCAGCAGCAGCAGAGGCTCGAATTTTTTGACGATGGCCAGATAAATCAGCACGCAGGCGATGCCCACCATCACCAGGGCCAGGGGATCGGACAGGAACCGGGCAAGGCCCGATTCGTTGGCCAGATCGCCCAGCGTGCCCAGGATATTCACATTTTGCGTACCCACGGAAGAACCTCCAATCAGAAATTATTTCGTTCCGGGATTCTCCCTTTGTCAGCTCAGCACCACCAGCACGTCGCCGGAATTGACGGACGCGCCCTTGCCGACGCTGATCTGGGCCACGGTGCCGTCCTGCGGCGCCAGGATCTCGTTTTCCATCTTCATGGCTTCCAGGATCACCAGTACGTCGCCCTTCTTGACGGCGGCGCCCTGGGCCACCTTCACATCCAGGATGGTGCCGGGCATGGGGGCGTTGATCTTGGTGCCGCCGGCAACGGGCGCGGCCTTGGGCGCGGCGGGCGCAGCAGGCGCGGCCTTGGGGGCAGCGGCGGGGGCGGCTTTGGGGGCGGCGGGGGCAGGCGCGGCGGGCGCAGCGGCTTCCGCGGCGCCGACTTCTTCCACTTCCACTTCGTAGGCGATACCGTTGACCGTGATATTGAACTTCCTCATAGCGTTGATCTTCCTTTCCGTTTCAAGTCCTGCGGGGCGCTTTGCCCGCGGGGGACGTTACAGTCTGCTGTAAACCTGTTCTTCCCGGACGGCCCGCGCCCGGGCGCTTCCGGCGGAAACGCGGCGCACCCGGCGCACCACGAAGCCGCTGGTCTTTCCTTCGCCCTGCCAGATCATGGCGACGGCGGCGGCGATGGCCGCGATCACCTGCTGGTCGTCTTCCTCCTCCGAGGGCTTCTCCAGCATGCTCCGGACGGGCTCGATGGAGGTCACTTCCGGCTCGGGCAGGGGCGTTTTCTTCTTCGGCCGTGCGGTGAACAGGGTCATCACATAAATGCAGCCGATGAGGATCATCAGCCCCGCGAACACCACCAGCATGCCGGTGGCGGTGGTAGACAAACCCATTAACAGCTTATCCATACGCCCTCCTTACAGCGGCAGGTTGCCGTGCTTCTTGGGCAGGTTCACGTCCTGCTTCCCGGCCAGGACTTCCAGGGCCGCGATCAGGTACTTGCGGCTCTCCCGGGGCTCGATCACGTCGTCCACGATGCCGCTGCGGGCGGCGGCGAAAGCGCCGTTCTTTTCAGCGTAGGCCGCTTCCAGCGCTTCCCGGCTTTCCCCGGCGTTGAGCTCCTTCCCGTTCAGGGCCTGCACTGCCGCTTCCGCGGTGAGGGGAGAAATCATGGCGGTGGGCCAGGCGTAGCTCATATCCGCCAGGCGGGATCCGCCCAGCGCCACGTACGCGGCGCCCACGGCGCAGCCGGTAAACAGCGCGGCTTTGGGGGCCGTGGCTTCCGCGTAGGCGTACACCAGGTCCGCCGCGGCGCGGAGCAGATCGCCCTGGCCGTCCGCGGCGGGCACGGCGATGCCCGCGGTGTTGACCAGCGTGATCACCGGCAGCTGGTAGCAGTCGCACAGCCGGATCAGCCGGGCCGCCTTGCGGCAGTCCGCGGCGGTGAGCCGCCCGCCGTCAATCGTGGGATCGGTGGCCACCACGCCCACGGCGCGGCCGCCCAGCCGGCCCAGCACGGTCTTCACCGCGCCGCCCCAGGCTTTATACAATTCCAGCACCCGGCCCTCGTCCAGCAGATCCTGGATCAGCGCATCCACGTTCTCCGGATCGTCGCACACCGTCAGGCGGTTCAGGTCGTCCCCGTCCGCCAGGGGCGCATCCTCCATGTTGGAGGCGGGCAGCAGATCGATGAGCGCGGCAGTCAGCGCGATGGCTTCCTCCTCGTTCTCCGCGGTGAAGGCCGCGGCGCCCTGGGCGTTCATGACGTCCGCCCCGAAGAGCTGCTGGCCGTCCTTCTGCTTTCCCTTTTCGCTGTTCATCACCAGCGCCGTATGCAGCGCGGTTTCCCCGGTCTTTTTCACCTGCACCGTCACGTCGCACAGCTGCGCCATCACGGCGGCCATGCCCCGGGCGGGGCCCATCACGCACCCGATCATCGGGCACACGCCGGACAGACGCGCCAGCGTGTTGGCCACCCGGGCATATGCGGCCAGCGCCTCTGCGCCGTCTTCCAGCTGCACGCCGTCGCTGTCCAGCATCAGCACCGCCGGCGACCCGGTGACCCGGGCCAGCCGCAGCGTCTTTACGATCTTGGCGGCCTGCTCCCGCGTCATGGCGCCGCCGCGGGAAGCGTAATCCTGCGCCGCCAGATACACCGGCTGGCCGTTCACCGTGCCGCAGCCGGCCACCAGGTGGCTTTCTTCCCGCAGCCCTTCGATCTCCGCGAAGCTGCCCGCGTCAAAGAGCTTGAGCGCGCGTTCCCGCGCAGTGCTTTTCCCGGCGCTGTGCTGCTTGAGCACCCGGTCCTTGTCGCCCTGCAGGATGGCGTTTTTCTTTTCCGCCAGGCCCTGCAGTTTTTCTGCCATGTCCATGCACGATCCCCCATTCTGAAAGCTTGTTCAGCGGAAAAGGCCGAGGGCGGAAGCGCGCTTCCGTTTCCTTTTTCCCGCGCGGTTTTCCGCCGGAAAAAAGAAACCCTCATCCCTTCCCAAATTCATCTATTCTACACCGTTCCCTTTATCTCCTGCCGAAATCACAGCAAAAATTCTCGATTGAGCGGTTTTTTTCCCGTCCGGACGCTCCAAACGGGAGCAGCGATGAAAAATAATGAGAAAAACATTGCGAAAACCGCAGGGAAATGGTAAAATATTACGTTGTATGGATGAAGCATATCCGGAACCCGATTTTTTCCGCATAGGAAGGAGCATGCCCCATGAAGCGTTTCCTGATTTTCCTGCTGGCGATGGTTCTCCTGCTGGGGAGCCTGGTATTCCCCGCTCACGCTGACGGCGTTCAGATGACGGCGCTGGACAAATACGTGGGCTGCAAGTTCACCAGGGACTTCCCGGTATACAGCGGCCCCGGGGAAAACTACGTACGTCCCGGCAACAGCAACTCCATGATGCGCGCCAACAACACCGTCTACGTATTCGGCTATACGGGGAACTGGCTGCTGGTGGGCTTTGAAGTGGAATACAAGAAGGCCTGGGCGGTGGGCTATGTGTCCAAGGACGCCCTGAACTACATGAGCACCACCGGCGTCAATATCCCGGAGCTGACCTTCCAGCCCACGCTGATCGGCTATGCCGACGATTACTGCCGGCTAACGGAGGATCCCCTCTGGCGGGGCGGCGAATACATGCCCTATCAGATCCCCAACGGCACGGCCTTCACGGTGCTGGCCGTCCGGGGGGAAACCCAGGCCTGGACCTACATTGAAGTCAATACCCCCCAGGGCCCCATGCGCGGCTTTGTGTGGAGCATCCATGTGAAGTATAACGGCGGCCAGGTGCCCGCCACGCCCATTCCCTCTCCGGTGCCCACGGCGCGGCCCACCCCGGCCCCGACTGCGCTGCCCGCGCTTTACATTACCAGGCAGCCCCAGAGCGTTACGGTTCCCATTGGCGCGAATTACTCTATTTCCGTGCAAGCCCAGGGCCAGGGCCTCACCTACACATGGTATTACAAGCCTTCCACCTCCAGCACCTATGCCAAGAGCATGGTGACCAGCGCCACTTACACCAACACGGCCCAGGCCCAGAACAACGGCTATCAGTTCTACTGCGTCGTGACGGATCAGTTTGGCCAGACGGTGGCCTCAAGCACCGCCACGCTGTATGTTTCCAACGCGACGATCGCACCCACCGCGGTGCCCACGCCCGCCCCGTATACACCCACTTATCCGCCGTATATCCCGCCCACCCAGGCGCCGGCCACCCGGCCGCCCTACATCCCGCCCACTCAGGCGCCTTACTATCCCACCTATCCGCCCACCCAGGCGCCCTATTATCCCACCGCGGCCCCCGGAACGAACAACACCCTGTATCACGATACCACCAAGGGATTGTGGTTCCCCGGCAACACGCTGTATGAGAACATTGCGGGCTCCTGGCCCGTGTATTCCGGCCCGGGCACCTATTACTGGCGCGCCGCGGACGGCCGGGCCTCCGTGGCCGGCAGCAACTGCGTGATCTACGGCGTGGAGAACGGCTGGGCGCTCATCGGCTATACCAACAGCAGCGGGGCGTACCGCATGGGCTATATCTCCGCCTCCGCCCTGCCTCAGAAAGGCCTGCGCATCCCGTATCTGGATTTCGCCTACCGGCCCGGCCGGGTCACCGCATCGGCGCCCATGACCGACGATATCATGCGCTACCGGCCCACCATCGCCACCCTCACCCCCCAGACCGGCGTGCTGTTCCTGGGCTATATCAACGACAGCGGCAACAACACCTGGGCCTTTGTGGAGGTGCTGGTGAACAATTCCGTCATGCGCGGGTTCATTCCCGCGGCGTACGTGATGCTGCAATGACCTGATCTTCCCCACCCGGCGGCAAGAAAAAGCCGCCGGGTTTTTTCATTTACAGCAGCAGCGCGTCCAGGGGCTCGCCGCCCCGGTACATCAGCCCGCCGGAAAACAGCCGTACCGTGCCCTGCCAGCTGTCGCACATCATTACACCCCTCCGGCAGGGGCGCAGCCGGGCGGGATAGGCGCATCTTTCCCGCCCCAGCAGCCGTCCGTCGGGCCGCAGCAGCGCCACGCTCTCCCGGCATCCCGCCAGGCATCTGCCGTCCGGCAGGGCGCAGAGCACCGTAGGCGGCCGGGGATCGGAATACACCTCCTCGCTGACCCCCCGGGGACTGATGCGGATCAGCCGGGAAGCTGGCTCCTCCTCCCCGGCGGCGCACAGCACGTACAGCCCCCGGGGCAGCATGCGCACCGCCCGGGCCGCCCCCGGCACCCGATGCCGGGCCGTCAGGCGCAGCCCTTCGTCCATCAGCAGCACCTCCCCCGCCGCGCCTCCCGCCACCGCCAGCAGCCGTCCGCAGGGGCACAGATCCCGGGGATAAGCCCCGGCGGGGGCGGAATACAGCATCTGCCCCGTGGCGGGGTCGCAGGCAGCCACGCAGTCCGCCTCCGTGGACAGAGCGCACACCATCCCCCCGAACAGGCACAGTGCGCACACCCCCGGCGGCAGCGGAAAATCGAACAGCGGTTTCCCCGTGCGCCCGTCCCGGCACTGGCACAGCCCGGCGCAGGCGCAGTATACCCTTCCGCCCCCGGCGCACAGGGCGTACGCCGGCGGCCCGATCCGGGCAAACGCGCCGTCCGCCTCCCGGATCAGCCCTTTTTCGCCGTCCGCCACCCACAGCCCCATGCCATCGCCCCCTCTGTGTCAGGGTATGCCGGCGGCGGAAGGGGTGTGAGGCGCCCGCCCCCTTGCGCAAACCGGAGAAAACGGCTATAATAAGCACAGAAACCACAAACGACCGTAAAGGAGCGAGATTCGATGGGATACAGGGAAGAATATGAGCGCTGGCTTTCCATGTTCGCCGCCGACGCGGACACCGTAAACGAGCTCAAGAGCATCGCCGGGGACGAAAAGGAGATCGAGGACCGCTTTTACACCGAGCTGGCCTTCGGCACCGCCGGGCTGCGGGGCGTGCTGGGCATGGGCACCAACCGCATGAATATCTATAACGTCCGCCGGGCCACCACCGGCCTGGCCAGATACCTCATCGCCCAGGGCGTTCAGGACCGGGGCGTGGCCGTCGCCTACGACAGCCGCATCAAAAGCGATGTATTCGCCAAGGAAACCGCCCTTACCCTGGCCGCCAACGGCGTGAAGGCCTATCTGTTCGACGCCCTGCGCCCCGTGCCGGTGCTTTCCTATACCGTGCGGCACCTGGGCACCGCCGCCGGCGTGGTCATCACCGCCAGCCACAACCCGCCCCAGTACAACGGCTATAAGGTCTACGCCGCCGACGGGGCGCAGCTGGGCCCCGAGGCTGCCGACGCGGTGACAAAGTACATCCGCGCCCTCCAGTATGCCGACTGCGTGCCCATGGATGAAAAAGAAGCCCTGGACAAAGGGCTGCTCCGGATCATCGGCGCAAAGGAAGTGGACGACGATTACATCGCCATGATCAAAACCCTGGCCCAGCGGCCCGAGCTGCTGGCCGCCCGGGGCAAGGACCTGCGCATCGTCTATACCCCCCTCCACGGCAGCGGCAACGTGCCGGTGCAGCGCCTGCTCAAGGAGCTGGGCGTGCATTATACCGTTGTGCCGGAGCAGGAAGCCCCCGACGGGCGCTTCCCCACGGTCAAGGCCCCCAACCCCGAGGATCCCAACGCCTTCACCCTGGCCATTCCCCTGGCCAAGCAGGTGGGCGCCACCGTGGCCTTCGGCACCGACCCGGACTGCGACCGGCTGGGCGCCGCCGTGCAGGACGGCCAGGGCGAATGGCATACCCTCACCGGCAACCAGATCGCCTGCCTGATGCTGGACCATATCCTCAGCAGCAAAAAGCAAACCGGCGCCCTGCCCGAAAACGGCGCGGCGGTCAAATCCGTGGTCAGCACGGAATTGGCCCGGGCCATCTGCGACGATTACGGCGTGAAGCTCTACGAGGTGCTCACGGGCTTCAAGTTCATCGGCGAAAAGATCCAGCAGTTCGAGGAGACCGGCAGCCACACCTTCCTGTTCGGCTTTGAGGAATCCTTCGGGTACCTCTCCGGCACCCAGGTGCGGGACAAGGACGGCGTGAACGCTTCCCTCCTGCTGTGCGAGGCCGCCTGCGCCTGCATGGACCGGGGCGAAACCCTCTACGACGCCCTGCAGCGGCTGTATAAGAAATACGGCTATTTCAAGGAAAAGAGCATTTCCGTCACCCTGCCCGGCAAAGACGGCGTGGCGAAGATCGCCTCCATCATGGCGTCCATCCGGGAAAATCCGCCCCGGGAAGTGGCGGGCCTCCGGGTGCTGGCCGTGCGGGATTTCAAAACCGGCATCCGCACCGCGGACGGCAAGGAAGAGGCCCTGGACTTCCCCAAATCCAACGTGCTCTATTATGAGATCGAGGGCGGCAACTGGCTCTGCATCCGCCCCAGCGGCACCGAGCCCAAAATCAAGCTCTATGTCGCCGCCCGCGCCGATACCCAGCCCGCCGTGGACGCCCTCAACGACCGGATGGCCACAGAGGCCCAACGGTGGTTGGAATAAAAGAATACGGAATTTGCGGGGGAGAACCGTTCTTTGGTGCCCAAAGAACGGTTCTCCCCCGCACCCCCTTTCCAAGAAAAGCACTTGGAGGTTATTCCATGAAAAAACAGCTTATTTCTTTATTCATAATGTTGCTTCTTCTTAGTCTTTTTAATCACTGTGTCATAGCAGAAAGCAGTGAAGAGGAGCAGATAAATTTACAGTATTATCTGGATTTGTATGCTCCAGTTTTTGACACCTATCAATTTTTTCTTCAGAATGGACGAGAAAGCAATAATGTGAATCAAACAGAACGTGGTGATTATTTCTTTATATTGGGCTCAACCGGCATCAGCTATCTGACGCGTTACACCAATGATCTCGGCTATTGTTTAATTGATCTGAATTCAGATTCGGTTCCAGAACTAATTATCAGTTCACATGATGAGAACAGCCCTTACCCAAATTATATCTATGATCTGTTTGCATTGAACAGCGGTATTCCGAAACGTATTGTCGCGGGCACCAATAAATTTCGTTACCAATTGTGTTCTGACAATACGATTCTTTTCGATGTCCCAAGGGGAGCAATGAATCATATTGTTGTAAAATACGCCCTTAATGAATGCTCTTTGACTTGTATAGAAGGTATATTGATGTTGAATGATGAACCGAGGACAGCGGGCTTTTACAAATTTGTGGGGGATAGATACGAACAAGATCCTTGGTTTTCAGAAGAAGATATTATTCTCTCAGAAGAAGAATATTATCAAATTTGGGAAAATTACAAAGCTTCTGTCGTCACATTGGATTTGACCCCAATAATACCATAACTGCCCGCTTTCTCAGGGTAGGGGTACGGGGGAGGGGTGCTCTTTGGCCCCAAAGAGCATCCCTCCCCCGCTTAATTATCCCCCCATTTCCAATTCTACCAAATTATCCATTGCAATATAATTATTCCGTGATATGATGGAAAAGGAGCAGAAAAGAAAAAATCGGGGAGACTGATGGTATGAAAAAAGCGTTCATATGCCTGACGGTTATCCTTTTATTGCTGGCCCCTGCGGTTCCCGCAATGATGGAGGCTGCGCCTGACGCCGTGGCAGAGGATGCCGCCCGGACAGGGGAGATCGACCTGTCGGTGTATTCCATTGAAGAGCTGATCGACTTGCAAACGCTGATTCAAAACGAACTGATCGGGCGAGGATACAACCCTTATTACGATCTGGACAGGAACGATAAGGGCGAAAGCGTAGCCCGGCTGCAGGAACGGCTGCAGGAGCTGGGGTATTTCAGCGGCAACATTTCCGGCAAATACGATTCGGTAACGGCGCAGGCCCTGAAGCAGTTTGAAAAAGCCAACGGCCTGAAAAACGACGGCAAAGCGTCCCGGGAGGATCAGATGGTCCTGTTCAGCGCGGATGCGATTGCCAAGCCCGCCCCCGCGCCCAAGCCCACGTTTGCCCCCGGGGGCAGCGATGCGCCTCTGGATATCGACCCGAATGAATACGGCACGCTGGATTATAGCTCGTACTACCGCAACCCTGAAAACCACAAGAACGAAAAAGTGGCGCTGACCGGATCGGTTTACCAGGTGATGGGCAGCCGCGCCAACGGATTCCGGCTGCTGTTCACCGTGGGCGGGAACAATGTATACGTCATCGTTCCCGATCCGGGCTACAACATCATGGAAAGCGACCGGCTGATCATCTACGCCCGGATGAACGGCACCTATACCTACACTTCCACCATGCACGCGGAAATCACCGTACCCCTCGCTTACGCGGACGCAGTGGTGCTTCGCTGAGCGATCAGGCAATAGAAAAAGGAGGCATTTCCATGAAAAAAAGCATCGCGGCGGCCCTGATTCTGGTTTTTCTGCTGACGTTCACCGCAGCGCCCGCGCTGGCGGCGGGACGGATCAACGTCGTCCAGGAGAACTATTACACGATCAAGGAGTACAGCAGCTATTACGGATACGTTTTCGCCCGGGTGGAGAACAACGGCAATAAGCCGATCAAGGTAAACGCCGCCCTGCTTGAAACGTTCAACGAGGAAGGGGACGCCATCACCTCTACCGACCGGTTCTCTTCCTACGCCCGTTACCTGGAGCCCGGGGAATACACCTATCTGCGCATGTCTTCCGAAATGGCGGATATTTCCGCGCCGGAGGCGGTGGACGATTACATGCTCACCGTCAGCGGCAAAAGCGATTTGGACCAGCAGTGCGTACGGCTGGAATGCAAGCCGGAATACCGCGAGAATGAGAAGGACGGGTATTCCACCTATAATTACATGTACGGCACGGTGACGAACAATACCGATGAAATCGTGTATAGGCCCTGTGTGGTCTTCGCCCTGCTGGACGCCGACGACAATATCCTCTATGTGGCCGGGGATTCCCTGGACAGCAACCAGGCGCTGCTGCCCGGCAGCTCCATCCTGTTCAAAATCAGCGTCGACAGCGATTTCGTGTCCTATATGGAGGCGAACGGCCTGACTCCCGCGTCCCTGGACGCCATCGGCTATTGCATTGTAGATAAATAAACGGAGAGAATATTAGGAAAAAGCAGGGGAAAACCCGTTCTTTGAAGCCCAAAGAACGGGTTTCCCCCTGTACCCCCTTCCCAAGAAAAGCAGCTGGGAGGGGGCGGGCGGATAATATCCGCCCCTACGAAACACAGGTTTTATCAATGAACTGACAGCTTTTGATCCAATAACCCCCAGCCCGCTTTCTCAGGGTGGGGGTACGGGGGAGGGGTGCTCTTTGGCCCCAAAGAGCACCCCTCCCCCGCTTATCGTTCCCTTTATTCGTTCCTCACTTCGTTTCCAGCGTCTTGGCGATCTTGACGATGCGGCTGGTGCCCAGGCGCACTGCGCCCAGGGCGAGGAATTTTTCGGCGTCAGCCAGGGAGGAGATGCCGCCGGCGGCCTTGATTTTCACATGAGGGCCCACATATTTGGCGAAGAGCTCCACGTCCGCAAAGGTGGCGCCGCCGGTGGAGAAGCCGGTGGAGGTCTTGATGAAGTCCGCGCCGGAATCGGTAACGATACGGCACATGCGTTTCTTTTCTTCCTCGGTGAGCAGGCAGGTTTCGATAATGACCTTGAGGATCTTTCCCTCGCAGGCAGCGCGGATCTTCCGGATCTCATCCAGCACATAAGCGTCGTCCCCGGCCCGGAGCATGCCGATATTGATCACCATGTCGATCTCGTCCGCGCCCTTCTCGACGGCGTCCCGAGTCTCGAACACTTTCGATTCGGTGGTCATGTTCCCGTTGGGGAAGCCGATCACGGTGCAGATTTTGAGCCTGTTCCCCACGTATTCCCTGGCCCTTTGCACGTAGCAGGGCGGGATGCAGACGGAAGCGGTGTGATACTTGATCCCGTCGTCGCACAGGGCGCGGATCTCCTCCCAGGTAGCGGTCTGCAGAAGCAGGGTATGGTCGCAGGCATTCAGGATCTTTTCCAGGTTCATCGCATTTTTCCTCCCGCTGTCAGATTTTCTTCTTTGATATATATTATATCACCGATGTCCCAAAAAACGCAATACGCGCACAGTGCGCCGGTTGACAAAACCGAGATGTCAACTTAAAATAGGAAATGGAGAAATCAAACTGTTTTAGGAGCTTTGAATGAAGGATTTTCCCCTTTGCAGGTCCCTGCGGGGATGTCTGCTGGGCTGTATCCTGGTGGCGGGCCCGCTGCTGGCGCTGGCCCTGGCGCCGATGGTCGGCTTTCTGTATGTGCCCATGGCGGAAATGTACCTGCTGCCCACGGCGATCTGCCTGACCGCCATGGTGGGCGGCGCGGCGCCGCTGGCGGTGAACACGCTGGCGGGCCTGGCGGCCATGTATCTGGTTTTCGGCATGCAGGGGCTGACGGTTTCCGCGCTGTATCTGCTGCCCATTGTGGGCGCGTTCGTGGGCGTGATCCGGTTCCGCGTGCCGTTCCGGAAGGCCTGCGCCGTGATGATCGGAGTGCATCTTCTGTGCCTGGCAGGGATCTTTGCCTACCTGCAGGCCCAGTGCGGCGGGCAGCTGTACGCCGCGGCAGGCCGGGCGGCGATGGACGCGCTGGAGAAAAGCGAATTCCGGGACAGCCTGCTGTACCAGTTCTATTCCATGGGCGTGCTGTCGCTGCCGGATCATCTGGCGGAAAAGGCGGTGGTGCCCGCGCTGTTCGGCGGGGGCTACGTGCTGTCCGCCGCCGCCAGGGAGGACCTGCTTCTCTCCGCGTCCAGCCTGGTCACCGGCACGCTGACCACCCTGGTGCCCAGCGCCATCGTATCCCAGAGCATCCTGGGCGGGGTGGCCTGCCTGCTGCTGCCGCTGCGATTCGGCTTCCTGGCGGAGGAAAAGCGGGCGTTTCTGTCCGCAAAGACGGCGGGAGAGGAAGCGGGGGCCGTGCAGTTCCCGGATCTGGGCATGCCGCCCCTGTACCGGTGGTATATCCCCCGGGGTTACGGCTGGCAGGTGGGCCTGGCGCTGATCGCCGGGTATTTCCTGCGCCGCAGCGACACCCCCGCGGCGGCCGTGGCGGGCACCATCCTGTACGCCGCCGCCACCGCGCTGTTCACGGTGCAGGGCGCGGCGCTGATCAATTTCATCCAGCGCCAGCGCAATTCCTCCCGCGCCTGGCGGGTCGCCCTGCCGCTGCTGCTGATGGCGTTTTCGGTGCTCACGTTCGCGGGCATCTTCGATCAGATCATCAATATCCGGGGGCTGCGCGCGCCCCGGGAACCGAAGGAGGGCTTTTAAGATGAAAGTGATTTTGCTGGCCGATGTGAAGGGGCAGGGCAAGAAGCAGGACATCGTCAACGTCAGCGACGGCTATGCCCGCAATTTCCTCTTCCCCAAGAAGCTGGCCGTGGAGGCCACGCCCGGCGCGGCCAAGGAAGTGGAGCGCAGGCAGGCCGCCGAGCGCGCCCGGGAAACCGAGCGCCGCCTGGCCGCGGAAAAGAAAGCGGGTTCCCTGCGGGGCAAGGTGATTCGGGTGATCGCCAAGTGCGGCGCCCAAGGCCGGCTGTACGGCTCCGTCACCGGGGCGGAGATCGCCGAAGCGCTCAAGAGCCAGCACGGAGTGGAGATCGACAAGCGCAAGATCGACCTGGCCGAGCCCATCCGCACCGTGGGCGAAACCGAAGTGATCGTGAAGCTGTATCCCGAGATCAGCGCGAAGATGACCGTGCGGGTCGAGGGCGGCGAGGCATGATATGAGCATGCCTGCCGATACGTCCTTTGCGCCCGTCCCGCCCCATTCCACGGAGGCCGAACGCTCCGTGCTGGGGGCCATGCTGCAAAGCGCCAACGCGGTGTCCGCCGCCATGGAAATGCTGACGGGGGAAGATTTTTACGTGCCCGCCCATAAAGAGATCTTCGACGCCGCCCGGGCCGTGGCGGAGCGCCACAGCGCCGTGGACCTGGTGACCATGGACGCGGAGCTGAGCCGCCGGGGAACGCTGCCCGGGGTGGGCGGTATTGAATACCTGATCGACCTGACTCAGTTCGTGCCCACCACCGCCAACGTGAAGGATTACATCCGCATCGTGGCGGAAAAATCCACCCTGCGGCGGCTGATCGGCGCGTCGGGAGAGATCTCGAAGGCGGCCTACGCCCAGGAGCAGGAGCTGCCCCAGGTGCTGTCCCTGGCGGAAAAGCAGATTTTCGATATCGTGATGCGCCGGGACGGCGGCGAGGACCTGATGCACATCCGGGACGTGCTGGCCCTGACCTACGCCCAGATGGAGGAGCTGGCCCGGCTCAAGGGCCAGGTGGCGGGGGTGCCCACGGGGTTTTACAGCCTGGACGGCCTGCTCACCGGCCTCCACGGAGGCGAACTGGTGCTGGTGGGCGCCCGGCCCTCCATGGGCAAGACCTCTTTCGCCATCAACCTGGCCACCAATGCCGCCCGGAAGGGAAAAAAGGTGGCCATCTTCTCCCTGGAAATGCCCCGGGAGCAGATCGCCATGCGTATCCTGTGCAGCGACGCCCGGATCAACATGCAGTCCGTGCGCAAGGGCTCGCTGCGGGACGAAGAATGGGTGAAGCTGGCCCGGTCCCTGGCGCCGCTGGCCCAGAGCGAAATGTATATCGACGATACCTCCGGCCTGACCCCGGGGCAGCTGCGCTCCCGGTGCCGCCGGATGATGATGGATCACGGGCTGGACCTGATCGTGGTGGACTATTTGCAGCTCATGGGCTCCGACGTCCGGGCGGAAAGCCGGCAGGTGGAGGTGAGCCAGCTGTCCCGCAGCCTGAAGGCCATCGCCCAGGAATTGAAAGTGCCCCTGGTGGCCTGCGCCCAGCTGTCCCGCGCCAATGAAAAGCGCGGCGCCGGCGGGCTGCGCCCCATGCTGAGCGACCTGCGGGATTCCGGCTCCATCGAGCAGGACGCCGACGTGGTGATGTTCCTGCACCGGGAGGCCTATTACAAGCGGGAGGAAGGCGTGCCGGACAACGTGGCCGAGGTGATCGTGGCCAAGCAGCGCAACGGCCCCCTGGGCACGGTGAAGCTGGCCTGGCTGGGGGAATACACCCTGTTTGACAACCTGGCCGCGGATATGTGAGCGCATTTCAAACGCAGCGGAAAGGCAGAAAACCGCCGGACGGATACGGGAGTAAGGCGGAAAGCTGCCGGGTAGATGCGGTGATCTGGCTTCCCCTTGAGGGGAAGCTGTCACCGAAGGTGACTGATGAGGTGTATCCCTTTGCTTAACGGCTATCGGCTGAACACACCACCTCATCCGACCCGCTTCGCGGCCCACCTTCCCCTCCAGGGGAAGGCTTTTTCCCCCGAAGGATAACTGCCGAACAGATATAGTAATCAGGCCTCCCCTTGAGGGGCAGGCCTTTTCTTTTCCCCCGGAGAAGCGTTTCCTGCGTTGTTTTGACGCCCGGAAGGGGCTCGGGCAAGGGGCGAAAAGCAAGATCATACGGTACGGAAGCTGTCCATCGGAAAAACGATCGGCATCCGTGCCGCAAGGGATCATTCCGCGCTGTGGGTCAGGTTCTGAACCCAGCGGCCGGAGCGCACGAAGAAATAGCCCACGGTGCACTTGATGACGTTGGCGGCCTCCACCACGGCGTAGGCGGCGTACACGTCGGTCTTCAGCACCCGCACCATCAGCAGCGCCAGGGGCACGGAAACCGCCCAGGTGTAGCCGCTGTCGAACAGGAAGGTGATGATGGTCTTGCCGCCGGAGCGGAGGGTAAAATACGTGCAGTGGGCGAAAGCGAACAGGGGCATGAAGCAGGCGGTGAGCCGGAGGAGGATGACCGCCGCGTCCTTCACCTCCCGGGTGACGCCGCCGTAGGCCTGGGGGATCAGCGGGGCGAACAGCATCAGCAGCAGCCCCATCCCCACTGCCATGGCCACGGCAAAGGCGATCAGGCGCCACACGTCCCCCTTCGCTTTTTCAAATTTCCCCGCGCCCAGGGCCTGGCCGATCATCACCGCCACCGCCGTGCCCATGGACATGTACACGGAATTGAACAGATTGGACACGGAGGAGGAAACGCTCAGGGCGGGCACCACGTCCAGCCCGCACAGGGAATACACGGCGGTGAGGGTGCTCATGCCCACGGACCAGAGCACCTCGTTGATCAGCAGCGGCGCGCCCATCTTTGCCACTTTTTTCAGCAGCGCCCCCGGCACTCGCAGCGTGCGGTACGCCCCCCGGATGAAGGGGAAGCGCAGGGAATGGCGGTGAGTATAGATCATCACAATGGCCAATTCCACATACCGGCTCACCACGGTCGCGATGGCCGCGCCCGTCACCTCCAGCCGGGGCAGGCCCAGCTTGCCGAAAATCAGCAGGAAATTCAGTACCCCGTTGGTGATCACCGCCGCCAGGCTGGCCGCCATGGGCAGCCGGGTTTCGCCGGTTTCCCGCAGGGTGCCGGCGTAGCACTGGGTCAGGGCGAAGGCAGGCAGCCCCAGCAGAATCACCGTCAGGTAATCCTGGCTGAAATCCAGCATCATCTTCGCCTTTTCCGGGTCGCCGTCCCCTTGCAGGAACAGGCTGATCAGTTCCCGGCCGAAGCCCAGGAAGGCCCCCGCCGCCGCGGCCAGCAGCAGGATGGATTCCAGGATCTTGATGCGGAAGGTGCTGCGCAGGCCCTCGGTGTCCCCCGCGCCGTAAAACTGCGCGCCGAAAATGCCCGGCCCCGCCAAGCCCCCGAACACCGCCAGGTTGAACACGAACACCAGCTGATTGGCGATGGAAACGCCGCTCATCTGCTCGTTTCCCAGTTCGCCCACCATCAGGTTATCCAGAAAATTCACAAAATTGGAGATGCTGTTCTGGATGATCACCGGAATGATGATCGCCAGCACCGCCCGATAAAAATCCTTATCGCCGATCAGCGCGCGCCGGGCGCGCGTCCACATCCGTTCCATGTCCCGTCCTCAAAAAACTCATCAAAGCTGCGCAAGCAGATCTTTCAGCGTCTCTTCCGTGCTCAGGGGCGTCCAATGCCCCTCCAGGCAGGTTTCCGCCCCCGTTTCCCGGATGGCCGTGGCCAGGCGGCGGCATTTTCCCGCGTCTTTTTCCCCGGTGGTGAAAACATCGCAGGCGGCGTCCCCCAGGAACAGCGCCTTATCCCCCGGCACGAAAACCAATGTGGAATCGTCGGTATGGGGGGCGTCCGCCCGGAACACCCGGACGGGGCAGTTTCCCGCGTCCAGCAGGATTTCCCGGTCAAACGTCAAATCGGCCGTCACGATCCGCACCGGGCGGCCGCCCGCATACTCCAGGCGGATGCTTTCGTCCAAGGCAAAAAAGGCTTCCACGCCTTCCCGGGCGACCCGCTCCCGGATGGCCCGGAGGTGGGCGTTCGTCCTTTCGTTGGCCAGGGACAGGCCGTGGATGGCGTGCATGGCAAAGGTATGGTCCCAGTGCCAATGGGTGAGCACCGTGAGGGCGGGCAGGGGCAGCCCCGCCTCCTCCAGCGCGGCGTAAAACGCCTGTACATGGGCGTCGGAATGCCCGGCGTCCACGGCGAGGCTCCATTTATCGCCCCGGATATAGCCCAGGTTAGGCCGGTCCCGCTCCTGTTCAAAGGGATAATACCACACCCGTTCCGTCCAGCGGATCAGCTTCATCTTCTTTCTCCTTCTTTACCATGCGTCGTCCCGCACGGAAAAATCCCGCTCCCCCGTTTCCAGAGGGATCGAGCGGCGCTCCGTTTCCTCGATGCGGATATACAGCCCCCGGTCCAGGGCGGCGATCACGGCGTCGATCTGCGAGAAAGTGCCCTGGAGCTCCACGGTAACGCTGCCGTCCGCTTCATTGCGCACCCAGCCCGTGGCCCCCGCGGCTCGGGCAGCCCGGGAAGCGCGCCATCGGAAGCCCACGCCCTGCACCAGCCCGCGGAAAACCAGGCGCTGACGCACCATCGTTTCTTTTTCCACGGTTCAGTCCCACACGTTGGAATAGATTTTTCCCCGCTCCGGCGTCACGCCCTTGCAGGCGAACAGCTCCCCGCAGGTGACGAATTCAAACCCGCGCTTCTTAAGCTCCGGGATCACCGTGCGGATGGCCTCCACGGTGTTTTCGTTCCCGGGCATATCGTGGAGCAGGAGGATATCCCCGTCCTTGGCGCTGGCCAGGATCCGGTCGATCCGCTGCCGGGCCGTCACCTGCGGCACCCAGTCCTCGCACCCCACGCCGCAGATGAAGGTGAGGTCCACGTTATCGTAGAGGGTCTGGTTCACGGCGATGTAGGGCGGGCGGAAAAAGCGGGGAGAAACGCCGGTGATCTCCACGATCTTCTGGGTGCAGTCCGCGATCTCCTCCCGGATCGTTTCCGGGGCCATCCGGTCCATAAAGTCATGGGTTTTGGAATGGTTGTTGATTTCGCACCCCATTTCCCAGGCCCGGCGGGCCACTTTCGCCGATTCCGGGGTGATGGCGTCGGCAATGAGGAAAAAAGACGCCCGGACGCCGTTTTCCTCCAGGATATCCAGCACCCGGGGGGTGATTTCGGTGTTGGGCCCGTCGTCAAAGGTCAGCGCGATGTGCACGGCATTCTCCGCCTTTCCTGTGCTTTTTGCGCCCCGCAGGGCGGCAAAGATGTACTTTGACGGGCGGCCCGCTTTTTCCTGCTTTCCCGGCAAAATTCACCCTGCCCCGGCGGCTGTGCATTGACAACGGGGAGGGATCCTTTATAATATTGGAAGAAGGGAATGAAGGAGGCTGCCATGAACATTGCCATCATCGGGGCGGGGACCTGGGGAACGGCGCTGGCCCGTATCCTTTGCAACGCGGGGCACCAGATCGCCGTCTGGTCCGCGCTCCCGACGGAAATAGAGGATTTGAGAAAAACGCGGCGGCACAGGAACCTGCCCGGCATGGAGATCCCGGAAGGGATCCGCTTCACGGCGGACGAGAAAGAAGCCTGCGCAGGAAAAGAAATGCTCATCTTCGCGGTGCCCTCCGTGTACGTCCGGGGCACAGCGGGCAGGATCGCCCCCTACGCCGGGCCCGGGCAGCTCATCGTGGACGTGGCCAAGGGCATCGAGCCGGGCACCCTGGAAACCATGAGCCAGGTGATCGGCGACGTGATCCCGGATGTCCCGACGGCGGTGCTGTCCGGCCCCACCCACGCCGAGGAGGTGGCCCAGGATCTGCCCACCACCGCCGTTTCCGCCTGCGGGGATATCCGCCTGGCGGAAAAGGTGCAGAGCATTTTTACCGATACCTGCATGCGCGTATACACGAATACAGACGTGCTGGGGGTGGAGCTCTGCGGGGCGCTCAAGAACGTGATCGCCCTGGCGGCGGGCATCTCCGCCGGGCTGGGCTACGGCGACAATACCAAGGCCGCCCTGATCACCCGGGGCCTGGCGGAAATGCGGCGGCTGGGCCTGGCGATGGGCTGCCGGGACGAAACCTTCGCGGGCCTGGCGGGCATCGGGGATCTGATCGTCACCGCCACCAGCCGCCACAGCCGTAACAACCAATGCGGATACCTGATCGGCCAGGGATACAGGCCGCGGGAGGCCATTGAAAAGGTGGGCATGGTGGTGGAGGGCATCAACGCCCTGCCCGCCGCCATGAGCCTGGCGGAAAAATACGGGGTGGAAATGCCCATCGTGGAGGCGGTGAACCGCATCATCCACGACGGGGAAAACCCCGCGGACACCGTGGGATTGCTGATGGGCCGGAAGCTCAAGCGGGAATGGATGAAATAAAGCCGGGGCTGCTGCACAGCCCTTTCGATCAAATGGATCCTCCATTTGATCGACAGATTTCCCGGTATTCACTGTTGCTCATTCTTTATGAAAACCAATATCCCTGTAAACAAAGAGGATGTTGCAGATTGGCTTCTGCAACATCCCCTTTTTTGCCGGGGATTATCCCCGGATTTTTTCGTTTGCTTCCCCGCACATTTCTTCGATCCAATCCCGTTTCGGAAGGGCTTCCAGCCAGGGGGCGGGGATCGCCCCGTATCCGTAATACAGCCCCGCCAGGCCGCCGGCGATGGCGCCCACGGTGTCGGTGTCGTCGCCCAGGTTGACGGCCTTGAGCAGAGCGCCCGCAAACGTATCCGCGTTGAGCAGCGCCCAGACCGCCGCCTCCAGAGCATCCACCACGTAGCCGCCGCTTTTGATTTTCTCCGGAGGCAGCGCGGCGAAGGCGTCCAGATCCCGGAGCCGCGCGTACAGATCCAGGTCTTCGCGGTCCGCAAGGGCCTGTTCGTAGTAAGCGAAGCCCCGGTCCAGGCCGGCCTGCAGGCGGGCCGGAAGCGGCCCGTTCCCGTCCAGGACGGCCTTGACCATGAAGAAATACAGTCCGCAGGCGATATTGGCGCGGAGATGGCCGTGGGTCAGGCTGCCCACACGATGGATCGCGGATACCGCTTCCTCCTCCGGCAGCTTCTTCACCCAGGCGTACAGGCAGGCGGGCAGGATGCGCATGAGGCTTCCGTTGCCGTTGTTCCATTCGTCGGTGCCCCCGCATTTCAGAGGCTGCTTTTTCAGCTTGTACTTCCTGATGGCCCGCAATGTGCCCTGGCCGATATCGTAGGCGTATCCGTACGGGGTGAAGGCTCCCTTGTCCAGCCAGCTGACGAAATTGCCCATGATGTGGTCCAGGTCGATCCCATTTTTCTCTTTGATGCTGTCCAGCAGCGCCAGGGTCAGGCTGCTGTCGTCCGTCCAGGAACCGGCGGGGAGATGAAAGGTGCCGTGTCCTCGCATGCCGGTCACGGGATGCGCCGCCACTTCCTTCCGTGTCTCAAACTGCACAGGGCAGCCCAGGGCGTCGCCGGTCACCACGCCCAGGACCCCGTCCTTCCAGATGTTCCGCATGTGCAGTTCCTCCTTCTTAAAATTCATCTGCCGTCTCTGCGGCTTTCATAGTCCTGTTCGATCCTGCGTTTCCATTCCCTGTCCACGGGCGCGCTGGCCCGGATGCAGCCCAGGGTGTCGCCGACCACCCGGTAATTCAGCCGCTGCCCCTCCCCGTCGTTGCGGAAATTCACCGCCCGGTCCTCCGCGATGCCGAAGCGCGCGGCGGTTTCCACGGCGTCGATGTTGGCGGCCAGGAACAGGAACTCCCAGCCGTACTTTTCCTTCTGGCGCTTCACCATCTGCTTCACCTCGTCGCTGGTGTAGCGGTGCGAGGCGTTTTCCATGCCGTCCGTGGTGATAACGAATACGGTGTGCTCCGGCACGTCCTCCGGCCGGGCGTACTTGTGCACGCAGCCGATGTGATGGATGGCCCCGCCGATGGCGTCGATCAGGGCGGTGCAGCCCCCCACCCGGTACTGCCTTTCCGTCAGGGGCTCGATCTTCCTTACGTCCACCCGGTCGTGGATCACGGTGCTTTCATTGGAAAAGAGCACCGTGGACACATACGCTTCGCCTTCCTGCTGCTTCTGCCTTTCGATCATGCTGTTGAAACCGCCGACGGTGTCCGCTTCCAGCCCGGCCATGGAGCCGCTTTTATCCAGGATGAACACCATTTCCGTCAGATTCTTTTTCATCAAAATCCCTCCTCTTTGCTGTGGTCAGGCTCAGCCTGCGTACCGATCATAGCAAAGAAAAGGGCGCGGCGGGTCGCCCGGCAGGCGACAAATGCAGGCGGCGGGGATGCGTCACATCCCGGAGCCCAGCAGCTTCTGATCGAAGGAAAATAGCGCCTCGTTGATCCGGAAAATATCGAAAACCCCGTTGGTGATGAAAAACTCCACGATCAGATCCAGCTTGCTGCTGTGGGAAAGGGAATAGCCGGCCCGGCGGAGCATGTCCTCCGTTTCCCGCAGGGGCAGCTCCAGGGCCACGGCGAAGGCCAGCACGGTGGTTTTGCCGGGCCGGTAATCGGGCTGATTTTTGATTTTATTGAACAGCTTCCGGTCCACATTCGCTTTTTTGTAGCATTCCGCGTCGGTCATGCCGCTTTCGTCGATCCTGCGCAGCAGCATCTCCCGGAAGCCCTCGTCCAGCCGGCTCAGGTAATCCTCCAGGGCCGCCTCCCGCAATCCTGCGTCCGCCTTCGCGATGTCTGCCGGGCGGACGGCTTTTTCCTTTTTCTCCCGGGGCGGACGCGCCGCCGGCGCCATCATGGGCACAGACGCCCCATCGGACGGCGCCATCTGGTTGAGATATCTTCTGCGCCGCTCGCTCTCCTCATCATACCGGGGAGCCACATACGCGTCGTCGATGAACGCCTGGATGTGGGCGTACAGCTTCTGGCTGATGGAGAAGGACGTGCGGTCGAATATCACCAGATACACGGTCATATCGTGGGTAAAGAGGAAATCCCTTATAGTATCCGTGGCAATCTTCAGCGCCTCGTCCTTGGGATAGCCGTAGGCCCCGGCGGAGATCAGCGGGAAGGCAACGGATCCGCATCCGTGCTCCGCTGCCAGCGCCAGGGACGCGGCGTAGCAGGAGGCCAGCAGCTCCTTTTCGTTTTTTCCTCCGCCCTGCCACACGGGGCCCACCGTGTGGATCACGTACCGGCAGGGCAGATCATACCCTTTGGTGATCTTGGCCTGCCCGGTTGCGCAGCCGCCCAGGGTGCGGCATTCCGCCAGCAGCTGCGGCCCGGCGGCACGGTGAATGGCCCCGTCCACCCCGCCGCCGCCCAGCAGCGTGGAATTGGCAGCGTTTACGATGGCGTCGACCCGCATATTTGTGATATCGTTCCGAACGATTTCAAAAGGCACCTGACAAGCCCCCCTAATTCTTTCCGGAATAATCCGACAGGAACATTATACGCCGTCCGCCCCGGAAGCGCAAGAACGCGGAGCCGGGGGGAAGATGGACTTGCAAAATCCAGATATATCCATTATAATATGCATCACTCATTGATCAGGCCCAAGGGAGCCGGGCCGCACTCGCGGCAGCAGATATATCTTTCTGCGGGACAGGCATCAGAAACACGCTTGTTCCCGTTTTTGTTTTTCGGGGCAGGAAGGAGCGGATACCCCCATGGAAAACTCATCCAAAATCGCTTTCCGCGTTTCGCGGATCTCCATTTATCTGAACGCCGCCCTGTCGGCGGTGAAGCTGCTGGCGGGCCTGCTGGCCCGGTCCGGGGCCATGGTGTCGGACGCCGTGCACTCCATTTCCGATGTGTTCAGCACCTTCATTGTTATGATCGGCGTGCATCTGTCCGGCAAGGAATCGGACAGGGAACATCCCTACGGCCACGAGCGGATGGAATGCGTGGCGGCCATCGTGCTGGCGGGGGTGCTGCTGGCCACGGGGCTGTTGATCGGGTATCAGGGGGTGCAGAAGATCCTCCGCCCGGAGGAATTGCAGGCCCCCGGCATTCTGGCGCTGATCGCCGCGGTGCTGTCCATCGGGGTGAAGGAGGGCATGTACCGCTATACCCGGAAGGCCGCCAGGCAGATCGACTCCGACGCGCTGATGGCCGACGCATGGCATCACCGGTCCGACGCGCTCAGCTCCGTAGGCGCGCTCATCGGCATCGGCGGGGCGCGGCTGGGCCTGCCCGTCCTGGACCCCATCGCCAGCCTGGTGATCTGCCTGTTCATCGCCAAGGCCGCCTATGAGATCTTCCGCGACGCCGTGAACAAAATGGTGGACGAAAGCGCCGACGAGGAAACGGAAAGCGCCCTGCGCGCCTGCGCCCTGGCCCATCCGGGGGTAAAGGGCATCGACCGGCTTCTCACCCGGAAATTCGGCAGCAAAATGTACGTGGAGATGGAAATTGCCGTGGACGGGGAAATGACTCTGACGGCCGCCCACGATATCGCCGAGGGCGTCCACAACGAGATCGAGCGGCAGTTTCCCAAGGTAAAGCACATCATGATCCACGTGAACCCGGCCCAGGAGCAATAGCGGAGCAGAAAACGAAGGCCCCTGAAATCGCAGGATTTCAAGGGCTTTTTTGTATTTACACAAGAATTTGTTTGTCTCCGGCAGGAGATTTGTAGTATACTTGGGAGGTGTCAGGAAAAGCGGGCATGCCGCTTGGACCGCAAGGGAGGACGACTTACCGTGAACAGGGATGCGTTTCTGACGGAGCTGAGGAAAAAGCTCTCCGGGCTGCCGCAGGACGAATTGGAGGAAAGAATCGCCTTTTACGGCGAGCGGATCGACGGCCGCATGGCACGCGGGGAATCGGAAGAGGACGCCGTGGCGGGGATCGGGCCGGTAGACGGCATCGTGGATCAGATCATGGCCGAGATCCCCCTGACGAAGCTGGTGGGAGACAAGGTGAAGCGGGAAAAGGGCCTGACGGGCGGAAAAATCGCGCTGCTGCTCAGCGCGCCCCTGTGGGCTCCGCTTCTGATCGCGGCGGCGGCGGTGCTGCTGTCGGCCTATGCGGTGCTCTGGGTGGCGGTGCTTTGTTTCTGGGTAACCGCGCTGAGCCTTTTTGCGGCAGCAATCGCCTGCCTGATCAGCACGATCCCATACCTGCAGGCGGGCAATACGGCGGGGGCGCTGTTTTCCGCAGGCGCAGGCCTCGTGTGCGCCGGGGTGGCGATCCTTCTGTTTTACGCCGGCAGGGGGATCGCCGGCGGGCTTGTGAAGCTGACGGGGAAGGCGCTGCTGGCGGTGAAGACCCGGCTGGTCGGGAAGGAGGGGTAAGCCATGGGCGGAAGAAAACGCGGATTGATAGTTGCAGTAGTCCTGCTGGCGGCGGGCGCGCTGGTCTGCTGCGCGGCGCTGGCGTCGGTGGGCTTTGATTTCAGCAAGCTCAGTATCGGCAATTATGAAACAAATGTTTATGCGGTGGACGGGCGTTTTCAGCATATCATCATCCGCGGCGACCGGGAAAAAATCGCACTTGCGCCGTCGGAGGACGGGGAATGCAGGGTAGTGTGCCGGGAGGATGAAAAGGAGCCCCATACCGTCCGGGTGGATAACGATACCCTGACCGTGGAAAGCACGGCCCGGCACACGTGGTTCTTCGTGGATTTCAGCTTCTTTGCGGAAGGCCCCTCCGTGACCGTATACCTGCCCCGCGATGCCTTTGGGACGCTTATCGTGGAAGGCAGCACGGGGGACGTGGCGATCCCCGCGGATTTCTCCTTTGACAGTATCCGGGTGACGCTCAGCACGGGCAGCGTGGACTGCCGGGCCGCTTCCGCCGGCGCCGTGACCGTCAAAACCAGCACCGGCGGCATCCGCATTGCCGGCGTAAAGTGCGCGGGGGATGTGGAGGTCAGCGTAAGCACGGGCGGGACGATGCTGGAAAACGTAACGTGCCAAAATCTCCTGTCCTCCGGCAGCACCGGCGGGCTCACATTGAAAAACGTGATCGCATCCGGGGCGTTCGATCTTGAGCGCAGCACCGGCAGCATCCGGTTTGAGGGCTGCGACGCGGAGGTGATCCTGGCGAAAACCAGCACGGGCAGCGTGACGGGCACGCTGCGCTCGGGCAAGGTGTTCTCCGCCCACTCCGATACCGGGCGGGTGGAGGTCCCCGGCGATGGAAGCGGCGGCCGGTGCAAAATCACCACCTCCACCGGCGGCATCCGGATCGGCATTGAAAATCAGTAAGGGCATGAAAGGACCGCAATTCAGGAGAAACGGAGGTGCAGCGGCTTGATCCAGATGTTTTACAGCGGCATGTTCGCAGCCTCTCTTTTGTGCACCGCGGTTTATATCTATCTGTGGCATAAGCACTACGACGTCAATTTCAACATGATCTTCACCCTGGTGCCGGTGGCCTGCCTGGGCTACGTGCTGCAGGGGCTGTCGGAAAGCTTGGAGGGGCTGGTCCGGGCGGTGCAGATCATTTACATCGGCGGCTGCTTCCTGCAGCTGTTCATCCTGCTGAGCATCTTCAATCTATGCCGGATCAGCCTTCCCAAATGGCTGCGCACGGCGCTGTACCTCGTGTGCGTCTGCCTGTTTTTTTCCGTGCTGACCACCGGCCGGATGGATTTGTTTTACCGGGATATTTCGTATGACGCATCGCTGGGCACGCCGGTGCTCCTCCGGCAGTACGGGCCCATGCACGGCGCTTTCTACGCGGTGATCATCCTGTTTTTTGCGGCGGGGATCGCGGCCATCGGCTATTCCCTGCACCGGAAAAAGCAGGTGCCCCGGACGATCCTGTATCTGCTGATCCTGCCGGACGTGATCTGCATGCTGAGCTTTTTCGTGGGCAGGCGGATCATCCAGACCGTGGATTTCGTGCCGCTGGGCTATGTGCTGGCGGAGCTGACCTATCTTCTCATCGCCCACCGGGTGAACCTCTACGACGTGAGCGACACGGTGATCGATTCCATGGTGCAGGATCGGGGGATCGGTTATATGTCCTTCGATTACCGATACCGGTATCTGGGCAGCAATTCCATGGCCAAGCAGCTGGTGCCCGGGCTGGCGGAGCTGGCGGTGGACGAGCCCTTCGGCTATAAGCCCACCCTGCGCAAAATCCGCCACTATCTGGACAGCTTCCGCCAGGAACCGGAAAAAAACGCCTTCGTCTATACCGTGCCCGGAGAAAGCGGTGACGAAAGCGATGAAAAAATCTATAACGTCAACGTCAATTACCTGTACGACGGGATCCACCGGCGGGGCTACATCGTCACCTTTACGGACGACACCGCCAACAAAAAGTACATCCGGCTGCTGGACACCTACAACGAAAGCCTGCAGCAGCAGGTGGAGGCGAAAACCCGCCACATCGTGGAGATGCACGATAACCTGATCATGAGCCTGGCCATGATGGTGGAGAGCCGGGACAATTCTACCGGCGGCCACATCAAGCGCACCAGCGAGGGCGTGCGCATCCTGATCGATGAGATCATAAAAGAAGGCGCGCTTTCCCTGTCCCCGGAATTCTGCCGGGACGTGGTAAAAGCCGCGCCTATGCACGATCTGGGGAAAATCGCCGTGGACGACGCCGTGCTGCGGAAGCCCGGAAAATTCACGGACGAGGAATACGCCAAAATGAAGCGCCACGCGGCGGAAGGCGCCCGGGTGATCCACGAGATCCTTCTGCACACGGACGACCGTTCCTTCAAAGCCGTGGCGGAGAACGTGGCCCATTACCACCACGAGCGCTGGGACGGCTCCGGCTACCCGGACGGCCTCGCCGGGGAGCAGATCCCCGTTGAAGCCCGGATCATGGCCGTGGCCGACGTGTACGACGCCCTGGTCAGCCGCCGCGTGTACAAAGAGGCTTACGATTTTGAGCGGGCCGACCGGATCATCCTGGAGGGCATGGGCACCCAGTTCGATCCCGGGCTGCGCTCCGCCTACGAAAAAGCCCGGCCGCGGCTGGAGGAATATTACAGGAACCTGCCGGAAACGTAAACCGCGGAAAAACGCAATCGGGCCGCCGGAAAGACAGACGGCACCGAAGCATAGGTGAGTGCATTTTGCCATGATGAAGAAGCAATGGATCGGCAGCGTGCTGCTGCTGTTTACGGCCATGATCTGGGGAACGGCCTTCGCCTTTCAGCGCGCGGGCATGGACCATATCGGGCCGATGACGTTTACCGCGTCGCGCATGACGCTGGCCGCCGCGGCAGTGGGCGGCGTTTCCCTGCTGCGGAAACGGCCCCCGGCCCGAACGGACGAAACGAAGAAGCGCGCCCGCAATACCCTGGCAGGCGGCGCGATGTGCGGCGCGTTCCTGGCCCTCGGCAGCATTTTCCAGCAGATGGGCCTCGTTTCCACCTCTGCCGGGAAAGCGGGGTTCATCACCGCCCTGTATATCCTGCTGGTACCGGTGATCGGCTTTGTTTTCTTCGGCAGGCGCAATCCCTGGCCCGTCTGGTTCGCCGTGATGCTGGGGGTGGCCGGGATGTATCTGCTGTGCGTCCGGGAGCGCCTGGAGCTGGCCCCGGGCGACGCGCTGCTCTGCATCTGCGCCGTGCTGTTCAGCGGGCATATCCTCTGCTGCGATCATTTTGCCCCCCGGGGCGATCCGGTGGCCATTTCTTCCGTCCAGTTCCTGACGGCGGCCCTGATCGCGTGGGCCGCGGCGTTCCTCACGGAATCCCCGGGCTGGGATCAGCTCTCCTCAGCCCTCGTCCCGATCCTGTATTGCGGCATCGTGTCCGGCGGGATCGGATACACGCTGCAGATCGTGGCGCAGAAATACACGGATCCCACGGTGGCTTCGCTGCTGATGAGCCTGGAGGCGGTGTTCGCGGTGATCGCCGGCGCGCTGATCCTGAACGAAAGGATGAGCGGCCGCGAGCTGGCCGGCTGCGGAATCATGTTCGCCGCCATCGTCATCGTGCAGATCCCGATGCTGCGGAAAAAGGAATGATGCTGTCGGCAGGCAGAAAAAAACAGCCTGGGCTTTCCGCCGGATCGGGCGGAACCCCAGGCTGTTCTCATTTGGGAAAAAACGGGCTGCCTGCGCGTTATTTCGCCGACAGGATCGCGCGGATCTTCTCCCCGTCGCCCCATACGGCCTTGGAATCATAAGGCCGGTCGGGATAGGCGCCGTATTTCAGCTTGATCCGGTATCCGTTTTCCCGGATAAACCGCTCCACCCTGTCGGCCAGCTTTTCCGGATACCCGGAACAGATATTGATGACGCCCAGGACCTTCTCCTGCGCCACGGCGCGGGCCACCTGCTCGCAGAAATCCTCATAATCAATGAAATCGAACTGGTTCTGGCCCATGGTAAAGGGAAATTCCTCTTTCCCGGCCGCTTCCGCCGCCGTGATCTTGGAAAAAATGGAGGCGCCGTATTGGCTGTTGCCCACGATGTAGTACCCTCTGAGCCACTGGAAAGCCTTCCCGTTTTTTGTGCACAGCGCCCGGGTGAGCATGCGCAGGGCGTTTTTGCTGATCCCGTAGGGCGTGGTCGGATTGCAGGGCGTATCTTCTTTGATGCAGCCTTCATAGAACCCGATTTCATGCATGGTGCCCATGACGGCGATCTTTTTCACATCCGTTTCAGAAAACGCCCGGAGAAAGGCGTAATGCCTGGGCAGATCGTCGATATGCGCGTTGGAATAATGCACGAAGCCGTCCCGCCACGCCAGATGCAGCAGCACGTCCGGCCGGCCGAAAGCGTCGTAGGGCTGCTCAACGGAAAACAGGTCGCACGCACGCCTTTCAGCCCGCGGGTCCACCTGATCCACCCGGAAATCCACGGCGACCGCCTGGATGCCGGCGTCCAGGATGTGCCGGACGATGCCCTGCCCCAGATAGCCGTTTGCTCCCGTAACCAGTATTTTCATAAGCCTTGTCCTCCGTTAAAACCGGTTCGCAGCGTCCAGCCCCGCCCATTTCTGATCCTTTTCGGAAAGGATCAGCGGCGTCCCGTCCAGGGCATATCCTGCGGCGGAAGCCGTGCCGTCGTAAACGCCCGTGACCCCGGGCCACGCGATCCCGATTGCCGGATCGTTCCACGCGATGCCGCCCTCGTCGTTGGGATGGTAGAAATCATCGCATTTGTAGCAGAACTCGGCGGCGTCTGACAGAACGAGAAAGCCGTGGGCGAAGCCGCGGGGAATGAGGAACTGCTTTTTGTTCTCCTCGCTCAGCTCCACCCCAAACCATTTTCCAAAGGTTTCCGAGCCGGCCCGCAGGTCCACCGCCACGTCGAAAACGGCGCCCTTGATCACCCGGACCAGCTTTGTCTGCGGGTACTGCTTCTGGAAATGCAGGCCGCGAAGCACGCCCTTGACCGACATGGACTGATTGTCCTGCACGAAAGGGATGCAGATGCCGGCCTCCTCCAGGTCGTTCTGATTATAGGATTCAAAGAAATAGCCTCTGCTGTCGCCGTGGACCGCCGGGGTGATGATGCAAAGATCCCGGATTCCGCCGACATCCTTTTGTACGGTGATCTGTCCCATTTGTTCTTCCTCCTCTGCCGCGCCTGCGCCCACCGGGCCAGGCTTTTATCCGTCCTGCGCGCTGCGGACCAGCATCCCCGTTTTTTCCATTTCCTCCAGGGACGCTTCATATCCGCCGCTGTCCTTTTCCTGGTGCATCACCCAGTCGCAGAAGGCTTTCAGCCCCTCGTCCAGGCCCACCCGGGGACGAAAACCGATCAGGCGTTCCGCTTTGCCGATGTCCGCCTTGTTATGGGCGATATCCCCGATCCGGAAATCCCCGGTGATCCGCACGTCGCTCCGGCTGCCGTAATGCTTTTTCAGGATGGATACGATCTCCAGCACGCTGGTATTCACGCCGCTGCCCAGATTGATGGTTTCCCCGTCGCTCCGCGGGTTTTCAAGGCAAGCGGCGATCCCGGCGGCGATATCCCGGACATTGATGAAATCCCTGCTTTCCAGGCCGTCCTCAAACACGTTCACCGGCTTGTTTTCCAGGAGCAGCGAGGAGAAAATGGAAAGGATCCCCGTATAGGGGTTTTTCAGGCTCTGGCCCTGCCCGTACACGTTCTGGAACCGGAGGATCGTATAGGCCAGCCCCATGGCCGGGCACATGGTCCTGAGCATCATTTCCTGGGCGTACTTGGTGTAGGCGTACAGGGACGCCGGCTGGATCCGGCTGTCCTCCGAGGTGGGCAGCAGGCTCAGCCGTTCCCCGCAGTCCGGGCAGTAAAGATGGAAATCGCCCTTCAGCATCCTGTCCCTGTCCCGGCTGCCCGGGTATACCACGCCGCAATTCGGGCATTGGTATTTTCCCTCCCCGTAAACGGACCGGGAGGAGGAAAGCACGATTTTTTTCACCCGGCTGCTTTTCCCGGCCAGAGATATGGCCTGCAGCAGGTTCGAAGTGCCCATGATGTTGGTTTCGTTATACTGATTGATCCGGTACATCGACTGGCCCGTGCCCGTTTCCGCGGCAAGGTGCACAACGTATTCGCAGCCTTCCACGGCCTGCTGAACGGCGGCAAGATCGCATACGGACCCCAGGATCAGCCTGCACTTCCCCTGAACGGACCGGTACAGATAGGATTTTTCCCAATCGCGGCCATGGATCTGCTCCGTCATGGCGTCCAGGACGGTAATGTCCCATCCGCCCGCGCGGTGAAGCTGATTGACCGTTTCCGCGCCGATAAAGCCGGCGCCGCCCGTGATCAGGATTTTTTTCGTGCTCATCTGTTCCCGTACATCCTGGCGTAATAATTCTGGTATTCGCCGCTGATGATTTCTTCCCACCAGCTGCGGTTTTCAAGATACCATTGGATCGTTTTCCGGATGCCGTCCTCAAATTTGGTTTCCGGCAGCCAGCCCAGCTCGCCGTGAATCTTCGAGGGATCGATGGCATAGCGCATATCGTGGCCTTTCCGGTCCGCAACGTAGGTGATGAGGCTTTCGGGCTTTCCCAGCTCCCTGCAGATCAGCTTCACGATGTCGATATTCCGCATTTCATTGTGCCCGCCGATGTTGTACACCTCGCCGACCCTGCCCCGGTGAAGGATCAGGTCGATGGCCTTGCAGTGATCCTCCACATACAGCCAGTCCCGGACGTTCAGGCCCTTCCCGTAAACGGGCAGGGGCTTATCGTTCAGGCAGTTGGCGATCATAAGCGGGATCAGCTTTTCGGGGAAATGATAGGGCCCGTAATTGTTGCTGCAGCGGCTGATGGTCACAGGCAGGCCATAGGTGCGGTGGTAGGCCATCACCAGCAGGTCCGCCCCCGCCTTGGAAGCGCTGTACGGGCTGGAGGTATGGATGGGGGTTTCTTCCGTAAAGAAAAGATCGGGCCGGTCCAGGGGCAAATCGCCGTACACCTCATCCGTGCTCACCTGATGATACCGGGCCACGCCGTACTTGCGGCTGGCGTCCATCAGCGTGGCGGTGCCGATCACGTTGGTCTGCAGGAACACGCCGGGATTCTCTATGCTGCGGTCCACATGGCTTTCCGCCGCGAAGTTTACCACGATATCCGGCTTTTCTTCGGCAAAGAGCTTATCCACGCCCTCCCGGTCGCAGATATCCATCCTGACGAACCGGAAATTTTCCTGATCCATGACGGATCGGAGCGTGGAAAGGTTGCCGGCGTAGGTCAGCTTGTCGATGCAAACGATCCGGTAATCCGGGTGCGCTTTCATCATATGGAAAATAAAATTGGAGCCGATGAAGCCGGCGCCGCCGGTCACGATGACAGTTTTCATATCAGTACCTCACCTTTCCGTTCGCAACTGCCTTCAGATGGGCGCCGTAGGGGGATTTCCCATAGCGCTCCGCCGATTCCAGCAGCTTTTCTTTGCCGATCCAGCCGTTGATGAAGGCGATTTCCTCCGGGGCGGAAATGGTGATCCCCTGCCGCTTGGAAATCGTCTGCACAAAGTTGGCCGCTTCCACCAGGCTGTCCATCGTTCCGGTGTCAAGCCATGCGAAGCCGCGCCCCAGCAGCTGCACATCCAGCAGCCCGTCGTCCAGGTACATCTCATTCAGCGTGGTGATTTCCAATTCCCCCCGGGCGGAGGGCCGCACCTGATTGGCCCGGCGCGCAACGTCATCCGGATAGAAATACAGCCCCGTTACCGCATAATTGGATTTGGGGACTTTCGGCTTTTCTTCGATGGAAGTGGCGTGCCCCTCCTCGTCGAAGGCGACTACGCCGAACCGTTCCGGATCGTTCACATAATACCCGAATACGGTCGCCCGGCCCTGTTCGGCGTTTTCCACCGCCGCGCGGAGCAGCTTGCGGAACCCGTTCCCGTAAAAGATGTTGTCGCCCAGCACCATCGCCCCGGCCTCGCCGGCGAGAAATTCCTCGCCCAGGATGAAGGCCTGGGCCAGCCCGTCGGGGGAAGGCTGCACCTTGTATTGGAGCTTCACGCCAAACTGGCTGCCGTCTCCCAGAAGCGCCTCGAAGCGGGGCGTATCCGTTTCGGTGGAAATGATCAGAATCTCTTTGATCCCCGCCAGCATGAGGGTGGAGAGCGGGTAATAGATCATCGGCTTGTCATACACCGGCAGCAGCTGCTTTGACGTCACCATCGTCAGCGGGTAAAGCCGGGTCCCCGCCCCACCGGCAAGAATAATCCCTTTCATTTCTGATTCTCCTATCGCTTTTGTTGAAGGATCCACTCAATAAAATCCCTGACGGCCCCGTCGCCGCCCCTGTGCGCCGCCACAAAATCGGCAATCTCCATCACCTGCCGCACCGCGTCGGCAGGGCAGCCCACCAGCCCGCCGGCTTCCCGGACCGCCTGCATGCACTGCAGATCGTTGATGTCGTCTCCGATGTATGCGGCCTGGGCAAGATCGGCAACGACGGAGCGCATCTGGCCGATCTTGCTGCCGACGCCCTGATAGACCTCGCTGATCCCCAGCTCCCTGCAGCGGTTGACCACGATTTCCGATTTTCTCGCGGTGATGATCACCGGCACGATTCCCGCGCCGGGCAGGAGATCGTGGATCCCGCAGCCGTCCTTGATGCTGAACGCCTTCATCGCTTCGCCGGACGGCGACATATAGATCTTCCCGTCCGTAAGCGTCCCGTCCACATCCATGATCAGGTACTTCGTCTTATCCAATGATCCCCACCCCTATGATGTCCTGAAGCCGGATGGTTCCGATGGCTTTCGTGCCTTCCGTGACGAGCAGGCAGGAAATGTTCCTGTGCTTCATCACCTTCAGCGCCTCGATGGCCAGCCTTTCTTTCCGGATCGTGTACGGATCGGTGGACATGATGTTTTCCACCTTCAGGCTGTAGATGTCCACCCCTTTTTCCAGCTGGCGCCGCAGATCCCCGTCTGTGATGATCCCCAGAAGATTGTCGTCGTCGTCCACCACGGACAGGGCGCCGAGGCCTTTTTTGCTTAGCTCAATGATGGCGTCCTTGAGGGGTACGCTGACGTGCACCTTCGCGTTTTTCTCCCCCTGGGCCATGATGTCCTCCACCCGAAGAATCAGCTTTTTGCCCAGGCTGCCCGCCGGATGGAATTTGCCGAAGTCGCTGTCCTTGAAGCCGTAGACGGCGCTGGCCACCACGGCCAGGGAATCCCCGTAGCACAGCGCGGCCGTGGTGCTGGAGGTGGGGGCGAGGCCGAGGAAGCACGCCTCCTCAAACTTGGGCAGGATCTGCACAACGTCGGCTTCCTGGGCAAGGATGGAATCCGGGTTGCCCGTGATGCCCACCAGCCTGGCGCCGATCATTTTGATGTTGGGAAGGATGCGGATGATCTCTTCGCTCTCGCCGCTGAAGCTGATCGCAATGACCACATCATTGGCGGACACCATGCCCAGATCCCCGTGCATGGCTTCCGCCGGATGCAGGTGGAACGCCGGCGTGCCGAGGCTGGCAAAGGTCGCCGCGATTTTTGCCGCGATATGCCCGGGCTTGCCCATCCCGGTCACGATCACCTTGCCTTCGCATTTGGTGACCAGCTCCAGGATCTGCAGGTAAGTATCTCCCAGCGCGTCGCGCGTTTTGATCAGCGCGTCGATCTCCTTGTCAAAAACGCGCTTGCCCTCAGCCAATCTGTCCATACCGATTCCCCCGTCAATGCACTGCGTCGTATACCTTCATCACCCGGCTCAGAAGGCTTTCAAATTCGTCCAGCCGGACCATATTGGGCCCATCGGAAAGCGCGCGGTCCGGATCGGGGTGGACTTCAAAGAAAAGCGCGTCCGCGCCCGCCGCCACGGCCGCCTTTGCCAGCGGCTCCACGTATGCCCGGTTGCCGCCGGTGGCGCTGCCTTTCCCGCCCGGCTTCTGCACGCTGTGGGTGGCGTCGAACACCACCGGATAGCCGAATTTCTTCATTTCAAAGATCCCCGTCATATCCACCACCAGGGTGTTGTAGCCGAAGGTGGAGCCCCGCTCGCACAGCATAATGTTCCTGTTCCCGGATTCCTCCAGCTTGGTGACCACATTTTTCATATCCCAGGGCGCCAGGAACTGGGCCTTTTTCACATTGATGCACTTTTGCGTCTTCGCCGCCGCCACCAGCAGATCCGTCTGCCGGCAGAGGAAAGCGGGGATCTGAAGAATGTCCGCCACCTGCGCCGCCTTTTCCGCCTGCCACGGCTCGTGGATGTCCGTGCAGATTTTCAGGCCCAGCGTGTCCTTCACCTTCTGCAGGATTTCCAGCCCTTTTTCGATCCCGGGGCCGCGATAGGAGGAAATGCTGGTCCGGTTGGCCTTATCGAAGGACGCCTTGAAATAATAATCCAGATCCAGCTTCCGGGCGATCCCCGCCACCGTTTCCGCCACCAGCATCACATTCTGCTCGGATTCGATCACGCAGGGCCCGGCGATCAACGTCATTTTGCTCATTGTCCGATCCTTTCTGCTTCCGCCAGCATACATGCCAGGTCATAATCCTTTTTCTCGTCAATGTCCACCGCTTCAATGCCGGATACTTCCTGGATGTAGGGATGGAAGCCGATCCTTCTGTTGTGGACGGTGAAGATTTCCTTTTTGAACATGAAGAACGCGCTGGTTTCCACCCAGATCGGCTCCATATCCTGCGTCCGGGGAACATCGTTGAGGTCGTAGTTGATGGGCTTTCCCTGGTACCAGGCGAAGGTCTGGATCCGTTCGGCGGAGAACGCCGAATCGTATTCCCCGGAAAGGACGTGGTCCAGTGCGGTCTGGCAGGAGGACACTTTGATAAAGGGCGAAGTGGTATGGGCCAGAACGTACACGTCGGCGTCCACCGCCTGGATGAACGAGCGGTAAATGTCAAAGCCCTTTACCAGGTTTCCGTCCAGCCATTCCGGCCGCTGGAGGAAGCGGGTTTCCTCCGGGATATACTGCTTCACCGCGGGATCGGAGCAGTACACGTACACGCTGTCCAGGCCCCGGACCTGGTTCAGCGTATTGCACAGGTGCCAGCACAGGGGATGCCCGGCAATGGGAAGGATGTTTTTGTGGGGCAGCCGCTGGGAATTGAGCTTGATGGGAATAAACGCCACTGCTTTCATTGTTCTCCTCCATCCGTCAGCAGATGACCGACAAACATGCGAATTTCATCCGCCGCATTTTTATCCGAATAGTACCGGCCGTACAGCTCCGCGAAATACGCCCGTTTTTCCCCGTCGTTTTTTGCCTCCCACCGGCGGTGCTTTTCCGTGAAGTCCTCCAGCGAAGCGACCCGATCGTCCTCCGACGAGGTGATCGGGAAGGGGATGCCGCAGTACTGATAGGCCTTTACGCCAAACGCGATCATGTCGATATAAATGGCGCTGGCGCTGAACAGGCCGAAATCGATCATTCCGAAGCATTCGGACAGGCTGATGTTCCTGTCCAGGAACCGGTCGGGCGACACGCCCGAATATCTGCCCGAATCGTCGCTGGGATGCAGCTTCACATAATAATCCATGTGCAGGGCGCCGCCGACCGCTTCCGCAAAGCGCAGCAGCTCGGCGTTGGTTTTTTCCGCGAAGCCGTAGCTGGGCGTATCCAGGAACACGCAGAATCTGTTTTTCTTTTCATGGATGGCGACGGCCGGTTTTTCGTGTTTCAGATCGCCCACCACGATCACCCGGTCGTCGGAAACGCCCGCTTTGCGGAACTGCTCCCGGGTGAAGCTCCCTTTGGCCAGGAAATACCGGCTGTTGAAATTCAGCACCTGGCTTTGGTTCAGCCTGTCGGTATTTTTGTCCCGCAGCAGGGGCTGGCCGTGCTGATTCGTCACGGTGGCCACCCCGCGGTGATTCAGCCATTGGACCAGCAGCGTTTCGTGAAAGTCCGCGTCGCAGAAGCACATCGCCGCCTTGGGGTGGAGCTGCAGCTTTTCAATTTTCTTCAGGAACTGATACAGCCAGATCAGCTGCGCCGATAAGAAAGCCCGCTGCAGGCGAGACCGCACGAATTTCAGCCGTTTATTGTATTGCGCCAGCCTTTTCAGCTTTCCCGGTATCTGCCCCAGGCGCAGGCAGCGCTTCATCTCGCTCTTGGACAGGTTGACGATCGTCATGGTGTTTTTGTCCGGAAACAGATCGCACAGGAGCTGCCAATACGTGTCGTGATCCTTCCGGTTGAACACTTCCGAATACAGAAGCAAGCCGGCCTCCCGGTCGTCATAGCGGATCGTTTCGCGGTCGAAAAACAGGGCGGCGACCACGGTGCCCAGCAGGAATTTCCATTTCCTGGTCAGCGCGTGGTACGATTGGTTAAACAGCAGCTTATCCGTTTCAAATTCTTCCAGGCCGGGCATGCGGACCTGCCGGAAGGCGGACAGATATTCCTGATGAACGCTATCGATGCTCTTTTCACTCATGGGGGGCCTCTTCCTCTTCCCGATCCTTTTTCGTAAACCGCAGCATGGACGTGATCTCCCTGATATCCAGAAGGAAGGCGCCCAGAAGATACACGATGCCGCCGAGCAGCACGGACAAGGCGATGGAAACATATTCATTGCCGATCAGCATGGACGCCGCGCGCTTGCCCAGCAGGACGCAGCAGCACATGACCGCGGACAGCGCCGCGATCTTGGCCAGCGAAACGTACAGCGTTCTGCCCGGCTTCCAGATCTTTTTCCTGGCGATGCCGTACATCAGCATCACCAGGATGCAGAAGCTGGATACCGACGTGCTCAGCGCCAGGCCGTCGATTCCCATGAAGGAACTGAGCACCAGGTTCAGCACAATGTTGATCACCATGCCGATGGCGCCGTTGATCATCGGCGTTTTTGAATCCTTATACGCGAACAGCACCCGGGAGAATACCTCCCGCAGGCCGTTTGCAATCATCCCGATGCTGTAGAAAGCCAATACGGACGAGGTCATCAGCACCGCATCCCGGTCGAAGGCGCCGTGGCCGAATATCAGGGAAACGATCTTTTCCGCAAAAATGATCAGAACGCAACTGGCCGGAAGCAGAATGAAAACGATGGATACCAAGGCGCTGTCGATGACGTTTTTCAGCTTGCCGGAATCCTGATTGACGGCGAACTTCGCGATCTTGGGATAGATATAGGAAACGATCGAAAGCACGATGATGCCCTGCAGAAACGCGTTGATCTTGCTGGCGTAATTCAGCGCGGAAATGCCGCCCACGGACAGATTGGAAGCCAGGGTCCTGTCCACCAGCACGTTGATATCGTTGACGGACGTGCCGATGATGGTGGGCAGCGCCAGAGCGAAAAGCTCCTTGATCTTGCTGTCACCGCGGGGGTTGGCAATCCGCGTGATCCGGAATCCCTTCCGGAAAGCAAACGGCACCAGGAACGCGGCCTGGGCAAAGCTGGCGGCCAGGCAGCCGATACACAGGAAATAATAATTCCCGTTGGAGCTCAGCCAGATCGCCCCGATGGTCATCAGGTTCATGGGGAAAGAAGCCAGCGCCGGCGCAATGAACGAATCCTCGCTCTGCAGATACGCGGTCATGATGTACATGATCGTGGTAAAGCCGATTTCAAACAGGCTCACGCGGGTAAAGGTCACCGCGATCCGATACGTCTCCTGGTCGAAGCCGCTGGCGAATATCCGCACCAGCGGACCGCAAAACAGCTCACCCACCGCGATCAGCCCGCAGCAGATCAGCAGGGTGGAAACCAGCAGCTTGTTCACAAACGCATTGGACTGCAGCCGGCCTTCCTTTTCCTTGATCTCCGTATAGATCGGGATGAAGCCCGTGGTTATGCCGACGCCGACGAACGTAAAGATCGTGGTGGGGATCGTGGTGGAAATCAGGTAAGCGTCGCTGATGTTGGTCGCGCCCCAGAAATAAGACAGGATGATCTCTCTGGAAAAACCCACCAGCTTTGACAGGCCGGCGATCAGCATCAGGACGACAATGGTTTTATTTTTTTTCATTCGTCCGCTTCCTTACCCGATTCTTCGTTACTTCCGAGGAGGCGACGATCCATACGCACAGATAGACCACCCCGGCCACAAAAGCGAATTTGAACAGGATCCGGGGATTATAGGTGTACCACCGGGGGAAGGTGGCCAGGATCAGCACGGTGTAAAGGGTGCTCAGTTTCCCGCGGCTGCTCATGCCCTTCCTGATCAGCAGGGAGATCAGATAAGCGAACAGCAGCACGCCGGGATAGCTCAGCCACAGATACGTGGAAACGCCGATCAGGCTTCCGTTGGCGGTGTAGGGGAACAGGTTGTTCTCCGTGATGTAGACGTTTACCAGCGCCTCCTTGGGCGTCAGGCTGGAGGGAAGAAACGCGTTGAGGAAGGTGCCCAGGAAGCTCTTGAGGCGGAAGCCCCAGTCAAACACCTTTTCGGAAATCAGCTTGACAATTACCTCGGAAGCGTACCAGATATCACAGGAATTGCTCCTGAAAACGCCGTTTTCGATATTGATGCCCGTCAATACGTTGAACAGGCTGGGCATCTGATTGATCCTCGTGAACTGAATCGCGTTGAACAGCATGGTGCCCGCGATAAAGCCCAGGATGATCGTCCTTTTTTTCAGTTTCCCGTCATAATGCAGGATATACACCAGCAGCAGCAGCGAAACCGCCGTCAGCCGCTTCCCGATCAGGACGCAGATCAGGGAAACCATCACGGCCAGGAAAATATTGACCGCCCGCTTCACCTTCGCGTCGCAGAAGAAATAATTGGCCGCAGTGAAAACCATGAAATAGTCGAATATGATGCTGCTTTCCGTTTCGATGCTGTACGTCTTCAGCATGGAGGAGAGAACGCCGCGCCAGTTCACAAAAAAAAGACTCCCGATCATGATCAGTACGGAAACCAGCCAGGCCATGTGCCGCTTCTGCGGCCGGAACACGCCGGCAAAGGTATATCTGCTCTCGATGGGCGCCCAGCTCAGGAACGCCACGACGAATACGGTCTGGGTCTGCAGCGCCAGGCGCATGTTCGCCTTCTGGTTCAGATCCAGATACTGATGGGGAGAAATGGGGATATTCAGGATAAAATACAGGATCGGCACAACGGAGTAAATCAGCATGAACAGCTGAAGCAGCAGCAGCATGTTGTTCTTCGTTTTCGCGATCTTGATGATCGAGAACACCAGCAGCCAGACCGCCAGCAGATCCGTAAAAATCACGTGAACGTAGGAAAACGCCACCAGCAGCACTGTGACTACGGCGTATATGATGTTTTTTGCTTTGACCGAATTCAGCATTCAAAGTCTCCTTCTTGATCGGAATACGTTCCGCCCGCGCCGCGGATCATTTCGTCCTTTCCCATTCGCCGGTTTCCGGGTTGTATTTCCTGACGACCCTGGCCGGCACGCCCACAAGCACGCAGTAATCCGGGAACTCCCCGCGGACCACCGCGTTGGTGCCGACCACGCAGTGCTTGCCAAGGATCGTTCCCGCCTGAATGGCCGCTCCGAAACCGATAAAGCATCCCTCTCCGATCCGGGTAGTTCGGATCATGTGCGGCTGTTCCATGATGTGCTTATCAATATCCCGGTATTCGTGGTCCAGATTGGTAATGAACACGTTGGCGCTGATCGTGGTGTTTTTCCCGATCACCAGGGGTTCGCCGTCAACCGTCATATATAAATTCTGCGCGATGGAGCAATTGTCCTCAACGATGATCTTCGCATCGCCGTGGGCTTCCATTCTCGCGCCCGGGTAAATCCTGACCCGGCTGCCGATTTGGATGTTTTTTGCTCCGACGAGGGAAACGGGCTTTCCGATGTAGGAAAGATTGCCGACCTTTCCGAAAAAGAGCTTGTAAACCACGCCCCGCGCCGCCCAGACCAGTTTCCGCAGATCCATATCTCAAACCTCCCGGGATCCTCCGGCGGCTCTTCAGCCCAGCACCGCAAGGATCCAGCTTCTCAGGGAATACTTTTCGTATATCTCCGGCGGCAGCATCACATAGGGCTTTTTGAAAAATTCCATGTCCACCGTCGGGTTTTCCCGGTCCAGCACGAGGATATTATCCGGATGATAGAAATCATAATGGACGATATCCCGGTTGGTGGTGATGAACTTCCTCTTCAGGCCGACGATCTCTATGGTGCGCATGGTCAGCCCGTGCTGCCCCGGGTTTTCCACGTCTACAACGCATCTGGAATCGGCATAGGTCTGATACAGCTTATCAAACGGGAGCATTTTATAATGCACGTCCCCGGCAGTGACGCCTTTGAAGTCCCGGTTGGTCAGCTTGTTCCGCCAGAACACCAGGGGATGGGGCATGAACACGTAATCAAAGGTTTTCAGCCCGTTCTCCCGGCATTGCGCCATGACCGCCTTCACGATCTTCACCCGGTCCGCATGCCCCGTGCCGATGAAGCTGACGTCCAAAGGAAAGTCCGGCGCATTGGGCTCCCGGCAGTCCCGGGGAAGATATTCCTCATAATAGAACAGCGGCAGAAAATGAAGCTGATCCCGGTTCGCCTCGTAGTCGATCCGGTCAAAGGTGAATACTTTATCATAGTATTTCCATTTTTCTTCGATCCCGCGGGTATTCTGCTTATGCAGGCCGTCCCACATATACAGGATCCGTTTGGCGGACGGGAATGCCTCCTGCAGGCGCAGGAGAGCGCCTTTGGTAGTATATTCGCCGCGGATCACCAGGATATAGTCATAGCGGTTCTGCCGGAGGGCGTCGATTTTTTCCCCGTAATACCGGTCGATCACCTTTTGATAAAAGCTCAGCTGGAGCCGGCCCAGGGTCTTGCACAGAAAACCGTCGTTGGGCTTGTCGTTGATATAATCGACCTCCGCGCCCAGGGCCTGCATCTGCCTGATCATGCCCTTGGGATATCCGGGCAGGGCAATCAGCAGGATCCGCTTTCCCGCCAGCGCCGGTTCTTTCGCCGCCATACCGCTCATTTTTCCGTCCTTTCGATGGAGGTTTTCAGGCTTGCCACCCGGTACTCAAAATCGTATTCGGACATGGCCTGATCATAGCTCATGCTGCCGAAGGCCTTGTCCGCCAGGCCGGAAATTTTGCCCGGGATATGCGACGCGATGGCCGCCAGCCAGTTCCACGCCTTGGACACGGCGATCCTGTGCCCGGACGCTTCCCCGATGTATTTGACCATTTCGGACGTGCGCGTGTATTCCGCGTTCTGCGGCCAGAAAACCCCGCCCTCACCCCGGATCATCACCTGGCAGAGAAACTCGCAGAGGTTTTCGATATACAGCATCGACCGCTCGTTCTGAACATCCGGGAAAACGGGCAGTTTTTTCGCCAGCCCGGCAAGCGCCGGGTAATTGCCCTTGCAGCCCTTGCCGTAGATCATCGGGGGGCGCAGCACGGTCACGGTGAACGTATCGTCGCTCAGCGCCCGCACGCCCTTGTCCGCCTGCCATTTGCTGTCCCCGTAGAAATTTGCCGGGGCCGGCTCCGTTTCGCGGGTGATCCTCTTCGTTTTTCCGTAAGGCGCGGAATCGCCGTAAACGATTGCGGAAGACATGAAGACGAACTGCTTCACGCCCTCCGCTTTCGCTTTCCGGCAGGTTTCGATGGCCAGATCCGTATTGATGGCGTAATACTTCTTTTTGTCCTCTTCGGAAACGCTGCCCACGTCTGCATGGGCGATGCCCGCCACGTGGAACACGCAGTCGTAGGGAGAGAAATCCCTGCTTCTCCAGCTTCCGTCGATCATGTCCACCGTATCGGCGGAAAGCGCGCCGGCATGATGCACCAGCGCGTATTCTTCAAAGCTCCTGCCGATGTACGAACCGGCGCCCGTGATCAGTACTTTTTTCATGCTTTCCTCTGCTGTTCCGGCTCGCCGTCCCCGGCGCCGTCGCCGTTTTGCGCTTTGGCTGCCATCGCCCCGGTCCCGCCTTCAACGACGCCTTCGCCCCGGGCGACGGAAAAAACCGTGCCGATGAAGCAACGGCAGTCAAAGGCGAAGGATTCCTTTTCGCGGTATTCTCCGTCCAGCTTTGCCTTGTCCGGAATCTCCAATTCGTCCCGGCCGTTGATCTGCGCCCAGCCGGTGAGGCCGGGCCGGATGTCGTTGGCCCCCCATCTGTCCCGCTCGGCCGTCAGCAGATCCTGGTTCCACAGCCCGGGACGGGGCCCGATCACGCTCATGTTCCCAATGAAAATATCCCAAATCTGCGGCAGCTCATCCAGGGAGTGGGCGCGGATGAATTTTCCCGCTCTGGTGATGTACTGGTCGGGATTTTCCAGCATATGGGTCGGCTTATCGTGGGGCGTGGACATTTTCATGGAACGGAATTTGTGGAGCCTGAAAAACTGCTTGTTTTTCCCGATGCGCTTCTGCGTGAACAGCACCGGGCCGGGATCGTCGATCACGATCCACAGGGACAGGGCCAGAAAAACCGGGCTGAGCAGCACGAGGCCCAGGAAAGAGAGGATTATATCCAGGAGGCGCTTGCATACGCGGTCGTAGAAGCTCCTTTTCCGGTCCGCGGTGCCGGTGGCCTCCAGATGGCCCCGCACGCCGTCGGCATTTTCCGGCTCGCTTTCATCCGCAACGAACCTGACGGTCTTTCCCTCCAGCGGATTCCTTTCGGCGGGCTGATGCCGATAAACGCTGGCGGGCTTCGTGCATGCAGCCGCCAGCGCCATCAGCAGGATAACGCCGCCCAGAACAATCAGAAATGTCGGCATTTTTTCACTCCAAGCTTAGTGTGCTTCTGTTCCGTTGTGTCCGGTGCCTCTGTCCCGCTGAACCATGGTTTTCTGCGCGGCAGGCTCCTCAGAAGGCTCCGTGATTTCAGGGGTTTCCTCCTCGGCAGGCGTTTCGCTGCACAGATACTTGATCAGCGCTATATCCGTCGCTTCCGCATTCTGCGCGGATCCGCCTTCGGCCGTGATCTGCGGGAAGGACGAATTGTTGACGATGCACTTGTGCGCCTCCGTCCCGGCGCCGCTGCCGAAAAAGCCCACGGCTTTTTCTCCAAAGCAGTTTGTGATCCATACGCGGGACGGATTCCCGCCGGAAGCGCCGGCGCGGTAAACGATATCATACGCCCCGCCGTTCCCCGTGAATACGCAGTTTTCAATGGTATAGACGCAGCCCTGCCCAAGCTTGCCGCCGATCAGGGCGTCCCCGGAAGGCGTGCCGCTGACGGTCAGCCTGTCCAAGGTGACATGGGCGTCCGCATCGGCGTATTCGTCCCAGACGGCGCACCGGACGGCCCCGTCGCCGCAGTCGATCGCAAGGCTTTCCAGGGTCGCTCCGCTTCCGGCGGGGAGGAAGAGGGAGAACTGCTCCTTCGCTTTGCCCTTCAGATTTCCGGTAAAGGTGAACACCGTGTTCCCGCTGCCGACCAGGCGCAGATCGCTCACCCACAGCCCCTTGGACATTTTTTCTTCTTTCCGGGCGAAAGCGGCGTAATTGTCCCAGCAGTCGCTGCCGAAATACGCCTTATACATCTCATACACGTCGTAGGTGCCGCTGGCGAGCACCACCGTCGCCCCGGTATTCTCATACTCCCTGAGAATGCCGATCAGGTTTTCCGGGGTCGCGTGAACGGTCTGGCTGCCGCCGAAAGAATCCAGCTTCTTCCATTCGCTCCAGGAATCGGCAAATTCCCGCTTGTAGATAAACTGGCCATCAATCATCAGCTGGGCTTTATACTGGTCCCCGACCGTGATCAGGATCGCGGAATCGTACTTGGCGGTTTCGTCCGGCATGTTCAGCGGTTTCTTGTCCGCGGCGTCAAACTTCAGCACAAAATGGCTTCCGAGCGGGGCCAGATCCAGATCGGGCAGCGCGGTTTCAAAGTTATCGGCGTAAACCAGCCCTGTATTGTTGACGATCTCATACCATTTATCCCAGGAGTTTCCGTAAACGCGCGCCCAGATATGGAATCGGTCGAACAGATACTGGACGCGGTACGGCTGGCCGTTCCCCCGGCCGAACGTCATCAGCGTCGCCATATTGTAGGCGATCGTCGGATCGGGAAGATTCTTCGGCTTTTCCTGATCGGCGGAGAAATTCAGTATGAAAATCGAGTTTACGGAAACTTTGTCCAGATCGGGCAGCACAGAAGCATAGTTGTTTTCAAGAACGACCGTATGCTTTCCTTCGACCATGTTGTTTTCCATGCTCTGCAGCGATGGGATCGAAACGTTTCCTTTGATTTCCGGATTGGCATACAGCCCGAGGCCCGAAATCTCGTCCGTGGGGCAGGACAGCCTGATATACTTGTCCTGCGGGCCCGTTGTGAACGTATAGGTTCTCAGGGAGGAAGCGGGCTTCAGCGTCGTTGTAAAGGAGGAAGAATTGGTGTCGGAATAAATGCAGCCCAGCACTCTTCCCTTCATTTTGATGGTATACGTCTTGTTCGGCATCACTTCCTGGTAGCCGGCCACCGACCAGGTATCATTGACGGCCTCGCCGCCGTCGCTGATTCTGATGTAGTATCCTTCTGTCCACTCCGCGCCATCCATCAGGTTCTTTTCTGAATAATCGATGGTACCGGACACGATTTTTTCCAGATCGCCCAGGCTGTTCCCGGATGCTTCCGCCGCTTGCTGCAGGGCATCGATCTGCCCGTTCATCGTGCCGACATCCGTTTTCATCTGATCCCGGAATTCATCGGCATCTTTTGATGTCGCCGAGAGAGACTGCTTCAGCACGCCTACCTGGTTGGTCAGCTCGTCGATCTTCGGCTGGAGCATCAGATATACGGCCAGCGCCAATACCAGCGCCAGCGCCAGCGGGATCAGCCACATTTTGGAATTTCCGCCGCTTCCCTCAGCGGCATTCCCGCCGAACAGGCCGCCCGTTTTTCCCTGGAATTCCGCCGCCTTCACCTTTTCCAGCTTTTCATCGGACTTTCGCTGCGCCTCCACAGATCCGGGATCGAAGAACACCGTGCCGAACTGGTCGCCCATTTTCTGCAGCAGCTTCTTTGACGGCACCTGCTCGTCCTTTTCCCAGGCGGCGATCTCTTCCCGGCTGACGCCCATCGCGTCTGCCAGCTGCGCCTGGGTCATATTCGCTTTTTTGCGCGCTTCCTGGATCTGATTTCCCAATGAGGTCATTTTTCCGTCTCCTTTGGTCTTCCCGATTGAATTCCGCGCCCATGGGCGCGGCGCATAATGGAATGATTGTTCGTTTTCTATCCTTCGGCATGCGGTTTTTCCTTAACCGTTTCGATCACTTCGTAACCCAGCCACACATTCCGCTTGGCTCCGAAAAACGTCACCTCGACGTTTACCATGTGCCTGTGCCGATTCATACCGACAGCCCGGCCCTGCATATCCCGCAGGGCTCCGTCCGTGATCCGGACGAAATCGCCCTCCTGAACCGCGTCCAGCTTCCCGATCAGCCCGTCTTCTTTTTGCAGCCAGGCGGCGAAATCCAGGTCCCACCCGGTCAGGAAGCCCTCCTCGTCCCGGTCCCCATAGGTCAGCACCCGGACGATGCCGTCCACGGCTTTCAGCCCGCTGAAGGGGTACTTCTCCTCCGAAAATATGAACAGATACCCCGGCATCAGCAGCTCCGTTCTGTCCACCCACTGTCCGTTCACCCGGAACGGCTTCACCTTCCGCGGGATCAGCACCCGGCCCAGCCGTTTTTTCTCGATCTTCCGGGCCACGCTTTCCTCACTGCCCGTCAGACAGAACGCACACCGGACGTATTGTTCCATGCTTTTCGCCTCCGGGATACGGCTTCGCCGTCCGCGCTTCATTCAGCGCGGCATTTCGCCGTTTCTGACCGGCGCTCTCACCGCCATGCTGTGGCATGAACGGCGCCGGGCGCCTTTTGTGAATGGACCGTCAGGAAGCCTTCAGGCGGTTTTTTCCTTCCGTTCTTCCTCTGCCGGGTGGTAGGTGGATACCATTTTCTCCACATGGCTGCGGATATCCGGCTTGTTGGCGTAGGCCTTTTTCATCAGCGTTTCCAGCTGACCCAGGAACACGTCCGTGTCGAAGGGGATGGGCTTGCCGATGTGGATCAGGTCGTTGTCGGTCTTCTGCAGGCCTTCCTCCGCCATCAGCTTTTCCTCGTACAGCTTCTCCCCGGGCCGCAGCCCCGTGTATTCGATCTTGATGTCCACGTCCGGCTTGAACCCGGACAAACGGATCAGGTTCCTCGCCAGGGCGTCGATCTTCACCGGGCTGCCCATATCCAGCACGAAAATCTCGCCGCCTTTGGCGTAAGTTCCCGCCAGCAGCACCAGGCTCACGGCCTCCGGGATCGTCATGAAATAGCGGATGATGTCGGGATGGGTCACCGTCACCGGCCCGCCCTTCTCGATCTGTTTGCGGAACAGGGGGATCACCGACCCGTTGCTGCCCAGCACGTTTCCGAAACGGACCGCTACAAACTCGGTCTGTATATTCCGGAAGACGGAGCCCGTGCCGTCTTTGTCGGCGTTTTCCACGCCCTCGTGGGTGAACAGCTGCGGGATCTCGTTGGCCTTGCCCGCCTTGATCTTGGCGTCGAAGGCCTGGATGATCATTTCGCACAGCCGCTTGCTGGCCCCCATGATGTTGGTGGGGTTCACCGCCTTGTCCGTGCTGATGAGCACGAAGCGCTTGCACCCGTGCACCATGGCGGCGTACGCCGTCTTGAAGGTGCCGATGGCGTTGTTCTTGATGGCCTCGCAGGGGGACGTCTCCATCAGGGGCACGTGCTTGTGCGCCGCGGCGTGGTACACCACGTCCGGATGATAGGTTTCAAACACGTTGAACATCTTCCGGCTGTCCCGCACCGAGCCGATCAGCACCACCAGATCCAGTTCGGGATATTTGTCCTTCAGCTCCAGCTGGATATCGTAGGCGTTGTTTTCATAAATATCGAAAATGATCAGCTGCCTGGGATGGTGCGCCGCGATCTGCCGGCACAGCTCCGACCCGATGGAGCCGCCGCCGCCGGTGACCAGCACTGTTTTGTCGTTGAGAAAACTGAACACGTCCTGCAGGTCCACCCGGATGGGCTCCCGGCCCAGCAGGTCTTCGATGGAGACCTTTTTCATGGCGGACACCGTCACCTGGCCGGACACCAGCTGATACATCCCCGGCAGCTGCATGAGCTTGCAGCCGGTGGCGTTGCAGATGCTCAGGATATCCCGCTTCTGCTCCGCCGTGGCGCTGGGGATCGCCAGATAGATCTTGGATACGCCGTATTCGCTGACCGCCCGCAGAATTTCGTCCCGGCCGCCCACGATGGGCACCCCGTCGATCTCCCGGCCCCAGGTGTTCTTGTCATCGTCGATCATGCAGACCGCCCGGTCGTGGATCTCCTTGGCTTCCATCATATCCCGCACCAGCATCTGCCCGGCGGCGCCCGCCCCGAAGATCATCACCCGGGCCGCAGAATCATCCACCTTCCGCTTGTCGCGGATCAGGCAGAAGACCCGGTAGCTGAACCGGGAAACGATCAGCAGGATCGCCTGGATCACCGCGCCGAACACGTAGTAGGACGCGAGCATCCGGTGCTGGGGAAGCCCTTCGCAGTAGAACACCGTAATCAGGATCGAATGGATCAGGGAAGCCGCAACCGTAGCCACGCAGATCCGCGTCAGATCCACATAGCTGGCGAACCGCCAGACGGTTTTATACATCTTTGCCCACCAGAAAATGGCGATGCAAAGAACGACGTATATCGGCAGGAAACGGAGATATGCCGACAGATGGGGCTGCGGAATGGTGGAAAACTCGCAATCGAACCGGATCCACAGCGCCAGAAAATATGAAACCGCTACCGCGAACGCATCATATGCCGCCAACAGCAGCGATACCGCATGCCATTTCCTGGCGCGGTTTTCCAATTGTTCAGTCAAGGCTTTTCACCCTTTGCATTTCGTACTTCGATCCGTTGCCGGACGTAAGAGACGAATCCTGTGCTTTCCTTGCAAGCGGCGCCCGATTCAGCCGCGCAGAACCGGATATTTCCAGGCGTCAGCCGGATATCAGGCTCCCGTCGTCAGGCCGTGTGCAGGCAGCGTTCCGCCCTTTCCCGTCCGCATCGGATTCATGCTTCAAAAAGCGTAAAGACCCAGAGCAAGCAAAGCCCGTATGTCCACCTGGACATACAGATGAATCATAACATAGACGGCCATTTTTGTCAACCACAGCCCGGCCTCCGGACACGGCCCGGGCGCCTGGCTGACGCAAGTGTATTCCCCTGCGCGGAGCCCGTTGGCCGGGCATGGACGCCACATCCGGGACGAAGAGAAGCGGAAGGCCCCGGAGGAGCCGGCTGAACGGAGCGGAAGAAAACAGCAAAGGGGCTGTGCAACAGCCCCGTCAGTTTGTCGAAAAACCAAGGGGATGCATCGAAGGGGCCGCAGCCCCTTCGATTCTCATCCGCAGGCGGCGGCATGTACGTCGCCGAGGAGCAAATGA
>CACWLP010000006.1 GCA_902761755.1 uncultured Eubacteriales bacterium | reverse complement strand
CATGTAGAAAATCCCTGGCAACTCATGTTGGTTGCCAGAGACTTCTTGTTCCAATATTGTTTTTTGTTTCACTGTCCTCTTGACGGGGGCCAGTTCAAAAGCCCGCCGGGTTTTTGCATGCCCCAAACCGCATAGAAGCCCCTGCCGCCGTTCAGATTAAAACGGAGGAGGGCGGAATATGCAGATTAGAACGGATCTGGCCATGGAAAGCCGGGCGCTGGCGGAGGGAACGGCAGGCGTGATGAGCCGCACTTACCGCCGCGGCAGCATCGAGGAGATCCACGTGGCGATCGAAACGGAAGAAGCGGAAAAAGCCCTGGGAAAGCCCCGGGGGGAGTACGTGACGCTGTGCCATCCCCGGATCCTGGGGGCGGAAGCTGAGGAGCGGCGCGCGCTTTCCCGGGCCGTGGCGGACGCGGTAAGGCCGCTGCTGCCGCCCTTCGGGGACGTGATGGTGGTGGGATTGGGAAACAGGCACGTGACGGCGGACGCCCTGGGCAGCCGGGTGGTGGAGAGCATGATGGTGACGCGGCATCTGAAAGGCACGGAACCGGAGGGGCTGCAGGGGCGATTGCGGGGCGTGTGCGCCATCGCGCCGGGGGTGCTGGGGGTGACGGGCATGGAAACGGCGGAGATCGTGAAGGGCACCGTGGAAAAAGCCCGCCCCGCCGCGGTCATCGCCATCGACGCCCTGGCCGCCCGGGAAAGCGGGCGCATCTGCACCACCGTGCAGATCACCGATACGGGCATCCAGCCGGGCAGCGGCGTGGGCAACCACCGCCGGGGGCTGACCCGGGAAACGCTGGGAGTGCCGGTGATCGCGGTGGGGGTGCCCATGGTGGTTTACGCCGCGGTGATCGCCCGGGACGCGCTGACATTGCTGCTTTCGGATATGGGGCTCGCGGAGGAGGAGCATGCCCCGGCGCTGGATGCGCTGACGGATAAGGTGGTAAAAACGGGGCTGGGAGAAATGGTGGTGACGCCCCGGGAGGTGGACGAACTGGTGGGCAGGGTCGCCATGATCCTGGCGGACGGGCTGAACATGGCGCTGCAGCCCAGGCTTTCGGAAGAAGAAATCCGGATCCTTTCGCATGACGGCATGTAAACGCGCATATCCTGTTATGAGGTGAAAGGATGAGCAAGCGGTGCGTTTACTGGGCCGCGGCGGTGGCGGCGGCGTTCTGGTGCGTCCTGGGTCTTGCGGAAAACGCCGGATTCACCATGGAGGTGATCTCCGTTTCCGCCATCCCCAAAGCGCCCCGGCGGGTGTATATTTACCACACGCATACCTACGAAGCCTACGAGCCGGATGCGGAGAACCGCTATCAGCAGACGGAGGCGTGGCGCACGGCGGACGAACGGTATAATATCGTGCGCGTAGGGGAGGAGCTGGCTCGGCATCTGCGCGCTGCGGGGGTGGAAGTGAATCACGATACCGCTGCGTACGAGCCGCCCCGGCTGTCCACCGCCTATTCCCGTTCCCTGGAGGGGATCGCCCGGGCGGCGGAGGAAGGGTACGACCTGTATATCGATCTGCACCGGGATTCCTATTCCCGGGGCAACGGGGAAAATACCGTGCCCGTGGACGGGCTTCCGTCGGCGCGGATCCTGATCCTGGTGGGAAAAGGCACCGGGACGGATTTTGACGAAAAGCCGGAATGGGAAAAGAACGAAACGGTGGGCCGGGCCCTCAGCGACGCGCTGAACCAGCGGGCGGAAGGCCTGTGCAGGGGCGTAGCGCTGAAATCCGGGCGGTATAACCAGCAGGCGGCCACGCCCAGCCTGCTCATCGAGGTGGGGAACAACAAAAACACCCTGCCGGAAGCGCTGCGGGCCGCGGAGCCGCTGGCCTGGGCGATCTGCCGGTATCTGGATGCCGTGGAATGATTTGCGCGCGCCGCCTTTTTGTGGTATACTGATCCGGAAGGGAAGGGGCGGCATGAAGGATTTTTCCGCAAAGGAAATGAGAAGGGAATACCGGGGCGTGCTGCGCGTGACGGCGTGGACGTTTTCGGCGGTGCTGGTCGCCGCGTCCCTGGCGGGAGCGATCCTGATTTCCACAGGGGCGGACAGGAAGGACGTTGTCACCGCCGCCTGGCTGCTGGGTATCGGCTGCCTGGGCGCGGCGGGCTGGTTCCTGGTGCTGACCGACCGGCGGCGGCTGATCCGGAAAACGCCCTTCGGCCAGGATGCCGCGCGGATCGGCGAAACGGAAAAGGTGCTGGATCAGATCGACGAAAGCGCGGATGTCTTCTGCGACGACCGGGGCGCTTTCGTGCTGACGCGGGATTTCCTTCTGATCCGGTATCTGAGCCCCTGCCGGCTGGACCCGCAGCGGGTCTGCATGGCGCCGCTGCCCAAACGCGCCATCCGGGCGGTGCTGACCCAGCCGGAGAACGACCGGGAGGAGCCGGAAAAGCGTCTGGTCACGGTGCTGACGGAAGACGGACGCAGCCGGGAATTCCGCTGCTTTTCCCATCAGGATCTGGACGCGCTGGCTGCGTGGGTGCGCAAGGCGCCGGAGAACGAACGCAGGTGAAGAAGATGACAGAGAATAATCGCGCGCCGGTGGGGATGTTCGACAGCGGCGTGGGGGGGATCAGCGTACTGCGGGAAGCGGTCAGGGAGCTTCCCCAGGAGCGTTTTCTCTTTTTTGGCGATACCCTCAACGCGCCCTACGGCACAAAGAGCCGGGAACAGGTGCAGGCGCTTTCCCGGCAGGCGGTGGAAATGCTGCTGGAACGGGGATGCAAAGCCATCGTGATCGCCTGCAATACTGCCACCAGCGCCGCAGCCGCGGGCCTGCGCGCCGCTTATCCGCATCTGCCCATCATCGGCATGGAACCGGCGCTGAAGCCGGCATCGCTGCTGCGCAGGGGCGGCGTTATCCTCTCCCTGGCCACGCCGGGCACCATCGCCGGGGAGAAATACGCCCGCCTGATGGCCCGCTACGGGGACGGCGTGGTATCCCTGCCCTGCCCGGGGCTGATGGAATTCGTGGAGCGGCTGGAAACGGACGGGCCGGCGCTGGAAGCATACCTGATGCGCCAGATCGGGCCGTATGCGTCGCGGCAGATCGACGCGGTGGTGCTGGGCTGCACCCACTATGTATTCCTGCGGCCCGTGCTGAATCGGCTGCTGCCGGGGGTGCCGCTGATCGACGGCAACGAAGGCACGGTGCGGCAGCTGAAAACCAGGCTGGAGGAAATGGGCCTGAGAGCGCCCGCCGGAAGCGAAGGAAGCGTGGAATTGCTTTCCTCCGGCGGCCGGGATGCGCTGGAAAGCATGGAAAAGCTGCTGCATGCGTGAGTTTTTTCCCCAGTGACAGGGAAAGAAAAGCGTGCTATAATATTTCTTGACGGCGTTGATAAAAACGGACGAAAAAGAGGTACAGACATGAGCGTGAAAATCACATCGGACAGCACCTGCGATCTGTCGCCGGAGCTGCTGGAAAAGTATGAGATCGGCCTGATCCCCCTGTCGGTCATCATGGACGGGAAAATGTACCGGGACGGCGAGGACATCCAGCCCCAGGACATTTTTTCCCACGTGGAGCGGGGCGGCGCCCTGTGCAGCACCTCGGCGGTGAACGTGGACGATTACAAGACGGTGTTCGCGAAATACGCCGGGGAATACGACGCGGTGATCCACATCACCATCGGCTCCGGCTTTTCCGCGTGCTACCAGAACGCCACCATCGCGGCCTCCGCATTTTCCAACGTATACGTGGTGGACAGCCAGAACCTGTCCAGCGGCCAGGGGCATCTGGTGGTGGAGGCGGCGCAGCTGGCCCGGCAGGGCATGGGCGCCCAGGAGATCTGCAGCAATCTGAACGCCCTGCGCAGCCGGGTGCGCGCCAGCTTTATCCTGGACCGGCTGGATTACATGCAGAAAGGCGGCCGGTGCTCCGCGGTGGCGGCCCTGGGGGGAAAGCTGCTGAAAATCAAGCCCTGCATCGCCGTCCGGGACGGGAGCATGGGCATGGCGGACAAATACCGGGGCAGCTTCGACAAGTGCGTGGAAAAATACGTGAAGGATTGCCTGAAGGACCGGAAGGACCTGCGGCTGGACCGGATCTTCATCACCCATACCCCGGTGGACGACGGCGCCGTGCAGATGGCCCGGGAAACCATCCGGAAGTATGCGGAATTTATGGAGATCATCGAAACCGACGCGGGCTGCACCGTTTCCTGCCACTGCGGGCCGGGCACCCTGGGCATTCTGTTCATTACCAAATAACCGGGAAGCGCACCCTGCGCGGATGAAAATTTTTCAGGAAAAAGGTATTGCTTTTTCCCGGGGAATTTGCTATACTGTACAGGCTGCTTGAGAGAGCAGCCCATGCGCCCTTAGCTCAGCTGGATAGAGTGTTTGACTACGAATCAAAAGGTCGTGGGTTCGAATCCCCCAGGGCGCGCCAAAAAGCCCCGTCACGAAAGTGGCGGGGCTTTGCTTTGCGCGTTGGATCATTCCGCGTCGGCAACAGTCATGGGGGTGCTGGCGGCCAGAGACAGATAGGAAGCGCCGTTGCAGCTGAAATATGCGTCCTCGATGGCCATGAAGTCCATCAGCATGGCGCCGCCCATTTCCGTGGAAACGTCCTCGGTGCCGTGGAGCACCACGGGGATGGAAATGGCCATCAGCTCTTCGTAGGAGCTGGTGCCTTGGAACAGCGCTTCCAGGGCCACGAGAAATTCCAGGTTTTCAGTGCCGAATTTGAGCAGCATCCGCTGCAGGTTTTCGCCGCCTTCTCCCTCCTCCACGAAATCGGCGCTGTAAAGGCCGGTAAAGGTGTAAGCTTTGCCATCGATGGTGAAGGTGATGGAATCGAAATCGTATTTCACATCCTTGGTGCAAACCTCCACCCAGAGCCGCATGACGGGGAAAGCGCTGCTTTCGTCGCCGTAGTTCAATATCAGCAGATCAAACCAGGTGAAGCTGTATTTGCTGTCGGATTCGCCCTTGTGGGAAAAGGCGGTGTCGCCGGCTTGGAGGAAGCTCTCCACGAAAGCGACGTTTTGTTCCTCATTCACGTCGATGGTCAGGTATTGATTCTCCTGCAGGGGCTTCAGATCAAACGTGTTTTCGGAAGCGGACGCCGCGGCGCCCAGGCACAGCAGCAGCACGGCAAGAACCAGGCATACGGTTTTCTTCATGGATGAGATCCTCCTTATATTTTTGAAATGCCGGTTTGAGATTTCTGTAATTCACTATAACGGATTTATTCGTTCTTGTCAATTCGGGAACGGCCTTTTTTGTGTTTTTTGGGAGAAAATCAAAGAAAAAAGATGACGGCGGGGCAAAAGCGTGCTATAATGAATAAAAATATGATGGGGTTCCGGGCCGGAACCGCAGGAAACTGAAAAGGGGAATGAGCATGCAAGGCAATGGACCGATGAACCGCAAAAAGAAAATTATCGGCAAAGCGACGGAAGAAAGTATGCAGACCCACGGCGAAGGCCTGGGCGCGGACGTTTCCGGCGGCGAAGACTACGAGGGAAGAAAAGAACAGGTGCTCAGCCAGGGCCAGGCGCCCCAGGCGCAGCAGCCCGCCCAGCAGCCCGCGCAGCAGCAATCCAGCGCTCAGCGGCCTCAAAGCAGCGCGTCCTTTCCGTTCGCGCAGCTGGGCGGCGCCGCGCAGAAGCCCCAAAGCACGCAGCAGCAGAGCAGCACCCAGCAGGCCCAGAGCAAGCCGCAGCAGAGCGCATCCATGTTCAGCGGCAGCGAAAGGCCGGTTTCCTCCCAGCAAAGCGGCAGCGGCATGGGCGGGCTGCTGGGCGGCTTGCTGGGCGGCGGCGGCAGCAGCAGCGGCGGCAGCGGGAAGAAGGGCATGAGCCCCATCCTGCTGATCGTGCTGGCGCTGGTGGTTTTCTTCCTGCTGCGGGGCGGGCTGTTCGGCGGCGATCAGCAGAGCACGGACGGCGCAGGCACCGTACAGCTGCCCACATCCGCGCCTGCCGGCAATAACGGAGGGAACACCGCAACAAAGCCCACGGCGGCGCCCCAGACCGCTTCCAACAGCGACGCGCTGCTGCAGCAGATGCTGGGGAATAACAGCTGGTACGGCCAGCAGACGGGATACAGCGCCCCGGCCAGCATCAATTCCGTAGGCGCCGTGGATCTGGATACCAGCGTGCGCAACGGCGTTCTGGATACCACCGTGGCCAGCGGCAGCCGGCCGAAATACACCAAGCCCTTGGGCAAGGGCCAGGATACCGTAACGGTGATGATCTATATGTGCGGGGCGGATCTGGAATCCCGCAGCGCCATGGGCACCAAGGACCTGCAGGAAATGCTGAGCGCCAACTACGGCAATAACGTGCGGGTTATCATTTTCACCGGCGGCAGCAAGCAGTGGCGGAACAACCTGGTGCAGGCCAACCGCAATCAGGTGTGGCAGGTGGCGGGAGGCAGGATGGACTGCCTGGTGGACAACGCCGGCAACAGCGCCATGACCGATCCTAAGACCCTCACCGCCTTCATTCAGTACTGCGCCCAGAATTTCCCGGCCAGCCGCTACGGCCTGATCCTGTGGGATCACGGCTGCGGTTCGGTGAGCGGATACGGCTACGACGAGAACAACACCCGCAGCGGCAGCATGAGCCTGGCGGGGCTGAAGACCGCGTTTGAACAGGGCGGCGTGAAGTTTGATTTCATCGGCTTTGACGCCTGCCTGATGGCCACGGTGGAAACCGCGCTGATGGCCAGCGACTACGCCGACTACCTGATCGCTTCCGAGGAAACGGAGCCGGGCATCGGCTGGTATTACACCGACTGGCTGACCATGCTGGGAAGGAACAGCAGCGTATCCACCCTGGAATTGGGCCAGCGGATCGCCGATGATTTTGTGAAGCACTGCGGCAGCGAATGCCGGGGGCAGAAAACCACCCTGTCGGTGATCGACCTGGCGGAGCTTTCCCATACGGTGCCGTCCAGGCTGAAAGCGTTCTCCCAGTCCATTTCCAGCCTGATCAGCAATCAGGAATACAGGGCCGTATCCAACGCCCGCAACGGCAGCCGGGAATTCGCCTCGTCCAACCGCATCGACCAGGTGGACCTGACGGATCTGTGCTTCAACCTGAACACTCAGGAGAGCCGCGCCCTGGCCTCCGCGCTGCGGGGCGCCGTGAAATACAACCGGATCAACAACATCTCCAATGCCCACGGCCTGTCCGTTTACTTCCCGTACCAGCAGGTGCGCAACGTGGACAAGGCGGTGAGCACCTACGCCGCCATCGGCATGGACAGCAGCTATTCCCAGGCCATCCGCGATTTTGCCAGCGTGGAAGCCAGCGGCCAGGCGGTGAGCAGCTACGGCGGCTCGGCGATGCCGTCGCTGTTCGGCGGGTATGATACCTCTTCCGGCAGCGGGGACGATCTGGTGGGCGAACTGCTCAGCGCGTTCCTGGGCGGCGGCTACGGCCGGGTGGGCGGCCTGGACGGCAGCAACACGGCCTTCCTGGCGGATCAGCCCATGGACAAGGCGGAATTGGAAAAGTACCTGAAAAAGAACCGGCTGGACGCGACGAAGCTGGTGTTCCGTCAGGCGGGCAACGATTGGGTGCTGGAGCTGCCTGTTGAACAGTGGGCCATGGTCTCCAAGGCAGAGCAGAACGTATTCTACGACAACGGCAAGGGATACGTGGATCTGGGCCTCGACACCCTGTTCCATTTTGACGGTCAGGGCCGGATGGTGGCGGACATGGACGGCACCTGGATGAGCGTGAACGGCCAGGTGGTGGCCTATTACAGCGAAGGCTTTGCCCAGGACGAAAGCGGCGCATGGTACGCCGTGGGCCGGGTGCCCGCCCTGGTGGACGGCGACCGGGTGAATCTGCTGCTGGCCACCAGCAACGACACCGGCGACAGCCAGATCATCGGCATCCGCTACGAATACGTGAAAGGAGAAACGGAGACCGTGGCAAAGGCCGTGACGCTGGATGAGCTGTTTGACTTTGAAAGCGAGCACGGGCAGGGTCGCCAGGAGCTGCCCATGCAGTTCATCGCGAATCTGTACGATTACGGCCAGAATCTTGAGAACGGTTACGAGTTCGGCAATGAAACCACCCTGAAGAGGACCGGCAATGTGATCGGGAACATGGAACTGCCGGATGCTTCCAAAACGCTGGTGACCTACCGGTTCACGGATATTTACAATCAGACCTACTGGACGCCGGTGGTAGGAAGATAACGGAAAAAAGGAACAGCGTCCCTCTGCCTGCGCGGAGGGGCGTTTTTTTGCACAGAAAAAGCGCCCCCGAAGGAGCGCCGGGCAGGCGGGATGCGCCGCTTACTTTTTCTTGGCTTTCTTGTTGACGGTTTCTTTCATGTCCTTGCCGGGCTTGAAGGCGGGCACGCGGGACGCCTTGATCTTGATCTGCTCGCCGGTGCGGGGATTGCGGCCGGCACGGGCGGTGCGGGTACGCACTTCAAAGGTGCCGAAGCCCACCAGCACCACCTTGCCGTCGGCCACCAGGCCTTCGGTGATGCCTTCCAGGGTAGCGTTGACGACTTTCATGGCTTCCGCCTTGGTGATTTCAGCGGTGGAAGATACTTTTTCGATCAGCTCAGTCTTATTCATGGTACGCATCCTTTCTTTTGCACAGATTCCGGGAAAAGATTCCCTTTTCCAGTATTATACAATATTTTCCGGTTATAATCAAGTCCAAACTGTTTCAAAAGCATCACAAAACCGTCATTTCCGGCATCAGCAGCAGGGCGGGGCCCTGATACGCGCCGTCCACCACGGTTTCCCGGGAAAGCCGCAGATGCTTCATCACGTCGCTGAGCTTTCCGCTCATGGTGATGCCGGTGACGGGGCGGGTTTCCCTGCCGTCGAACCAGTACGCCAGGCGGATCTCGCCGCCGATGTAATCGCTGAACAGATCCATCTGCAGCCCGGAGAGGGACACGCATTCCAGATACGGGGCGCTTTTCAATTCGGCTTCGGATACGGTGCCCGCGTTCAGCTCCAGGCAGTTCATGATTCCGCTGGGGCGCTCCACGTTCAGGTACTGGCCGTAGCGGCTGGAGCCGTGATTGTTCTTCACCACGCCCTTGTCGATGACGCAGGTATCGGTGAGGGCCGTGCCGTCCTCATCGAAGAAAGCGGAATCCTCGCTGCCTTCCACCACGCCGCGCATGGTGAGGGTCAGCCTGTCGCCGTCGCCGCCCTCCTGCAGATCGTCGCCCAGATGGAAGGGGGTGGCGTGGGAGTAGACCGCGTTGTAGCTCAGGGCCCAGGAAAGCTCCTCGCACATGCCGCGGATCTCGTGGGGACGCAGCAGCACCCGGGTTTTCAGGGGCGTCTGCGGCTTTTCGGCGATCACCCGGTCCCGCACCTCGGCCATTTTCCGGGCGATCTCCGCGGTGATTTTGCCGGGATCGAAGACGGTGAAGCGGTAATCCTCGTACAGCTCCACGGACTGCTTCTCATCCGTAAAGGTGGGGATGGCCTCGATCATGACCCGGTGGGTCACCTGGGTCTTGTCCACGCCGCCGCTGTTGCGGACGTGCAGGGTATCCCGGTAGAGGAAGATCTCGCAGGCGTTGATGCTGCCGCCGGGCACGCTGTCCGCGGCGAAGACGGCGTCCGCGATCTTCCGGCCCAGGGCTTTGGGGTCTTCGTCCTGCATGTTGGTGGGCAGCTCGGCCCGGAGCGTTCCGCCTTCGGGCAGGGCATAGGGCGGATTTGACACCAGACCGGCGCGCCGGACCGCGGCGTCGATCTTTTCTTCCGCTTCCGCATCCGTCAGCGCGGCGGACACGGCGAACGTGGAATCCCCCCGGCAGCCGTCGTGATCCACGTATACGGTCACCATGGTATCCAGGGTATCGGTGGCGCGGACGGTTTCCAGCTGCCTGTGCACGAAAAACAGCTCATAGGATTTTGTGGCGGTTTCGCTGACGCGCCAGGCGCTGATGCCGCCGTTCTTTTTCAATAATTCAATGATGTTCGTCATCCCAGCTTCACCCTCACTTTCAGGTGCGGCCCGCCGTCGGCCACCCGCACCCATTCCTTGTAGCCCTTGCCGCACATGCCGGAGCCGATGACCGTGCTCTGATCGGAGATCATGGAAATGGACTTGAGCAGATCGGGCACGAAGCCGCTCATCACCACGGGGGACACGTAATGATCGGTGAGCTTGCCGTCCACGATCTCGATGCCGTATTCCGCGGTGCACTGGATCTGCCAGTTTTTCGGGTCCTCCATGCCGTTGTTGGTTTCAAAGAGCATGTAGCCGTGCTTCACGGAGGCGATCATATCCTCCAGCTTATCCTTGCCCGGCTCAAAGAAGGTGTTGGTCATGCGGGCGTAGGCCTTGCGCTTGTAGGAATCCCGGCGGCCGTTGCCGGTGGGGGCGGCGCCCAGCTGGGCGGCGCTGGCCAGATCGGACAGGCCGGCGGTGAGGATGCCATCCTTGATGATCTGGGTATCGTGGGCCAGCACGCCGTCGTCGTCGAAGAAGTAGGAGGCTACGGAATGGGTGGCCGCCGCTCCGTCGTGCATGTTGGAAATGGGGGAGGCCACGTACTGGCCCATGCAGTGCTTGGCCAGGGCGCGGTCCTTGACGAACTGATCCATTTCCACCCCGTGGCCGAAGGCTTCGTGGGCGATGAGGCCGGTGATGGAGGGATCGGTGATCACGTCGTAAATGCCGGGCTCGATGGGGGTGGCATGGGTGAGGTGCTCGGCCAGGTCAACGACGCTGGCGGTATGGGCGCGCAGGGCGGAGATGATTTCGCTCAGCTTGTCCGCGCCCTCGGTGTGCCGGGCCTGCACCATTTTGTCCCCGCCGAACATCACGATCAGATGGCCGTTGGCCCAGCCGTAATGCTGGCTGAGATGGCGGTTTCTGGTGACGAACAGCTTGGAGCAGGTGAAGAACTGCAGCACGGCAAAGGCGTTGAGGACGCGCTGGTCCTTTTCGCCCATTTCCTTCACCAGCTCCTGGCATGTTTTCAGCAGGTCCGCGTCGCTGTAATCGGTGAAATCCGTTTCCCGGAGGAAATCCTGCTGCATGGGCGTATCGTCGATGGGGCCGGGGGCGATCATGCGCGCCGAGAGCGCCGCGTCCGTTGCCACGGCGGCGCGGATGCGGTCCGCAAGGGCGGCTTTATCGCCGGAAATATCGTCCAGGGAATACTCGAAAAATGCGCGCCCGTCGTTCATTTTCACCACGAACCCACATTCTCCCCTGCCTTCCTGGACGGCGGTGGTGCGCTTGTCCGCCCGGACCGACGTGCTGCGCACGTCGGTGCCCAGGATGCTGACGTAGGGGAAATACCGGCCCAGGGCCTGCACCAGCTCCGCGCAGTCCTTCCGTTTTCCGTTGAGATACGAAGAGAAAGGCATAGAAAAACGATCCTCCTTTTCTTTTAACGCCTGCCGTCTTCCCCTTCGGGAACCGGCAGGACGGCCAACCGCGCTTCGCGCCGGTTGCCTCGTTAAATCAATCATAACGCCTGCCGTCTTTCCCTTCGGGAGCCGGCAGGACGGCCAACCGCGCTTTGCGCCGGTTGCCTCGTTAAATCAATCATAACGCCTGCCGTCTTTTCCTTCGGAAGCCGGCAGGACGGCCAACCGCGCTGCCGCGCCGGTTGCCTCGTTATTCGTAATTATACCATCATCAGCTTTGTTTGGCAAGCGCGGCGGCCGTCAGCCCTCGGAGCGCAGCAGCTGCTGCTGATGGAATTGCAGCGTGTAAAGCTGATAGTACTGCCCGTGGCGGTGCAGCAGCTCCTGATGGGTGCCCTGCTCGGTGATGGCGCCCCCGGAGAGGACGATGATGTTGTCCGCGTGCTGGATGGTGGAGAGGCGATGGGCCACGATGAGCATAGTGCCGATGTTCCTGATCTTTTCCAGGGAATCCTGGATCAGAAGCTCCGTTTCCGTGTCGATATTGGCGGTGGCCTCGTCCAGGATCACCACGGAGGGCTTGTGGATGATGGTGCGGGCGAAGGAGAGAAGCTGCCGCTGGCCGGCGGAGAAATTGTTGCCCCGCTCCCGCACCGGCTCGTCCAGGCCCTTTTCCAGGCGGTTGATGAAGGAATCGGCGTTCACGTACCGGCACGCGGCCATGACTTCCTGATCCGTCATGGTTTCGTCCCGGAGGACGATGTTGCTGCGGATGGTGCCGGAAAAGAGGAACACATCCTGCAGCATCTGGCCGAAATGCCGGCGCAGGCAGGAGAGCTTGATGGTGCGGATGTCCCGGCCGTCGATGAGGATGCGGCCCTTCTGGATATCGTAATTCCGGCAGATCAGGGACAGGATGGTGCTCTTCCCGGAGCCCGTGGCCCCCACGAACGCCACCGTCTGCCGGGGCATGATATGGAAGGACACGCCCTTGAGCACCCATTCGTCCGGCTTATAGGAGAACCATACGTCCTGAAATTCGATTTCCCCGCGGATCTCGGGAAGCTCCACGGCGTCCGGGGCGTCCACGATTTCCGGCTCCATATCCAGGATGGTGAAGATCTTTTCCGCGGAGGCGAAGGAGCGCTGCAGCTGATCGAACTGCTCCGCCAGGGTCTGGATGGGGTTGAAGAAACGGGAGATGTACATGTAGAAGCTCACCAGCACCCCGGAGGTGACGGCCTGGCCCAGGGGGGACTGACCCTCGATCACCGCGCGGCCGCCCAGGTAGAAAAGGCACAGGGTGCAGGAAATATAGAGCATGTACACCAGGGGCCGGAAGATGCCGAATACCAGCATCCGGGCATACTTGGCCCGCTTGAGCTGGCGGCTCTTTTCGGTGAAATCCGCCATTTTGCGGTCCTCGCGGTTGAAGATCTGGGTGATCTTCATGCCGGAGAGGTTTTCGGACAGGTAGGTATTGATGGCGGTGGTGGCGTCGTTGACGGCGCGGTGCACCTTGCGGGAGAATTTGCGGAAAATGATGGTGAACAGCACCACGAAGGGCACGAAGCACAGCACCATCAGCGTCAGCGCCTTATTCAGCGACAGCATGGCCCCCAGCACCCCGAACACCACCATCACGTTTTTGATCAGGTTGATCAGGATGTTGGTGAACATGAAGGAAATGGCGTTGGGGTCGTTGCTGACGCGGGTGACCAGCTTGCCCACGGGCAGGTTATTCAGCTGCTCGTGGGAGAGGGATTCGATGTGGACGAAGGTATCCTGCCGGATGGCGGAGAGGATCTTCTGGCCCGTTTTCTGCAGCATCATGGACTGGAGATAGGTGCACACCAGGCTGACGATCAGGATGCCGGCGTAGACCGCCACGATGGAAAAAAGGTAGGGAAGCTCAAATTTGCCCTTCACCGTTTCCTCGATGTGCCCCACCAGCAGGGGGGAGGCCAGATCGTACACGATGGAGAAGAGCATGATGAAGAACACCGTCAGGAACTGCCGGCGGTAGGGCCTGGCGTAGCGCAGCAGACGGCGGACGATCTCCCGGTCCTCCATGTGCCGGTCGAAGCCCATGGATTCCTTCTTGTTTTTTTCCAGCAGGTAAGCCGCCAGGAAGCCCACGGAAAACAGGCCGATGATGACGGCCACGATGAGGATGGGCAGATACTCACGCATGCATGCCGCCCCCTTCCTCTTCCAGCTTCTGCAGCTCCACCATTTTCCGGTAGGCGGGGCAGGAGGCGTACAGCGCTTCGTGCGTGCCCACGGCGGTCAGGCGGCCGTCGTCGATGAAAAGGATCTTGTCCATGCGCTCGATGGTGGAAATGCGGTGAGCGATGAGGATGGTGGTTTTCCCGCGGCGGGTCTCCTTCAGGCCGGAAAGGATATTCTTCTCCGTTTTCGTGTCCACCGCGGACACGGAATCGTCCAGGATCAGGATGGGCGCGTCCTTCATCAGCGCCCGGGCGATGGAGATGCGCTGCTTCTGCCCGCCGGACACGGTGACGCCGCGCTCGCCCAGCACGGTCTTGTATCCGTCCTGGAATTCCACGATGTTGTCGTGCACGTCCGCCAGCACGGCGGCGCGGGAAACGGCGTCCGCATCGCAGCCCTCCACGCCGAAGCCAATGTTGTTTTCGATGGTGTCGGAGAAGAGGAAGTTATCCTGGGGCACGTAGGCGCAGCCTTCCCGCAGGGAATGGATGGTGACGGTATTCACGTCGTGCCCGTCGATAAACAGCGTGCCGTCCGGCACGTTGTAGGTGCGCAGGATCAGGTCCACCAGCGTGGTTTTGCCGGAGCCGGTTTTGCCCACCAGGCCCACGTTTTCCCCGGCATGGATGGTGAAGGACACGTCCCGCAGGGCGTCGAATTCGCCGTCGGGGTAGCGGAAGGTGAGATGCCGGAACTCGATATCCCCGCGGATGGATTCAAGGGGCGCGGCGCCGGGCCGGTCCTTCACGGTCTGCTCCGCGTCCAGCAGGGTGCTGATGCGGTCCAGGGACGCCTTGCCCCGGGAGGTCATGTCGATGAGCTCGGAAACGGCCATGATGGGCCAAACCACGGCGGTGAAATACCCGATGAATTCCACCAGCTGGCCCGCGTTGAACCGGCCGTTGTACACCAGATAGCCGCCGTAGCCCAGGATGATGCAGATCACGCTTTCCACGAACAGCGTCACCAGGATGCGCAGCAGCACCGCGGCTTTCGTATGGGCCACGTTGGCGTCCTCGTTTTTCACGTTGATCTTTTTGAAGGCCATCAGTTCTTTGGTTTCCTTGACGAAGGCCTTGATCACCGCGATGCCGGAAAAGCTTTCCTGGGCAAAATCGCTCAGGGAGGAGAAGGCGGCCTGGCGGATGTCCCATTTGCGCTTCATGTTGCGGCCTACCACCGTGGAGCAGCACAGCAGCAGCGCCATGGGTATCAATGTGAGCAGGGAGAGCACCGGGTTCATCAGGAACATTTTGCGCACCGCCAGCACCCCCAGCAGCAGGGCGTCGAAGAACATCATCACGCCCCAGCCGAAGCACTCCTGCACGGTATCCAGATCGTTGGTAAACAGGCTCATGAGGCTGCCCACCTTGTTGACCTGGTAATATTCCCGGCTGAGGAATCGGACGTGATCGAACATCTGCTCCCGCAGGTCCGTTTCCACCCGGATGGCCGCGCCGAAAAACATCACGCGCCAAAGGAACCTGCCCGCCACGATGGAAAGGATCACCCATACCATGGGCATGCAGACGGAGCTGAGCAGGAAATCCAGATCGAAGGCCGTGCGGACGCCGTTTACGGTAACGAAGCCGTCGTTCACGCCGTTGACCAGCATCTGATAAAGATTCGGGATCACCAGCTGCAGGGAGTCCACCGTCACCAGGGATAAAAGGCCCAGCAGCAGCAAATGCCCGTATTTCAGATAAAAGCGGTTGATATATTTGCCGAAAATCATGCGTTTTCTCCTTCAGAGGGATGGGAAAAACCGGCCAGGGCCCCCGCCACGGCGATCTGACTGCAGAGCAGGTCCAGGGTGCTCTGGGGCGTTTCGCCCGGAGCGGCCAGAACGTTATCCAGCGTGGCCAGCACGCAGTCCGCCTCCCGGGAAAGCCCCAGGGAACGGCGCAGCAGGGCGGCCACCGCCGCGGCGGTGGAGTACAGGGCGATGGGGCTTTCCGCATCCGAAAGCGCCGGGGCGTACACCCCCGCCGTTCCGTCCCAGGCGGAATCGTACACGAGGCAGCGGTCCGCATACAGGGCGGAGGCTGCGGCCAGGAGGATGCCGCCGGCATAGGGCGAGCACAGGCACAGCCCCAGGGAATCGGGGGAGAGGATGAGCCGCCTGGCCGCTTCCCGGGGATCCAGGGCTTCGGCCTGCGCGGCGGCGTAGATCTCCGCCGTCCAGGCCGCTTTTGCGGCGCCGGCAGGGGGAACGTGGGCGAGGGGCAGCCCTTCCTCTCCGGCCAGGGCGCAGGCCTGGCGCAGAGCGGCGCGGCGGGTATCCTCATCCAGGGAAAGCACCTGGGCCAGCACCGCGCGCACCGGGGCTTCGTGCCTGCCGCAGAGGGCGGCGGGCAGGGAAATCAGGCGGACGGCCAGGGGCAGGTCAAATTCGTCGTACAGCTCCTGGGCGGCGGGATGATCCGCGTCCGCGAGAAAAACAGCCTGGCATTTCTGGCAGGCCGATACCGCGCCGTCGGACAGCGGCGCTTCCGCCCGGCCTTCCAGAAAAGAAAAGGAATGGCCGAAGGCGGCGGATATTTCCGTCAGGATCTGCTGGGCCCACGTGCAGGCCGGGGACAAATTGTTTTCTGCGGACAGAAACAGGATGCGTGCGTGCACCGGGGATCATCCTTTGCAATTCTATTGATGGTTTACTGCCATTCCATGGGGTATTCCTTCATGGCGTCGGGCAGCTTTTTGGTGTTTTCCCGGTTGGTGAGGGAAAGCATGACGGTGTTGATGTTGGAAGCGTCCGTCAGCGGCGTGATGATGAAATCGTTGTAGTCCTTGCGGGAGGAGATGCGGCAGGGGATGATGCGGAAGGGGTTGCCCACGATCTCCCCGTTCTTGATGCGGAAACGGGTCTGGAAAATGTAGGTGAACATATCGTCGGGCTTGTTGTTGCCGGCGAAGGAGCAGTTGGCCAGGGAATAGACGATGTATTTGCCGTTGTAGCACTCGATGGGATTGATGCGGTGGCTGTGATGGCCCAGCACCAGGTCCGCCCCCGCGTCCACGGCGGCGTGGCCCAGCATGATCTGGTAATCCCGGGGCGCGTAATCCTTTTCCTTGCCCCAGTGGAAGCTGACGATGACCAGATCGCAGGTTTCCCGGGCGGCGGCAATATCCCTGACCGCGGTTTCCCGCAGCTCGTCGGGGTTTTCGCTGGAATTGAGGGGCTCCACCATGCAGTAGGCCAGCAGGCCGATGCGGAAGCCCTGGGTTTCAAAAACGCCCATATGGTCCTTGTTGGCCCAGACGACCCCCGTGCTTTCGATGGCGTTCGCGGTGGACAGGATCCCCGCCTGGCCGAAATCGGCGATGTGGTTATTCTCCATGGTGACGGCTTCCACGCCGTTGGAAAGGAGCACCTGGGCATAGGCGGGATCGCCCACGAAGCGGAAGTGGTTGTTGCCCTTTTTGCGGACGGTGACGGTATCGTCGGCCAGAACGCCCTCGAAATTGGCGATGGTGAGATCGTCGCCCTCGAAAATCTCTTTTACGTTGCGGAAAATGAAATTCGGGTCGCCGCCCTGACGCTTGAGCTCCTTGTCGAACAGGCCGCTTCCCTGGCGCTCATGCTCCACGTCCCAGCCGATGGTCACGTCGCCCACGGCGGTAATGGTGATTTCAATGCTGCCGTCGGCCTGAAGCACGGGCTCCGGGGTGGGCGGCGGCACTTCGGTGGGGCCGGGGGTGGCGTTGGGATCCGGCGCCGGGGTGGGGGCGTGCTCCAGGGCGTGAAGGGAGATTTCCTCCTCCGTGTCCTCCGCCTGCACGAAAACGGCGCACAATGACGCCGCCAGGATCAGAGCGACGAATAAGGTCCAGAATCTGCGCATGGCGTCCTCCTGCGTTTACAGTGTGCGGATGAATTGCTCCATCCGGGAAAAGGCTTCCAGCATTTTGTGCATGTCGGTGGCGTAGCAGCAGCGGATGTGCCCCTGGCCGGACGCGCCGAAGGCGTCCCCGGGCACGCAGACCACTTTGTGCTCCTTCAGCAGACGGGTGCAGAATTCTTCGCTGGTGAGGCCGGTTTCCCGGATGGAGGGGAAGCAGTAAAAAGCGCCCCGGGGCTCAAAGCAGGAAAGCCCCATTTTCCGAAAAGCGTCCAGCATCACCCGCCGCCGCCGGTCGTAGCTGCGGCGCATGGTTTCCACGTCCTCGTAGCCGTTCTCCCGGTTCTTTTTCAGGGCCTGCACCCCGGCCACCTGGGCCTGCCGGGGAGCGCACATGATGGCGTACTGGTGGATCTTGTTCATCTGGGACAGGATCGCTTCCGGCCCGCAGGCGTAGCCCAGCCGCCAGCCCGTCATGGCGAAGGCTTTCGAGAAGCCGTTGATGAGCACCGTGCGCTCCATCATGCCGGGCAGGGAGGAAAAGGCGATCTTTTCCCCGTCGTAGGTGAGCTCGGCGTAGATCTCGTCGCTGATGACCAACAGATCCCGGTCCCGGGCCACCTTTGCGATTTTCACCAGCTCATCCCGGGTCATTACCGCGCCGGTGGGATTGTTGGGATAGGGCAGGATCAGCGCCCGGGTGCGGGGGGTGGCCGCGGCGTCGATTTCGGCCGCGGTGATGCGGAACTCGTCTTCCGCCCGGGTGGGCACGGGCACGGGCGTGCCGCCTGCCAGGGTTACACAGGGCGCGTAACTGACGTAACCGGGGTCCGGCAAAATCACCTCGTCCCCGGGGCGGAGGCTGACCCGTAGCGCCAGGTCGATGGCTTCGCTGGCCCCCACGGTGACCAGGATCTCCTTTTCCGGATCATAGGATACCCCGAAACGGAGGCGCAGGTATTCGGATATTTCCTTCCGCAGGGAAAGAAGGCCCCGGTTGGGGGTATACTGGGTTTCGCCGTCCAGGAGGCTGTCGATGGCGGCGGAACGGATGTGGTAGGGCGTCACGAAATCCGGCTCGCCCACGCCCAGGGAAATGGCGTCCTTCATGGTGCCGGCGATATCGAAGAACCGCCGGATGCCGCTGGGGGGCACCTGGGCGACCCGGGGGCTGACAAAACGCTCGCTCACGGCGACACCGCCAATCTCTTGTCCGTGCTTTCGCCCACGAAAATCACGCCGTCCTGCTTATAGCGCTTGAGGACGAAGCTGGTGGACGTGCCGGTGACGGATTCCAGGGGGCTGAGCTTTTCGGAAACGAAGAGGGCCAGTTCCTTCAGCGTCCGGGCCTCCACCAGCACCAGCAGGTCGTAGCTGCCGCTCATGAGGAACACGCTTTTGACCTCCTGGAAGCGGTAAATGCGGCCCGCGATGGCGTCGAAGCCCATATCCCGCTGAGGGGTCACCCTCACTTCGATCATGGCCTCCACCCGTTCCCGGTCCGTCCGGTCCCAGTTGATGACGGGAGAGTACTGCAAGATCACCCGGTCGCGCTCCAGTTCGTCGATGGCCTGGGCCACCTTTTCCATTTCCGCCCCGGTCATTACGGCGATGCGCTCCAGGGGCGTGCGGCAATCCTCACTGAGGATCTCCAGGATCTGCGCTTTCAAAGACTGCATAAACGAATCTCCTTTGCGTTTATTGGGGCATCAGCTCATCCGCCAGGGCGATGAACCGGTCGATCTCCTTTTCGTAGCCGGCAAGCGCTTCCCGCCAGAAGGAAACGCTGCCCACGTCGATGTCCATTTGCCGCGCCACGTCCTTGACCGGCATGGAGCCGCAGCAGCGCAGCAGCTGATTGTATTTGGGCACGAACGCGGCGCCCTGGACGCGGTATTTTTCATACATGCCCTGGCCGAAAAGCTGGCCGAAGGCGTAGGGGAAATTGTAGAAGGCGTAGCCCGGGCTGTAATAGTGGCTCTTGCAGGCCCACATGTAGGGATGGCGGATTTCCGGGTCCAGGCCGTCGCCGTAGCTCTGCTCCTGAGCGTCCAGCATCAGCTGCCGGAGCTCCTGTGCGGACAGCGTGCGTTCCTTTCGCTGCTCGATCACGGCGGTTTCAAACAGATACCGGCTGTAAATATCCACGATCACCTGGGTGATCTCCATCAGGCGGCCTTCCAGCAGGGAGAATTGTTCTTCCTTCCCGGCCTGGGCCATGGCCGCTTCCGCCAGCAGCGTCTCGTTGAAAATGGAAGCGGTTTCCGCCAGGGGCATGGGTGTATCGGTCATGCAGGCGGGCAGGCCGGCCATGCAGCGGTTGTGCCAGGCGTGGCCCAGCTCGTGGGCCAGGGTGCTCACGTCGGAGAAAGAGCCGGCAAAATTGGTGAGCACCCGGCTCTGGTCCAGGTGGTGCAGCCCGGCGCAGAAAGCGCCGCCGCTTTTGCCCTCCCGGGGATAGACGTCGATCCAGCGGTTCCGGAAGGCGTGGTCCATGAAGGCCGCCATGTCCGGGGTGAACTTGCCCATTTCGGTCAGCAGCTTTTCCCGGGCCTCTTCGATGGTGTAGGTTTTGGGAGTATAGCCCTTGGGGGCGATGGGAGCGAACAGATCATAGAAGGGCAGGCCGTTTTTGTGGCCCAGGATCTCGCCTTTCTTGCGCAGGTAGCGCCGGAAGGCCGGCAGGGATTCCCGGATGGCGCCGAGCATGGCGTCCAGGGTCTCCCGGTCCATGTTGTTGTTGAAGAGGGACCGGTCCAGCACGGAATCAAAGTGCATGGCCTCGGCCATGGTCAGCGCTTCGCCCTTGACGCCGTTCAGGCAGGCAGCCATGGGGATCTCGATTTTGGGGTAGGCGGCGATCTCCGCTTCGTAGGCGTCCTTGCGCACCTGGGGATCGGGATCGTAAGCCTTGCTGCGGACGGCGGAAAGGGGCAGCTTTTCGCCCCGGTAATCCACGGTGACGGTGGCGTCCAGCTTGTCCCGGAGGGTAGAGAACGCCTCGCCCCCGGACAGGGACATTTTCAGCATCCATTCCTCGATCTCCGGGGCCATCAGATGCCTTGCTTCCTCCCGGCTGCGCCGCAGCATGAAATCCACCCGGCGCAGCTTTTCGCTGCCGGCGATCAGGCTTTCCAGGTCCTGAAGTCCGCCGATATAGCGGGTCATTTCCGAGGAGACCAGAGAAATCTGCACGGAAAAGACCATCAGCCGGTCCATGAGCTGCTGGGCGGGCTCGCAGGCGGCGTCGGCGGCCAGGGTGAGGCCGGCGAAGCTGCCCAGGGAAGAGGAAAGGCGATAGATTTCCTCCATAATGTCCACGGCGTTTTCCAGCGCCGGGAGCGGATCGCCGGCAAAGACGGCTTTCATCTGCCCGCAGCATTCCTTCAGCCGGGCAAAATCCTTTTCGATTTCCGGGTCGTCAAACCCCCGGTACAGGACGGACAGATCCCACGTGCTTTCCATAAAGCCCTCCCATCAGCTGTAATGCTTTTCCCGGACGGCGGCAAGGCAGGTTTCCTTGCTCTCCTCCAGGTGATGGTGCATCAGTTTCTTGAGCCCTTCCAGGTCCCGGTTCTCCAGCAGCGCCACCATCTGGTGATGCTCCTGGTGGGCGTTGGAGCGGCGCACCACGCTGGCGATGGCCAGGGCGGAGAAGCGCTTGATGTATTCCTCCTGGCTGTCGATGACCCGCAGGATGCGCAGCTTATCGGACAGGTGCTCGATGCTGCCGTGGAACTCCCGGTTCAGCACCGCCAGCGCGTCCGCGTCGGCCTTCTCCTGGGCCACGTCCATTTCCTTGAGGATCTCCCGCAGCCGGGCGAGGGCCTCGTCCGTCACGTTTTCCACCACGGAGGGCAGGATCAGCATCATCATGGCGTTGCGGATGGTGAAGATCTCGTCGATATCGTCGATGGTGAAGGCGCGGACCACCACGCCCCGGTGCAGCACGTATTCCACCAGGCCGTCCCGTTCCAGCTTGCGCAGCGCTTCCCGCAGGGGCGTGCGGCTGATGTGCAGCTGGTCCGCGTACACCGTTTCCACGATGCGGCTGCCGGCGGGGATCTGGCCGGTGATAATGGCGTGCTTGAGCTGCTCATAGGCAATGTCCCGGATCGGGCGGTTTTCCAGGCCGGGATCGAAGGTCTGATAAGCCATGAACATCCTCCTCATCCTTGGTTGTATACAATTTATTGTACATTTTTTGTACTTCGGTGTCAAGAAAAAATGACCGGAATACCGTGGGTTTCCTGCGCGTTTCGCGGGAATTTACAGATTTGCTGCGCGGTGCTATAATCCGGGGAGGGGAGTTGAGAAAAAATGGGCGGCGGGATGAGAAAAATGCTCCGGCGGATCGGCAGCTGGGCGGCGGATGGGCTGTTTCCCCGGGGCGCCTGCTGCCTGTGCTGCGGCGATCCCCGGCGGGCGGATGAGGAGGACGGCCTGTGCGATAAGTGCAGGGGACGCCTGGAAGAGCTGCGGGTGCCGACCTCGGCCTGCGAGAAATGCCTGTCGCCGGTGAAAAAGGGAGAAAGGTGCGCCTTTTGCAAATCTCCCGCCATGCGGGACGTGGGCGCCGTTTACGCTCCCTACCGGTATCAGGCGGAGGCGCGGCGGCTGGTGCACGCGTTCAAGTTTCATTCCTGCGGCGAGGCGGGGACGCTGCTGGGGCGGGAAACGGCTGACGCCCTGCGGGATACGGATTTTGACTGGATCGTGCCCGTGCCGCTGCATCCGCGCAGGCTGCGGCGGCGGGGGTTCAACCAGGCGCTGCTGCTGGGCGCGGAGATCTCGCGCCGGACGGGCATCCCCGTCCGGGATGTACTGCGGCGGGATCGGTACGTGAAGCCACAGAGCAGGATGCCCTTCGGCAAAAGGCAGAAGAACGTGGCGGGAGCCTTTTCCTGCGGAGAGGACCTGACGGGAAAGCGGATCTTGCTGGTGGACGACGTGCGCACCAGCGGCAGCACCGCCGCAGACTGCGCCCGGGCGCTGAAAGAGGCCGGGGCGGGGAAGGTGTGCCTGGCGGTTTCGGCGGTGGTATACCGCAGAAGCCAGTAGCGCGCCTTGCCAAAAAATGCGGATTTGATTATAATGAAGGGGAAATCTGCTTTGAGGATCGGAAAGGCGCAGGCATGAAACTGACATTCTGCCCGCTGTTCAGCGGGAGCAGCGGGAACGCGCTGTATATCTCCGGAGGGGACACCCGCATCCTGATCGACGCCGGCATGGCCGGGCGCAGCATCGAAAACGCGCTCAGGGAGATCGGCGTGCTGCCGGAAATGCTCAGCGGCATCGCCGTGACCCACGAGCACAGCGACCACGTCAAGGGCGTGGGCATCCTGAGCCGGAAATACCATATTCCCGTATACGCCAACGAAGGCACCTGGAACGGCATGGCCCGCAGCGTGGGGGATATCCCGCCCGGCTGCCGCAGGATCGTGCAGACCGGCGAGGATTTTTACATCGGCGATCTGGCCCTGCTGCCCTTCGCCATTCCCCATGACGCGGCGGAGCCGGTGGGCTACCGGGTGTTCTGCGCGGCCCACAGCGTGGCTACGGCCACGGATATCGGGCACATGACCAAGCAGATCCTCAGGACCCTGGCGGGCACCGAAGTGCTGCTGCTGGAAAGCAACCACGACCCGGACATGCTGCGGCGCAATCCCCATTATCCCCTGCAGCTCAAGCAGCGCATCCTGGGCAGCCGCGGGCATCTTTCCAACGGCGACAGCGCCGAAGCGCTGCTTGCGCTGTGCGAATCCGGGGTGCGGCAGGTGCTGCTGGGGCATCTGAGCGGGGAAAACAACACGCCGGAGCTGGCGCTGGATACGGCGGTGCGCCGGCTGTCCCAGGCGGGCGTGCGGCTCAACGAAGACATCGGCCTGGGCGTCGCCTGGCGGGATCGGGTGAGCCGGAAATTCGAGATCGGAACGTAAAGGGGATCAATGTATGCGGTTACATGTGCTTGGATGCCACGGGCCTTATCCCTGCGCCGGCGGGACTACCAGCGGCTATCTGGTGGAAAGCGGGGAAACGAGGCTGCTGATGGACTGCGGCAGCGGCGTGCTTGGCCGGCTGATGCAGAAATGCGATCCGGCGTCCCTTTCGGCGGTTTTGCTGACGCATCTGCATTTCGACCATGCGGCGGACCTGCTGGTGATGCGGTATTACCTGGAAATCGCCGGGAAGGAACTGCCCTTGTATCTGCCCGGGGAGGATCAATCCAAACTCCGGTCTGTTCTGGAGGAGAGCGCCTACCGGGCATCGCCGTACCCGGAAGCATTGCGGATTGGGGGCTTGACCGTCACGGCGTTCCCGGTGCGGCATCCGGTGCCCTGCCGGGCCCTGCGGATCACGGACGGGGAAAAAACGCTGGTGTTCACCGGGGATACGAATACCTGCCCGGGGCTTGCGCAGTTTGCCGCTGACGCCGACGTGCTGCTGGCGGACGCGGCGTTCCTGGAAAGCGAATGGACGGAACAAAAGCCCCACCTGAGCGCGGCGGGGGCGGCAAGGCTGGCGCTGGAGGCCAAGGCGAAGCGGCTGCTGCTCACCCATCTCCCGGTGCGGCATGAACCGTCTTCCCTGGAACAGGAAGCCCGCGCGCTTTTCCCGGATGCCTGCGCCGTGCAGGCGGGAGAGGTGATCGCACTGTGAAGGTGCGCCCGTTTCATCACCAAAGGCCGCTGGCCGCCATCGCGGCGGCGTACGGGGCCGGGATCGGAGCGGGCGCGCGTCTGCCCTGGCATCCGGCGGTATACACCGCGGGATTTGCGGTATGCCTGATCGCGGCGGCGCTGCTGCCCCGGATCGGACGAAGACGAATTATTGGCGTGATGGGAGCGATGCTGTGCCTGGGCGTGCTTGCGTCCGGCGCGGCGTTGCACCCGGCATTGCCCCCGGAGGGCAAATATACCGTAACGGGCGTCCTGACGGCGGACATGACCTTGCGGGAGGACGGCACGGCGGCGGGGTATCTGACCGGCGTAACGCTGTCCGGGCCGGAGGGCGAAGAGCGGCTTTCCAAGGTATACTGGACGTACAGGCCCAGGGAGGAAACGGAAGCGCTGCCCCGGGAGGGGGACCAAGTGCGCTTTGAGGGCACGCTGTATCATCCCCGGGGGCAGGAAAACCCTTACGGCTTCGATTTCAGGATGTTTCTGATGCAGCACGGGGCGGCGGCGGGAGTTTCCGGGAACGGCGATCTGACGGTGGACGGGCATCCGGGCCGCGGCGCGGCTTCGCTGCTTTACCGGGCGCGGCAGGCGGTCATCCGGCGGCTGGACGCAGTGTTCGGCGCGGGGAGCGATCTGGCCAAGGCGCTGCTCATCGGGGAGAAGAACGATTTGCCCCGGGAGACGGTGCGGGGCTTTACCGATGCGGGCGCCGCCCACATCCTGACGGTATCCGGGTTGCACGTGGCGCTGCTGGCGGCGGTGCTGATGCTGCCGCTGCGGCGCTTGCTTTCACCCCGGGCGCGGTTCGGGGTGCTGGCGGGGTTCCTGCTGCTATACAGCGCGGTGCTGGACTTTCCCGCGCCGGTGGTGCGGGCGTCTGTCCTGCTGCTGATTGCCGGCGTCCGGCGGCTGGTCCGCCGGGCCGGTGACAGGCTCACCGCCCTGTCCGCCGCGTTTCTGCTGATCCTCCTTTTCCGCCCGCTGGATCTGTTTTCGGCGGGATTCCAGCTTTCCTTCTGCGCGGTGCTGGGGATCGAGCTGATCCTACCCTGGATGGAGAGGAAATGGCCGCGGATCCCGCGGGAATACGCCGGCGTCAGCCTGGCGGCCACCCTGGGCGCGGCGCTCCCCACCGCCCAGATCTTTCACCGGCTGTCCCTGATCGGGCTGTTCATCAACCCGCTGGTGTGCGCGCTGTTCGGCGTGCTGATCCCCGCGTATCTGGCGGTGTTCGCCGTGGGCTGCGTATGGCTGCAGGCGGGGCAATGGCTGGGCGCGCCGCTGGGAATGGCGTCCGCCTGGATCACGGAGGCGGTGAAGGCGGCGGGCAACTTGCCCTTCGCCACGGTGAGGGTGCCGGCCCTGCCCTGGTACTGCGTGATCGCCCTGGTATGCGCCGCGCTGCTGGCTACGCGTTACACCGTATGGCCCGGAAAGCGAAAGGCGGCCGCGGCGGCGCTGATCCTGTGCGCGGCGTTCGGCGTTTGGCGGCTGACGGTATGCCGGGACGTGCGGTACGTGCAGCTTTCCGTGGGCCAGGCGGACAGCGCCCTGATCCTGGACGGGCCCGAAACGGCGGTGATCGATGCCGGGGACTACGGCGGGGATACCGCGGCGTTTCTGCTTTCGGAGGGCAGGAAGGCGGATCGGCTGATCCTGACGCATCTGCACATGGATCACTGCGGAGGATTAAGGCAGCTGATGGATGAGCGGGTGCCCATCGGCGCGGTGTATTTGCCGGAGGGCGCGGAAGAGCAGGAAGCGGACGGACAGGCCCTTTCGCTGCTGGAAGAGCTGCGGGGCATGGGCGTGCCCATTGAGCACCTGGCCGCCGGGGACGAAATACGCACCGGGCGGACGGAAATGACCGTGCTGTGGCCCGAGCATGGCCGGGTGCGCCCTGGGCAGGATGCCAACCGGTATTCCATGACCATGCTGTGGGATCTGGACGGCGTGAAGCTGCTGTACTGCAGCGACATGCCGGGAGAGTACGAAGGGTACGCCGCCCGGGACGCGGACATCCTGAAGGTGGCGCACCACGGCAGCAAAAGCAGCACCCTTTCCGGCTTCCTTGAGACTGTGGAAGCGCGGATCGCCATCGTTTCCGCCAGCGGCCGGGACGTAAGGCTGCCCCATCCCGATACGCTGGAAAGGCTGGCGGCCGCGGGAGCGAAAACGTTCATTACGGGGAAAACCGGGGCGGTATCCGTCCGCTGCCGGAAGGGAAATGCGCAGATCACGACGTTTCTTGAGGAGTTGCAATGAATCATTCGGAACTGTTCGCCGCCGTTAAAAGAGGCGAAATTGCCCGGTGCTATCTGTTTGAGGGAGAAGAAGAGTTCATCAAGGAAACCGCCCTTCGGACCCTGCGGCACAAGATCGCGGGGGGAGATTTTGCGGCCATGAACGACACCCGCCTGACGGATCCGGCGCCGGACGAACTGATCGCTGCGGCGGAAACGCTGCCCTTCATGAGCGACAGGCGTTTTCTGGAGATCCGGGACAGCGCCATGCTGCTCGCCGGCAAAGCCAAGGATTACGACGAGGATGAGGCGGTGAAGCGGCTGAACGAATACCTGGATCGGCTGCCGGACACGGTGTGCATGGTGTTTTTCCTGCGGGGAAAGGCGGACGGACGGAAAAAGCTGTATCAGGCGCTGAAAAAAAAGGCCGTTACGGTGTCCTTCGATCCCCTGGAGGACAGGGAGCTGGCCCAGTGGATCGCCTCGACGCTGAAAAAGGAAGGGAAAAAAATCAGCCTGGGCGCGTGCCAGCGGCTGTGGTTTTCCGCCGGGCGGAACCTGACGCTTTTGTACCAGGAGCTGGGCAAGCTGTGCGCCTGCGCGGGGGACCGGGAGGAGATCACGGAAAAGGATATCGCCGATATCTGCGTGAAATCTACCGAGTACAGGATCTACGATATGACGGACGCGCTGCTGGGCGGCCAGGGGACCAAAGCGATGAACATGCTTTCCGCCCTGCTTCGGGACGGCGAGGACAGGCTGATGCTTCTGTCCCTGCTGGGAAGGCAGTGCAGGCTGCTTCGGTCCGTCAGGGCGATGGCCGCCGCCGGGATGCAGCAGGGGCAGATCGCCGGGAAAGCGGGCATCCCGCCCTTTGCGGTGCGCAGGAATCTGGAGATGGCCCGGGCCTACACCCTGGAGCAGCTGGGGGACATGGCGCAGTGGTGCCTGGATATGGAATACCAGGTAAAAAGCGGGCAGATGGCGGAGGCGGGATCGCTGGAAACGGTGATGCTGCGGATAATGGCCATCGGGAAAGGAAGCTGACATGGAGGAGCTGCGGCGGACGCTGGATGCGGCGGGGATCCGGATACCGGAGGACAGGCTGGCGCTGATGGGCCGGTACCGGGACATGCTCTTGGACTGGAACACCAGGATGGACCTGACCAACGTATCCGAGCAGGACACGGTGCGGCGGCATTTTCTGGATTCCCTGCTGCCGCTGCGGGAAAAGGAGCTGTTTCCTCAAGGCGCCCGGATCGTCGACGTAGGCAGCGGCGCGGGCTTTCCCGGGCTGCCGCTGGCCATCGCCAGGCCGGATCTGAAGCTGACGCTGCTGGAGGCCCAGGGGAAGCGCTGCGGGTTTCTGACGGCAGTGAAGGAAGCGCTGGGCCTTGAGAACGTGGAGGTCCTGCAGTCCCGGGCGGAGATCGCGGGCCAGGACGGGCGGTACCGGGAACAGTTCGACCGGGCGGCGGCCCGGGCGGTGGCTCCGCTGAACCTGCTGTGCGAATACCTGCTGCCGTTGGTGAAGGTGGGCGGCGCGGCGATTTGCTGGAAGGGCCCGGGCGTCCGGGAAGAAATGGAGGACGGGGAAGCGGCGGCAATGCTGCTGGGAGGCAGAATAGAGAGGATCGCCGAAATCGGCCCGGATGATACGCGGCACACCCTGGCGGTGATCCGGAAATGGGAAAAAACCGTTCCCCAGTATCCGCGGAAAAACGGCATCCCCGCCAAGCGTCCGCTGAAAAAAACGAAAACCTGACAGTGAAACGAGAAAAAAACCGCGAATCACGGCATATGAAACCTCCTGACGCGCAGAGGAACGCGGCAGGAGGTTTCTTTCTGTACGCAGAAGTGGAAAGGCAAGAGCGCGGCGCGCCTGCCCGGATGCCTGGGGGAGGGCGCAAGGGAAGACGGGCCGCGCTCGATTCGCAGGATGGACAGAGCTGCCAAGGAGGAAAAAGAATGAGCGTACTGAAGGAGACGCGGGAAACGCCGGGGCGGGCGGTATGCTCGCTGGAGATGGACAGGATCCGGCCCAATCCCGGTCAGCCCCGGAAGGAATTCGGGGAAATGGCGCTGCTGGAATTGGCATCCTCCATCCGGCAGCACGGGCTGCTGCAGCCCATTACCGTACGGGAAACGGAGGGCGGATATGAGATCATCATGGGAGAAAGGCGCTTCCGGGCCTGCCAGATCCTGGGATGCACCCATATCGACGCTTTCATCCTGCCCGCCACAGACAAAGAAAGCGCCGAAATGGCGCTGATCGAAAACCTGCAGAGGGAAAACCTGCATTATTTTGAAGAGGCGGAGGCCTACGCCGATCTGATCAAAAGGGGCATGACCCAGGACGCTCTGGCCCGGCGCATCGGCAGAAGCCCATCCGGCGTGGCCAATAAACTGCGGCTGCTGCGCCTGTCCCCGGAAATCCGCCGGTATCTGTTTGAAGAGGGATTGAGCGAACGCCACGCGCGGGCGCTGCTCTCCCTGCCGGACGGGCCAGCCCGGGCAAGGGCTGCGCAGCTGGCGGCGCAGCAGCATCTGACCGTCCGGGAAACGGAAGCGCTGGTCATGCGAATGCAGAAAAGGCTTCCCGTGCCGCCGCCCGAAAGGAAGGTGATCTCCCTGGCAAGGGATCCGCGGCTCTATGTGAACGCCGTCAAAAGCGTGGTCAGGCAGATGCAGGACACCGGAATGAACGCTGTTCTGGAGATCCGGGAGGACGGGGAATGGACCGAAATGAAAATCCGGATCAAGAAAAGCCTCATTCCTCCGGGCAGGAAAACAGCTCCCTGAGGGCAGAGAAGCGCTCGCTTCCGATGCCGCTCACGTCCATGAGCTCTTCCAGGTAATAGAAGCCGCCCAATTTTTCCCGGTAATCCACGATGGCCTGGGCCAGGGCGGGGCCGATGCCCCGGGCCTGCTGCAGTTCCGGGACCCCGGCTTCGTTCACGTTCATCCGGGGCGTTTCCTCCGGATTTGCCGGCAACGCCCGGGCGGGCTCCGCGGAAAGGACGGAAACGGGCCTGCGGAGGGAAAGCAGATACTCGATCCCGCAATACCCGGCCGCCGCGCCCAGAAAAACCGCGCAGAGCAATAAAAGCAGGCGTGTTCCCCACAGGGAGCGCGCCTGCTGCTTTTCCGTTTTGATCGATTCGGCTGCCATCGCCGTCTGGCTTTTCGTCAGCGTTCGCTGTACGGCCGCCAGTCTTTTACGGGGATGGTATCCATGGCGGCGGGATAGACGCCCTTCTTCACCAGCTGGAAGCCCAGATCGCAGTGCAGGTTATGGCTGCCGCTGGGCACCACGACGCCCTGCACGGTGACGGTTTCGCCCGCCTGCTGGGGCAGCACGCTGTTGAGCAGGGGGAAGTCGGCATTCTGCACGGTGGGCTTGAGCTCTTTGTGCAACGTGACGCGCATTTCGTATTCGCCGGGATACAGATCGGTGAACAGGTAGCGCCCGTATACGTCCGTAACGGCGGAGGCGGCGAATTCGCCGTGCTGATACAGCTCGATCACGATGCCGGGCATGTCTGGCTCGCCCAGATCCTGCAGGCCGTTCCCGTTTTCGTCCAGCCAGGCCCGGTCGCCCAGCTGGCCCATGGCGCCCATGCCGATGTCCGTGCCGGTGACGGTGTCGCCCATGGCCACGTCAAAGGGAAGGGACACGCTGGACCCGTCGGGCTGGCTTTGAACGAAGCTGGCCCGGGCGACGGCGTCCTGGCTGCGGGCGAAGAGGTATCCCTCCGGCAGCTTGGCGGAGAGGGAGTAACTGCCGGGCAGCAGGCCGTCAAAAGCGAAAGCGCCGGTTTCATCCGTTTCCTGGACGTCTAACTTGGTGCCGCTGCCGTCGGACAGCACCACGGAGATGCCGCCCACCTGAGCGAGGCTGCTGTCCATGTTCCATACGGCGCCCTCCACCCTTGCGTACTGCAGCAGGGGGATCTCCAGATTCGTCCCGGCTTCCGCCTGCACGGACAGAGCCCAGGACTGATCCGCCTGGTGGGAGACGCCCACCAGGATCTCGTTATCCTCCAGCGGGACGGACAGGGTATATTCGCCGGGAGGCAGCTGCTCAAAGGCAAAGCGGCCTTCGCCGTCGGTGGTCTGGGTGAAGGAAAGATCGTGGCCGCTCAGATACAGCGTGCGGCCCTCCGCGCCGGATTCGTCGTCGTCCAGGGTGGCGGAGCTGTCGGCGTCCAGATAAACCACGCCGCGCAGATCCACCGGAACGGCGGCGCGCAGCCCGGCGTTCAGGCGGTTTACGCCCATGGGGAAATCCAGTTCCATGGAGGCGGTGCGGTCGGGGATCATGGAGAACAGCCCCTCCACGCTTTCGCCGAACACCATGCCTTCCGGAAGCTCCGCCTGCACGGTGTACACGCCGGGGCGCAGGTGCGCGAAGCGATAGCTTTCTCCGCCGTGCACTTCCTGCTGAAGCGTTTCGCCCGTGGCCTGGGAGGTGAGCGTCAGGCGGACGGGAATGGGCTCCTCCACGTCGGAAAGGACGGGGCCGGACAGCTCGGACGTATAGACGCCCCGCAGCTCCGGCATATGGATCTCGGATCCGCTTTCCGCGGTGAAGGAATCGCTCAGGCAGGTCATTTCTTCGGTCATGGGCTGGGTGAACGCGCCGTTTTCGGGCAGGGCGTAGGAAAGCTGATAGGTGCCGGGCAGCACGCCCTTGATCAGGAACGCGCCGGAATCGTCCGTAACGCCGTAGGAGAAATCAGACACGCTCTGGCCCGACGTATCCAGCAGCGTCACCGTGACGCCGCTGAGGCCGCCCTCGGCCCCCTCCAGGGCCACCACGCCGTCCACCGTGCCGGCCCGGAACACCGCGCCGTTCACATCGGACACCAGCTGGCCGGGGTCCAGGGAGAGGGGATCGGTTTCCCCGTATTCGGGGGTCTGGGTCATGACGCTGCTGCCGGTCGGGGCTTCGTCCGCGGCATAAGGCGCGGCCACGTACGGGTCGTTGAGGAGGAACCGGACGGTATAGAAGCCCGGGAGCAGGGGATAGAGGGTGTACGCGCCGTCCTCCGTGGAAGCGGAGGCTGCCACGGTGCCGTCTTCATCCACGGCCTGCACCGTGAAACCGGACAGGAGGGGATAATCCTCCTGATACAGCCCCAGGTTGACGGGATCTTCAAACAGGATGCCGCGGATGGCGGCGGCCTGGGTGACGGCGGCGGAGAGCAGGGGGAGCTCCTCCGTGCTGCTCAGCGTCACGGTGGCGTCGGCGGTGCTCTGGGCGCCGGTGAACGCAAAGAGGGCGCTCTCATCCGGCGTCAGCAGGAAGCCGTCGGGAAGGGAAAGAGAAATCACGGCGTCCCCGCCCCGCAGGGCGTTGAAGTGCACCTTGCCGTCCGGATCGGAGATCAGGTTTTCCACCGCTTTGCCCGCCTGACTGGCGGTAACGGAAGCGCCGGGAAGACCGGGCTCGCCCTCGTCCCAGGCGCCGTTCAGGTTCTTGTCTTCATAAAGGGCCAGGTCCAGCGTGCAGGCGGGCATGGCGCCCACCTGGGAAACGGGGGTGGTGACGTCCACCAGCACCGATACGCCGAAGCTGCCTTTGGAAGCGATGTCGGACAGGAGGGATTCGCCGGGGTAGGTGAAGATCATGCCTTCGGGAAGGACGAATTCCAGCTTGTAATCCCCGGGCTGCAGGCCGGTAAACGAATAATTGCCGGCAGCGTCGGGCTGGGTTTTTCTGCTCAGGCCAAGGGAATCGGACCGGAGGGTGATCGCCGCTTCGGTGAGGCCGCGCTCCTGAGCGTCCCAGAGGCCGTTGTTGTTTTCATCGTACCAGGCGGTGCCGGTCAGGGAACCGGTGCGCACCAGGCCGATGCCCATACCGATGGATTCCCGGGGCCGCAGGACGAAGGGATCGGAATAGCCGCCGCCCGCTTCATCGGGATGGAAGCAGTTATAGTAGGTGCTGATCTTTTCGCCCATGGGGCCGATCACCAGGTTTTCGGGCAGGGAGGCCCGGACGAAATAGGTGACGTTGGGGGTGAGTTCCAGGAACACCGCCTGGCCCTGCTTGTCCGTGACGGCGGTGGCCACCACGTATTCCCGCCCGTCGAAGGGATAGATCAATTCCACCCCGACGTTGCGGATCAGCGCTTCGCTGGACATGCGGCCGGAGTTCAGGTTTTCGTCTTCAAATGCGATAAAGGAGGCGGAGCAGCGGCCGAAGGTGGCGCCCACGTTGACCGTCTGCACCTTTCCGCCGGAAACGGTGAAATAATCGGTGTAGCTGTAGCGGCCCTGGGCGGGCAGGGCCTGGCTGTCCAGGCCGTGAATGGTGAAGCTGCAGTCTTTGGGCAGCTCGATCACCAGGCGGTATTCGCCGTCCTCCAGGCCGTCGAAGAAATAAAATCCGTCCTTGTTGGTGGATTTATTGCCGGCAATGGCGGGCTTTTCTCCTCCGGTGCTTTTTTGCAGCGTCAGCCTGACGTCTTCGATGCCCCGTTCGTTAACGAACAGCCCGTCCAGCGTCCGGTCCAGCCAGACGGTGCCTTCCACCCGGCCGGTTCCCTCCGCGGAAGCGGAAAGCACGGCAAGTGGAAGCAGCGCGAGGATCAGCAGAAAAAAGATCAGCCCGTTCCGAAGCAGCGTACGCATACAGACAGCCTCCAGATCACAAAATTCCATATTCCATCATAATCCAATCCACCCGGATTGTCAATGCGGAGGACACGCGGAAACTGTAAAATCAGGAGAGAAAAAAGGCCGGGGGAAATGCTGGCGGCATGTATTTTTTGATAAAAATTTGGAAATATTATTGAATTTTTGGCGAAACATTGTTACAATATAAAAAAACGAAGGGAGCGTTATCACATGGGCAAGTTTACCATTCGGGAAAAGAACGGAAAATACAGCTTCCGCCTGAAAGCGGGAAACGGCGAAACCATCGCCACGTCCCAGATGTATAAGAGCCTCAAGACCTGCCGGGCCGGCATTGATTCCGTGCGCAGGAATGCCTCTGCCGCCAATTTGGAGGACCAGACAAAAGAAGGCTACCAGGTGCAGAAGCATCCGAAATTTGAAGTGTATACGGACAATGCCGGGGAATTCCGCTTCCGCCTGAAGGCGAAGAACGGGCAGAACATTTGCGCGTCCGAAGGGTATACCGCCCTGAAGAGCTGCCTGAACGGCATCGAATCCGTCCGGAAGAACGCGTCTGAATCCAAGGAAGAAATGGAGGAGCAGAAATAATGTCCGAAGATATCAGCAAATATGCGGAGCAAGTGGTATCCAAGCTCACCGGCAACAATGAAATGATCTCCAAGTTCAAATCCGATCCTACCAAGACCGTCACCGACCTGCTGGGCATCAAGCTGGATGACAATATCGTGCAGAGCATCATCAAGCTGGTCATGAGCAAGCTGAATCTGGGCGATCTGACGAAGAAGGGCGGATTGCTGGATAAGATCAAGAAATTCCTGGGCCTGGGCAAATAAGCAGAAAAATAAGAAAACCGCCGTTCCGTTTCCGGGACGGCGGTTTCAGGGTGTCGACAAAGTCGACACCCTGCGAAGGAAAGGCCGAAAAACCGTCCTTTCCTTCGACACATCAATTTATTGTAAAAAAAGCATCTCCGAGCAAGTATGCCCGGAGATGCTCTTTTTACGGCCATAAATTGATAGAGGAAGCGGTCAAGGACCGCTCCTCGGACCGGCGAACCCGGTCCTGCGGATGGTTGATGAAGGGGCTGCGGCCCCTTCATACTACCCTAAGGCACTTTGTCGATAGTCTGAAACCGCCGTTACTTTTCCGGGACGGCGGTTTTGTTTGTATGGTGAGGAGGGTCACGCGCTGCGCTCCAGGGACAGCTTATCCGCCATCAGGGCGATGAATTCGCCGTTGGTGGGCTTATCGTCCGGCTGGGCGACGCTGCAGCCGAAAGCCTTGTTCAGCGTGTCCACCCGTCCGCGGCTCCAGGCGACCTCGATGGCGTGGCGGATGGCGCGCTCCACCTTGCTGGAGGAAGTGCCGAAGCGGTGGGCGATGGCGGGGTAAAGCTCCTTGGTGATCCCGTTGATCATGCCGGGGTTGGCGATCACCTGCTTGATGGCCTCCCGCAGATACTGATAGCCTTTGATGTGGGCGGGGATGCCCATGCCCAGGAACAGGTTGCTGAGCCGGTCGTCCAGGGAAAGGGCGGGACCGCCCAGCGCAGCAGACGGCGGGCTGTCCGGCAGGCCGCCCCGGGCGACCTCCCGGATTCTGTCGAGCAAAACGGGCAGGTCGATGGGCTTGATCATGTAGTATACCGCGCCCAGATCCACCGCGCGGCGGATGAAATCATCCCGGCCCAGAGCTGTGACTGCAATGACGTAAGGCCGCTGATCGGCGCTGAGGCGCTGCAGCTGCGTCAGCACCCCGAACCCATCCAGGGCCGGCATGATCATATCCAGCAGCATCACGTCCGCTTTCTTTTCCCGCACCTGTTTGAGCGCGTCCATGCCGTTGGACGCTTCGCCCACTACGTCGATCTCCTGCTGCTGACGCAGGTATTGCGCCATGGTCAGCCGTAATTCTTCATTGTCGTCTACGATCAATACCCGGATTTTATTCATGGGATTCGCTTCCTTTCGATTTTTCGGCTCGGGCTGGGGCAGATCCCGGCACCGTTCTCCAGCATCCGCGGTGTGCTTGAACAGAACGATTACAATTATAACGAAAAGAATTGAAAATACAATAAAATGAATACCAAAAGAATGAAAAGCGGGTGATCTACCGTTGCTTCGCTGGAATTCGACAGGGGAGAGGACGGGGATCGACAGGAAGCGGCAAAGAAAAGAAACGGAAAAGGGAATACATGTTCCTGTATCTGCAATAAAAAATGCAGGCCCGGCCTGCATGATGGGATCAAAGGGGGGTTATTTGATCTGTTCGGGGGCGAAGAAGAACAGCGCCACCGCGCCCGGCCCGGCGTGGGAGCCGGTGCAGGGCTCGTAACAGCGGATCAGGATGTCCTTGAAATCCCGGGATTTCCGCAGCAGATCGGCCAGATAATTGGCGTCCGCTTCGCTGTCGCTGTGGGAGATGGCCACGATCTCGTCGGGATCGTACACGGCTTCCTTGGCAAACAGGGCGGCCAGGGCCTGGAGGGATTTTTTCCGCCCGATGGCTTTTCCGCAGCTGACGATCCTGCCTTCGGAATCGCCCTTCAGGATGGGCTTGATGTTGGCGATGGCGCCGATCCGGGCGGTGAGGACGGAGATGCGTCCGCCCTTGTGCAGGTAGGATAAATCGTCCACCGTGAAATACTGGCACAGGCGGCGCTTATGATATTCCGCCCAGTCGAAGCATTCCTGCAGGGACGCGCCTTCCCGCCGCATCCCGGCGGCTTTCAGGGGGAAGATGCCTTCGCCCAAGGAAGCGGCGATGGTATCCACCACCTTGACGGTCCTGTCGGGATATTTTTTCTGGAGCGCTTCGGCGGCCTGGACCGCGGCGGCGCAGGTGCCGCTGATGCCGCTGGACATGGCGAAATACAGGATATCCTGCCCGGCCTTCAGCACCGGCTCGAACGCCTGGGTGAACTGGAAAGAATTCACCATGGAGGTGCGGATGGGGCCGGATTTGCGCAGGGCTTCGTAAAACGCATGGCCGTCGAAGGGCTTTCCCGGCTCATAACAGGCCATCTCGGTATGCTCGTCGGGATAGCAATGAAAGGGGATGATCGCAATATCGTTTTCTTCGGCCAGATCCTGCGTGAGATTGGAAGAAGAATCTGTAAAAATGGAAAAGCTTTTCAAAGGACTCTCCTTTCTGCTGTGCCGCATGCAGAGAATGCCGGTTGATCAGGCGGAACAGGATCAGTATAGCATATATGTCAATAACTTGCAAATGAAAACGGCAGGGGAATAATCCCCTGCCGGGACTGATCCGGATCAGGATCCGTAGGGGAAATCCCCTTCATAGAGCACGCGCAGCGTAGCCGGGCCGGCCGCGCCGTCCACGTACAGGCCGTTGCTCCGCTGGAACGCCTTGACGGCGTTTTCCGTGCCTTCGCCGAAGTAACCGTCGGTCACGCCGGTGTAGAAGCCCTGCTTTTTCAGCTCTTCCTGCATCTGCTGCACGGGCGTGCCGTACATGCCGCGGCGCAGGGTGGCGTAATCGTTGCCGGGCGCGGGCGTGACCAGCACGTAGATATTGGGAGGCAGAGGCGTGGACGTGGCCCGCGGGGTGGGGGTGGGCTTCCTGGTGGGGGTGGGACGCGGGGTGGGCGAAGGCGCGGTATAGGATTTCGCGCTGGAGGAGAACAGACGGCTCAGCGTGCCGCTGCCGGCCACGCCGTCCGCCGTCAGCCCGTTCTGGCGCTGGAAGGCCTTGACCGCGTTCACGGTGCCGGCGCCGAAATCGCCGTCCACGTTGCCGGAATAATAGCCCAGACGCTTGAGCCGCTCCTGCAGCAGGCGCACGTCGTCGCCGCCGTCGCCTTCCCGCAGGGAAGTGCCGATGACGCCGGCAGGGGAAGAAGTCTTTTTCGCATTGGAGGAATACAGTGCGCGCAGCGTTTCCGGGCCGGCCACGCCGTCGGCATAGCTGGTGTTGCGGTTCTGGAAGGCGATGACGGCGGATTCCGTAGCGTCGTCAAATTCGCCGGTGGCCTTGCCCCGGAGATAGCCCAGGGTGATCAGACGGTTCTGCAGCTGCCTCACCTGGGCGCCGGAATTGCCCTTGCGCAGGTATACATTCGCATAGGAGGGCGTGGGCGAGGGCTTGGGCGTGGGCGTGACGGCAGGCTTGGCCGTGGCGCGGGCGCCGGCCAGCTTCGCCAGGGTTTCCTGGCCCACCTTGCCGTCCACCGTCAATCCGTACTGCTTCTGGAAGGCTTTGACCGCCTTCTCGGTGGCTTCGCCGAAATCGCCGTCCACGCTGCCCTTGAGGAAGCCCAGATCCTTCAGCTTCTGCTGGATCTGGCGCACTTCCTGGCCCGTGGAGCCCAGCTTCAGGGAGCCCTGCGGCGTGGGCGAGGGGCCTTTGGTAGGCGGTGGGGTCACGGGGCCGGCGGTGGAGCCTGCCTGGGTGGCGAGGGGGGCGATGGTGGTCCAGTTATTGATGGCCCCCGTAGGCAGGTTGACGGTGACATTGTCGGGCGTGGAGGTGGGGTTGGTGGGCAGCTGCTGCGCCGAAGGCGTCTGCGTGGGCGCAGGGGCGCTGGTGGGCGCGGCGGTGGCCGGATTGAGGGTGGGGAAATTCAGGTTGTCCCCGGTCTGCTGACTGGTGGAAACGTCGTCTGGCGCGACATAGCAGCCGCTGAGCACCAGCGCGAACAGCGCCAGCATCGCGATCAGGGCCAGGAGCAAACGGCGTTGCTTCATGATTTCATCCTTCCTTCCAATGGGTGCCTGTACGGTATCCCGTTTATTTAGACGGATCGGCGGACGGTTTTGTTCCGCAGATCGGGGATATTATTGGAAAATCCTGTCGTTTCCGGCGTAATGCCAGGTTCTGAACCCCATCCGGGCGGCGGCGTCCGCGTTGGCGGCGGTGTCGTCGATGAACAGGGCGGAAGCGGGAGAGAGGGAATAGCGCGCGGTCAGGATCCGGTAGATGGCGGGATCTGGCTTCACGGTTTTTTCCCGGGAAGATACCACTGCGCCGTCCAGAAGATCCAAAAGAGGGAAACGCGCGCAGGTGAGGGTAAAGGACGGCTCCGGATAATTGGTGAGGGCGTAGAGCTTTTTTCCAAGGGCCTTCAGCTCCGGAATCATGCCGTAAAGGGGCAGGGGAAGCATGGTTTCGGGAAAATGCTCAAGCAGGTACATTACCCATGCGCTCTGCTCCGGGAGCCCCGCGGCCCGGGCAGCCTCCTGAGCGACCGCTGCGCTGCATTCCGCCCCCAGATCGAATTTGCTCCACAGGCGCGTCTCCCCGAACAGCGCGCCGTACAGCCTGCCGCGGTATGCTTCGGGCAAAATGCCGGCCACCGCAGGGGGATCGAAGGTAAGCAGCACATTCCCAACGTCCAATACGATCGTATCCGCCGTCAAAAGACGTTCGTCCATCCCCAAATACCTCCACATCTTCTATCATAACATAAATTCTTTCTGAATACAATCATTTTCCGATCGACGATATTCACCAAAGTGCAGAAATTGTTGCGAAAACCCCTTGACAGCGGAAAAAAAAGTGGTAAAATACAGAAGAAGGTCAAAGAAAGTCAGCTTTTGCCTTCGGAAATGATTACCCGATTGGAGGGGATCGTATGAGCAACAGCAAATTTACGCAGAAAACCATGGAAGCGATCCAGAACGCCCAGCGCATCGCATCGGAACGCGGGCACCAGCAGCTGGAGCAGGCCCACCTGCTTTCCGCGCTGATCGGAGCCCAGGACGGGCTGATCCCGCAGCTGCTGAACAAAATGGGCGCGGACGTGGAGCTGATGCGTCAGGAAACGGAGAAGATCCTCCAGAAGCTGCCCCAGGTGCGGGGCCTTTCCCGGGAGGAGGGGAAAGCGTATATTTCCGCGGACGTGGATAAAACGCTGCGGGGCGCGGAGGACGAAGCGGACCGGATGAAGGACGAATATATTTCCGTGGAGCATTTGTTCCTGGCGCTGATCAAAACGGCGGACAGGGATATAGCTCCAGTATTCCGCCGCCTGAACGTCACCGAGGCCGCCTTCCTGCAGGCGCTGTCTTCCGTGCGGGGCGCCGCCCGGGTCACCAGTGACAACCCGGAGGAAACCTACGATGCGCTGGCGAAATACGGCAGCGACCTGGTGGATCTGGCGCGGAAGGGCAAGCTGGATCCCGTCATCGGCCGGGACAGCGAGATCCGGGACGTGATCCGCATCCTGAGCCGGAAAACCAAGAATAATCCCGTGCTCATCGGCGAGCCCGGCGTGGGCAAAACCGCCATCGCCGAGGGCCTGGCGCTGCGGATCGTCCGGGGCGACGTGCCCGACAGCCTGAAGGAACGCACCATTTTTTCCCTGGATATGGGCGCCCTGATCGCCGGGGCTAAATTCCGGGGCGAATTTGAAGAGCGGCTGAAAGCGGTATTGGCGGAGATCAAGAAAAGCGAGGGCAGGATCATCCTGTTCATCGACGAGCTGCACACCATCGTGGGCGCGGGCAAGGCCGAAGGCAGCATGGACGCCGGGAACCTGCTCAAGCCCATGCTGGCCCGGGGCGAACTGCACTGCATCGGCGCCACCACCCTGGACGAGTACCGCAAGTACGTGGAAAAGGACGCGGCCCTGGAGCGCCGCTTCCAGCCCGTGATGGTGAACGAACCCACGGTGGAGGATACCATTTCCATCCTGCGGGGCCTGAAGGAGCGGTACGAGGTGTTCCACGGGGTCAAGATCCAGGACGCGGCCCTCATCGCCGCAGCCACCCTGTCCAACCGCTACATCACCGACCGGTTCCTGCCCGACAAGGCCATCGACCTGGTGGACGAGGCCTGCGCCATGATCCGCACGGAAATGGATTCCATGCCTGCGGAAATGGACGAGGCGCGCCGGCACATCATGCAGCTGGAAATCGAGGAAGCTGCGCTGAAAAAGGAAACGGATCCCCTGTCCCAGGAGCGGCTGAACATCCTGCGCAAAGAACTGGCGGAAAAGCGCGACCAGTTCAACGAAATGCAGAGCCGCTGGGAGAACGAAAAGAATGAGATCGGCAAGGTGCAGCAGCTGCGGGAGGAGATCGAGCAGGTCAACGCCCAGATCGAGCAGGCTCAGCGCCGGTACGATCTGACCAAGGCGGCGGAATTGCAGTACGGCAGGCTGCCCAAGCTGAAGGAAGAGCTGGCCGCCGCTGAGAAGGAGAATCCCGCCGGGGAAGCGACGCTGCTGCGGGACAGAGTGACGGAAGAAGAAATCGCCCGGATCGTGGCGCGTTGGACGGGGATCCCCGTGAGCAAGCTGATGGAGGGCGAAAGGGAGAAGCTGCTGCGGCTGCCGGACGTGCTGCATCAGCGGGTCATCGGGCAGGACGAAGCCGTGTCCCTGGTCAGCGAAGCCATTTTGCGCTCCCGCGCCGGGGTGGCGGACGAGAACCGGCCCATCGGCAGCTTCCTGTTCCTGGGGCCCACGGGTGTGGGCAAGACGGAGCTGGCAAAGACCCTGGCCGAAGCGCTGTTCGACGATGAAAAGAACCTGATCCGCATCGACATGACCGAGTACATGGAAAAGTTCTCCGTCTCCCGGCTGATCGGCGCGCCTCCGGGATACGTGGGCTATGAGGAAGGCGGCCAGCTGACCGAGGCCGTGCGGCGGCATCCCTATTCCGTGGTGCTGTTCGACGAAATGGAAAAGGCGCACCCGGACGTGTTCAATATCCTCTTGCAGATCCTGGACGACGGCCGCGTGACCGACAGCCAGGGCCGCACCGTGGATTTCCGCAACACCATCCTGATCATGACCAGCAACCTGGGCTCTTCCCAGATCCTGGAGGGCATCGATGGGGAAGGGAACCTGAATACCGCGGCGAAGGAGGCCGTGCAGGCCTTGCTGCGCAGCCACTTCCGCCCCGAATTCCTCAACCGGATCGACGATACCGTGATGTTCACGCCGCTGACGAAGGGCCAGGTGCGCTCCATTGTGGACCTGCTGCTGAACCGGCTGCGGAGCCGCCTGAAGGAGAAGCAGCTGAGCCTGCGCCTGACGGACGCGGCCATGGATCGGCTGATGGAGCTGGGATACGATCCCGTTTACGGCGCGCGGCCCATGAAGCGGGTGCTGCAAAGCAAGGTGGAAACGCTGGTGGCCCGGAAGCTCATTTCCGGCGATATCCTGCCGGGGCAGACCATCCTGGTGGACGCGGGGGCTGCGGGCGAATTTACCGCCTCGGCGGAATAAACGAAAAAACAGGCGCGGCCATACACTGAAAAAACAGCAAAAAAGCTGAACGAAACAATCCGGGGAAAATGGTATTTCCCCGGATTGTTGAGGATGTCGACAAAGTGCTTTGGGGTAGTATGAAGGGGCTTCGGCCCCTTCATCAACCATCCGCAGGACCGGGTTTGCCGGTCCGAGGAACGGTCAGTATGACGAAGATGGACTGAGGACGAGCAATCCTTGGATTGCCGTCCGAAACCCGCGCTTCTCGCATGAGAAAGCGCGGGGCGAACCATCGAAAGCCTGCTTCAGCGGGCTTTCGATGGCAGGGTGTCGACTTTGTCGACACCCTGAAACAATCCGGGGAAAATGGTATTTCCCCGGATTGTTTTATATTCCCTGTGCGGTTTTACCGCTGCACGCGGCCGGAGGCGTTGCCGCCCGCCAGGGCCAGCACTTCCTTTTCGGAGGCCAGGTTAAAATCGAATTCGGTGGTCTGCTTGAGGCAGGAAGCCGCCACCGCGAATTCGATCACAGCCTGGAGATCGCCGGGCCATTTGTTGATGGCGTGGATCAATCCGCCGCCGAAGCTGTCGCCGCCGCCCACCCGGTCCACTATGTGGATGAGGTAATTCTTGGCGAAATAGGCTTGTTTTCCGTCGTAAAGCATGCCGCTCCAGTTGTTGTCGGAGGCGGAGATGCTGCCCCGGAGGGTGATGGCCACATATTTGAAGCCGAAGCGGTCCATCAGCTGCTGCGCCACGGAAACGTAGCCGTCCCGGTCCAGCTTGCCGGAATTGATATCGGTATTCGCCGCGGCGATGCCGAACACGTCCTTGGCGTCCTCTTCATTGGCGATGCACACGTCCACGTAGGGCATCAGCTTTTTCATCGTTTCGCCGGCCTGCTCCCGGGTCCACAGCTTGCCGCGGTAATTGAGGTCGCAGCTGACGGTGAGGCCCTTTGCCTTGGCGGTTTTCACCGCGTCCAGGCAGATCTCCGGCAGTTCGCCGCCCAGAGCGGGGGTGATGCCGGTGAAGTGGAACCAGGTGGCGCCGTCGAAGATCTTTTCCCAGTCGTAATCACCGCGTTTGGACAGGGCGACGGAGGAGCCGGCCCGGTCGTAGATCACCTTGCTGCCCCGCTGGGACGCGCCCTTTTCGCAGTAATAGATGCCCAGGCGCGGGCCCTGGCGCAGGATCATGGAGGTATCCACGCCGTACTGCCGCAGGGCGTTGACGGCGTTCTGGCCGATCTCGTGGGCCGGAACGGCGGTGACGAAGGCCGCCTGATCGCCGTAATTGGCCAGGGATACCGTGACGTTGGCTTCGCCGCCGCCGTAGCTGGCCTCAAACTTATTGGCCTGGGGAAAACGCAGATACCCTTCCGGATTGAGCCGGAGCATGATTTCACCGAAGCATACCGCTTTCATTTCATCCACCGCCTTTTCATACAGTGTTTAACGAATACAGATTACGACACGATGGGAGGATTCCCTTTAGATTTATGCGTTTTTGTTTATAGACGAAACGGATCTGATCCGTTGATTTTTTCCCGCAGCACGTCGTAGATCATGATGCCCGCGGCCACCGCCGCGTTCAGGGATTCCGCGCCGCCGGGAATGGGCAGCCGGAGGCGCAGCGTGGCCTTTTCCATGACGGCGGGGGAAATGCCCTGGCCTTCGTTCCCGATCACGATGCAGACCTTGTCGTTGGTTTTGCGCCGGGAGAAGAAATCCTCCCCCCGCAGATCCCCGGCCAGGATATCGAAGCCGCTGTTCCTGAGCGCTTCCAGCGTATCCGGCAGGGACGGGCATTGCACGCAGGGCACCCGGAACACGCCGCCCATGGAGGCGCGCAGGGCCTTGGGGCCGTACGGGTCCGCGGTTTTTTCATCTGTCAGCAGGCAGGAAAAGCCCGCGGCGTCCAGGGTGCGGATCACCGTGCCCACGTTGCCCGGGTCCTGCACGCCGTTCAAAGCGGCGATGAGATTGCCGCAGGGCGCGGCAGGGGCGGGGTAAGCGCACACGGCGATGACGCCCTGGGGCGATTTGGCGTCGGAGAGCGCCTCCATCACGTGGCCCGCGAGGACATACACCGAAGCGCCCCGGGGATTTTCCGCCAGGATGTCGTATTTGTCCAGAGCGCGCTGATCGATCAAGAGCGCCTGGGCTTTCTGCTGTTTCAGGGCTTCGCCCGCCATGTGCTCCCCTTCGGCCAGAAACAGGCCGGCTTCCAACCGGGCGCTCCGGGAACGGTTCAGGGAGCGCCAGGTTTTTACCTGGGGATTCTGCAGGCTGGTGATGACTTCGTACATATCAGGATTTCAGGGCTTTCAACGTCCGGGGCATGGCGGAGAGCAGGGGCCTGACTGCCTCCATCTGCTTGCCCGTGCCCACCAGGTACGGCGCGGCGTACAGGCAGACCGCCCGGTCGATGGCTTCGGCCACGCCGCCCTTCAATGTGTTCTGGGTGCAGGCGATGAAGCGGCACATCTGCTCCACCGCGTCCAGCGGCAGGGGGCGGGATTTGGGCATAGCCCGGCGCAGGGAAAGGATCACGTTTTTCGTATCGTCGGACAGGGGCGTTTCCGCGATCATTTCCCTGCACACCGCTTCTTTCCGCACGGGCGCATACGCCGGCAGGGCCCCGGGCAGCGCGTTCAGATCCGCCGCCACGGGAATGCAGGGGAAGGAGGGCGTGAAATAATTCTCCCGCCGGTCTTCGGCGCCTTCGTGGAGGCAGCAGGTCAGAAGCGGGGATACGTGATTCTGATACCCCATCAGGAACACCGGCGCGTCCCCGCCGGGCAGGATCACGGCTTCGGCCATGGGCCCCCGGTCCTCCGCCGCGACGCCCAGGGCGGCGGCAAAGGTGCGGATGGCGCGGACGGCGTCGGGCTCCGCGTCGGCGTAGAAGGTGATATCGCCTTCGCTCAGGGCATAGGCGGTGAGCAGCGCTTCCGCATCGCCCTCCTCCAGCACGAACCCGGCGGCGATGAAGGCGTCGCTGACGCGGCGGATCAATTCCGTCTTGTCCGCGTCCTGGCCCAGGGCGGGCAGGATCAGGCGGCGGGAAGCGGACAGGTCGCCCTGCAGCTTCTGAAGGGCTTCCTCCGCCTCGGCCCGGAGCGGCTCCAGCTCCTTTTTCAGGCCGTCCAGGCCCTGCTGCGCGGCGGACTGGGCGGCTTTCAGATCGTCCAGCATCCTCTGCTCCGCGTTCATCAGCTTGCCCACGGCGTCGTCCCGGGTTTCCTTGAGGTTCTTTTTCGCATCGTCCAGCTGCATCAAGGTCATGAGGCGCTCCGCCTCCATTTCCTGCAGTTGGCTTTGCATGGCGGCCAGGGTCAGATCGTTGGTTTCGTGGGTCAGCGCGGTGGAAAGCGACTGGCGCAGGCCCGGCTGGCTGAGCAGCACGTCGATGGCCTGGCGCTGGGTTTCCGGCGTCTGCCACAGGCTCTGCAATACGCGCTTGAGGGTATCGGCGGGGTTGTCCACGTTTTTGAGCTCCGCGGTCTGGGGCAGGGTGGCGCCGGGGGCCTCGTACCGCCCGGCATAGCGCTCCCGCTCCACGATCTCCATCAGGGGGTTGTGGGCCCGGCGCTGGGCGGCGGGGCGCTGAGGCGCCTGGTACAGCCGGGTGCCGGCCAGAGGACGGTCCTGCTGGGAATTCGCGGCAGGGGGCGGCGTCAGGGACGGCGCGGGATCGTCATGCAGTTTATTGGCGTTTTCGCTGACCCCCACGTCCATGGCCTGGATCTGCTCGTAGGCGCTGACGGGCGCGGCGGGCGCGGGAGCATCCTGCGCAGGCTGCGCGGGCTGCACAGGCGCGCTTTCCGCCTCGGCGGGCGCTTCGGCGCGGGGCTCTTCCGCGGCGTGAGGCCAGTAGAAAAGCAGGTCCTGCCCGTCCAGCTGCAAGGAAAAGATCTCCGCGCTGTCCGGCGGCAGCTGCCGGGTTTCGCCGGCAGCCTGGCCGTCCTGCCGGCGGAAGGGGCCCTGAATATTGGCGCCGCTGCGGATAAAGACCAGAGGCGTCTTCGCCTCCGCACATTCGTTTTCGGTGACCACCTGATAGATCAGATCCTCCGGCAGGGCGCGGACCGCGTCGGAATAGACGATGAATTGGTTGATTTCGCCCCGCATGGGAGAGTAGTTCTTGTTGGTGCGGATCTTGTTGGCGTCGGGCTGGAAGAAGCGCAGATCCACCACGCACAGCCCGCACAGGGAGCGCATACGGTCCTTAAAGGTGTGCTGTTCGTTGCGGTCCGGCACGATGCGCAGGCAGCCCTCATCCGGAAAATCCTTTTCCATGGGCCCAACAGGGCCGTCCTGCGTCATTAGCGGCCGGACGCGGAAGTAAGCGCGCTGGATGTTGTCTTCCTCCAAATAAACCAGCACTGCTTTTCCCTGAAAGTTCATCGTTTTACCCCTCCATAAATAAAATAATAGGATATGCCCATATGTAAATATTATATCAATCCCATGCCAATTCGTCAAGGCGGGGAGGAGAGAAAACAGGGAGCATAGAAAAGACGGAAAAGACGCAAAAAACGGCACGGATCAAAGCGATCCGTGCCGGAATGGGCCGAATAGAGGGAATCACATGCGCACGAAGGCGTCGTAGATGGCCCGGACGGCGACCTCGAAATCGTCCTCGTCCACGCCCACGATGATGTTGAGCTCGCTGGAGCCCTGGTCGATGGTGCGGATGGAGATGCCCTGGGAGGAAATGGCGGTGAACAGCCGGGCGGCGGTGCCGAAGGCGCGGACCATGCCGCGGCCCACGGTGGCGATGAGGGCCAGATGATCGGAAACGGTGATGGTGTCCGGCTGGACCAGCTCCCGAATCCGGGCGAGCACCTCGTCCTTGTGGGGGGCCAGCTCTTTTTCGTGCACCACCACGCACATGGTGTCGATGCCGGTGGGCAGGTGCTCAAAGCTGATGCCGTATTCCTCGAAAGCCTGCAGCACCCGGCGGCCGAAGCCCAGCTCCGCGTTCATCATGTCCTTTTCCACGGATACGATGGAAAAGCCCTTGTGCCCGGCGATGCCGGTGATGATGTGGGCGTTGTCCTGGCCCGCGTTGGCGCGGATCATGGTGCCGGGATGCTTGGGATCGTTGGTGTTGCGGATGTTGGTGGGGATGCCCGCCTTGCGCACGGGGAACACGGCGTCCTCGTGCAGGACGCTGGCGCCCATGTAGGAGAGCTCCCGCAGCTCCCGGTAGGTGAGGGTGGAAATATACTGGGCGTCGGGGACGATGCGGGGGTCCGCCATGCGGAAGCCGGTCACGTCGGTCCAGTTCTCGTAAATATCGGCGTTCACCGCCCGGGCTACCAGCGCGCCGGAAACGTCGCTGCCGCCCCGGGAGAAGGTGCGGATATTGCCGTCGGGATCCGCGCCGTAAAAACCGGGCACCACGGCCCGGGCCAGGCTGTGCAGCTTTTCGCTCAGGAGCGCGTTGGTTTCCTCTTCCATCAGCCGCCCGTCCCGGTCGAAGCGCACCGCGTCTTTGGCGTCCACAAAGGGCATTTCCAGGTAAGCGGCCAGCAGCTTGCCGTTGAGGTATTCGCCCCGGCTGGCGGCGTAATCCCGGGAGGCGCCGGAAGCAATATCCTTTTCGATCCGGGCAAATTCCGCGTCCAGATCCACCTGGAGGGCAAGTTCGCTGCGGATCTCCTCGAACCGGGCGCGGATACGCTCCAGAATATGCTTGAAAGGCTTGCCTTCCGCCGCCGCTGCATGGCAGGCGTAGAGCAGATCGGTTACTTTATCGTCGCCGGATCCGCGCTTGCCGGGGGCGCTGGGCACCGCGTACTTGCGCTCGTGATCCATTTCCATGATTTGCTTTACTTTCCTGAACTGGCCGGCGTCGGCCAGGGAACTTCCGCCAAATTTCGTCACAATCATCGGTCGTCACTCCTCGTTGATCTCAAATCATTATTTTACCTGTTTTTTTTCTGTATGTCAAATACTGCCGTACAAAAATATCATATTCCCGGGGGCCGGCGCGGGTTCGGCTTGCAAGGGCGGGGAACGCCTGTTATAATGAAGCTGGCCCGGGGCACAATATTCCCGGGAGGAACGCGGAATGCAGGACAGGATGGAGCGCTTCATCGCCGCCGCGGAAAGGCTGCGGCTGGATGAATACGTGCGCTATGAAACGGACAGGCGCGCCCGGCTGCGGGATGCGTTCCTGCAGGGAGTGGCCCGGGGGCTGGGCACCATGGTGGGCTTCGCGCTGCTGGGCGCGGCCGCGGTGTACATCCTGCAGGACCTGGCCCAAAGGAATCTGCCCGGGATCAGCGATTTCGTGGCGCGGGTGGTAGAATTGGTGCAGCTTCGGCTGCAGTGAAACGGATGAGAAACGGATGAAGAAATGGATGGCGTGGATCTGCCCGGGGCTGGCGGCGCTGGCGGCCGACTGGGCGGTAAAGGCATTTTTATCGGACACGGAAGCGGTGCTCATTCCCAGGGTGATCGCCCTGCGGCCCGCCCGGAACACCGGCATGGCGCTGGGGCTGATGCAGGGAAACGCGCTGCTGATCGCCGGGGTGTCCCTGGCGCTGGCGGCGCTGTGCATTTATCTGCTGCGGGATATCCGGGTGACGGGCATGGGGCGGTTCGGCCTTTCGCTGATCGCCGGCGGCGCCCTGGGCAACCTGTGGGACAGGCTGGCGCTGGGGTCCGTGCGGGATATGTTTGAACTGCTGTTCGTGGATTTTTACGTTTTCAACGCGGCGGACGCGGCGGTGGTGACGGGCGTGATCCTCTGCGCCGTCAGCCTGCTTTTCCGGAAGAATGATTGGAGCAAGCGATGAAGCGAACGTACGAAGGACGCGGGAACAGGCTGGACGTGGCATTGTCCCGGGACGGGGAAATCAGCCGCAGCCGGGCGGCGGCGCTGATCCGGGAAGGCCGGGCGGCGGTGAACGGCAGGACGGAGGACAAGCCCTCGTTCAAGGCTCCGGCAGGGAGCATCATCACTTTGGACGTGCCGGAGGCAAAGCCCCCCCGGGCCGAAGCCCAGGATATCCCCCTGGAGATCCTCTATCAGGACGCGCACCTGGCCGTGGTGGTGAAGCCCTGCGGCATGGTGGTGCATCCGGCGGCGGGAAATGCCGACGGCACGCTGGTGAACGCGCTGCTGTTTCATTTGGACAGCCTCAGCGGTATCGGCGGGGAGATGCGCCCCGGCATCGTGCATCGGCTGGACAAGGACACCAGCGGGCTCATGCTGGCGGCGAAGGACGATAAGACCCACGAGGCCCTGTCCTGCCAGCTGGCGGACAGGAAAATGGAAAAACACTACCGCGCCGTGGTATCCGGCAGGATGCGGGAAAGCGAAGGCGTGATCGAAAAGCCCATCGGCCGCAGCAGGACGGACCGCAAAAAAATGGCGGTGGACGAAAACGGGCGCTGGGCCAGGACGGAATGGAAGGTGCTGCGGGAATACCCGGACAGGACGCTGCTGGACGTGCACATCGTAACGGGCCGCACCCACCAGATCCGGGTGCATATGGCGTCTATCGGCCATCCGGTGCTGGGGGACCCGCTGTACGGCCACAGGAACATGCCCAAGGCGGACAGGCTCATGCTCCACGCCTATTCCCTGGAATTCACCCACCCCGCCACCGGCGAAAGGATGCGCTTTACGGCGGAATGTCCCTTCGGAAACGAATAAAACAAAGGAGAAAACGCGATGGCCCAGTATCCGCCCGTCATGCGGGATTTGCCCGCCTTCCTTTACGGCGGGGATTACAACCCGGAGCAGTGGATCCGGGAAAAGGACACGGTCTGGAAAAAAGATATGGAGCTGGCCCGGCGGGCGGGGATCAACACCCTGTCCGTGGGGATTTTTTCCTGGAGCATGCTGGAGCCCAGGGAGGGCGAATACCGCTTTGAATGGCTGGACGAAGTGATGGACATGCTGGCGGAAAACGGCATGAAGGCGGTGCTGGCCACCCCCAGCGGCGCAAGGCCCCCCTGGATGGCGGAGAAGTACCCGGAGGTGCTGCGGGTGGACGGATACCGCCGCCGGCAGCTCTTCGGCAACCGGCACAACCATTGCCTGTCCTCGCCGGTGTACCGGGAAAAGGTGCGTGCCATCAATACCCTGCTGGCGGAACGGTACAAGGATCATCCCGCCCTGGGGATGTGGCACGTTTCCAACGAGCTGGGCGGGGAATGCCACTGCCCGCTGTGCCAGGAGAAATTCCGGGTATGGCTGAAAGACCGCTATGGGGAGATCGAAAACCTGAACGATCAATGGTGGAACACCTTCTGGAGCCACCGGTATTCCTCCTTCGGCCAGGTGGAAAGCCCGTCGCCCATCGGGGAAGGGTGCAGCCACGGGCTGAAGCTCGCCTGGCGGCGGTTCGTAAGCGATCAGTTCTGCGAATGGTACCGCTGGGAGACGGAGCCGCTCAGGCGCATCACGCCCCATATTCCCTGCACCACCAACCTGATGGAAATTTTCTGGGACATCAATTATTTTGATCTGGGAAAGCTGCTGGACCGGGTGAGCTGGGACAATTATCCCCGGTGGACCAACGACGATCGCGACGCCGAGGTGGCGGCGTATACCGCCTTCAATCACGATCTGATGCGGGGCGCGGGCGGGGGAAAGCCCTTCATGATGATGGAATCCTCGCCCTCCGCGGTGAATTGGCAGGAGGTGAACCGCCTGCGCAGCCCGGGGCTGCTGATGCTCCAGGGCATGCAGGCCGTGGCTCACGGGTCGGACACGGTGCAGTATTTCCAGTTCCGCAAGGGCCGGGGCAGCTGCGAAAAATTCCACGGCGCGGTGGTGAGCCACGACGAACGGGAGGATAACCGGGTGTACCGGGAGGTATGCCGGGTGGGGGAAAGGCTGAAAACACTGGGGGACATACCGGGCAGCGCGCCGGAAAACAGGGCCGCCGTCCTCTTCGACTGGGACAATCGCTGGATCCTGCGGGACGCCCAGTTCGGCCTGAACCCGGACAAGGGATATGAGCAGACGGTGATCGCCCATCACGGGGCGATGCTCCGCTGCGGGATCGGGGTGGACGTGATCGACCAGACCTCAGATCTGACCGGATACAGGCTGGTTTCGGGGCCTATGACCTATATGCTCAGGCCCGGTTTTGCGGAAAAGGTGCGCGCTTTCGTGGAAGCGGGCGGCGTGTACGTATCCACTTACTGCTCCGGATGGGTAAACGAAGAGGACCTGTGCTTCATGGGCGGCTTTCCCGGGCCGCTGAAGGATGTGTTGGGCGTCTGGGACGAGGAAACGGACGCCCTGGACGAAACACAGCGCAACCATTTCACCTGGCAGGGAAAGCGCTATGAAACGAAGGATTTCTGCGCGCTGATCCATCCGGAGGGCGCGAAGGCGCTTTCGGAATACGAGGATTGCTTTTATCGGGGATACCCCGTCCTGACGGAGAATACGTTCGGAAAAGGCAAAGCGTATTACATCGCCGCCCGGACGGGCATGGATTTCCTGACGGATTTTTACCAAACGGCCATTCGGCAGGCGGGGATCGCGCCCCTGATCCCGGATCTGCCCCGGGGCTTCCTGTGCGCGGAGCGGGCGGGGAACAAAGGACGGTTCCTGTTCGTGATGAACACCGTGCCCCGGGAAAATACCGTCTGCCTGCCGGACTGCAGGGATGCGGAAACCGGTGATACCGTGAAGGGAAAAACGGTATTCGCGCCATACGAAGTGAAGATCCTGAGAGTATGACGCAAAAAACACCGCCGGCAGAAACCGGCGGCGTTTTTGTTATTTGGAATCCGTCAGGGAATGGACTGGACGGAGCTGATGATCTGACGGACAAGGGTCAGCTTCTCCGGGGTGGAGACATGGGCGAAGCACAGCTCCATCCCGCCGGGAAAGCCCTCGCACCAGGTAATGCCGATCGCCGTTTGGGCATTGGGGTCCAGGATGAACAGCCAGTCGCGATCCTGCTGGAGGATGATGGCGGCGCTGTTTTCGGTGGGATCGTTATTGCAGTAGTCAGCGAAGGCGTGCAGCTGGTCCTCCGGGATGGCGCTGACGTAGAGGGTCAGTCCCACGTCCAGATTCTCATATCCGTGCTCGGTTTCATTGATGGTTCTGTCCGTCCAGCCCACGGGCAGCCGGAAGCACAGCCCCGTGTTTTCGATCAGTATCAGGGAGCCGAGATAATCGCCGTCGAACCAGCCGTCGCCGTCGATGCTCATTTCCGCATTGGCGGCACAGGAGAACGCCACGGAAAGAAGCAGCGCCAGGCAAAGGATTTTTTTCATACGGATCCTTCCTTTCTGATCTGAAATAAAAATGCTGCCGGCGGAGGGACCGCGCGGCAGCAGGGGACGGGAATTACTTGACGTACTTTTCCCGCTTGATGTAATGGGTGTGCAGCAGGTGATGCGCCTTTTCGCTGTTGGGCGCGCCCAGATACTCGTCGTAGAGCTTCTTGAGCTCGGCGTTCTCGTGGCTCTTGCGCTTGGGCTTGCCGGCATCCTCGCCGTAGAGGGCCTTGGCGCGCTCCACCCTGGGATCGCAGGTCATCTTGTCCTGGCTGGACACAATGGGCTGACCGCCGCCGGTGACGCAGCCGCCGGGGCAGGCCATGACTTCGATGAAGGTGTACTTCTTTTCGCCGGAGCGCACCATATCCAGCAGTTTGCTGGCGGCGCCGGTGGAATGGGCCACCGCCACGGAAACGGGCAGGTCGCCCACCTGGATGGTGGCTTCCTTGATGCCCTCCACGCCGCGGACGGCGGTGAAGTTCACATCCTCCAGGGTCTTTCCGGTGATGGTCTCATAGGCGGTGCGCAGCGCCGCTTCCATCACGCCGCCGGTGGCGCCGAAGATGACGGCCGCGCCGGTGGATTCGCCCAGCAGGCTGTCGAAATCCTCGTCGGGCAGGTTCACAAAGTCGATGCCCGCTTCCTTGATCATCCGGGCCAGCTCGCGGGTGGTGATGACGGCGTCCACATCCGGATAGCCGGTGGCGGCCAGCTCCTCGCGGTCCGCCTCGAACTTCTTGGCGGTGCAGGGCATCACGGAGACCACGGCGATATCCTTGGGATCGATGCCGGCTTTTTCGGCGTAGTAGCTCTTGATGATGGCGCCCAGCATCTCATGGGGAGATTTGCAGGAGCTCAGGTTGGGGATGAAGTCCGGATAGTAGGTTTCGCAGAACTTGATCCAGCCGGGGGAGCAGGAGGTGATCATGGGCAGCACGCCGCCGTTCTTCACCCGGCCCACCAGCTCGGTGGCTTCCTCCAGGATGGTCAGGTCCGCGCCGAAATCGGTGTCGAACACCTTATTGAAGCCCATGCGGCGCAGGGCGGCCGCCATCTTGCCGGTGACGGAGGTGCCCATGGGAAGGCCGAATTCCTCGCCCAGGGCGGCGCGCACGGCGGGCGCGGGCTGCACCACCACGTGCTTGGTATTGTCCGCCAGCAGATCCCATACCTTTTTGGTTTCATCCTTTTCATACAGCGCGCCCACGGGGCAGGCGGTGATGCACTGGCCGCAGTTGATGCAGGGCATATCGCTGAGCTTCAGGTTCCAGGGGGATTCGATGGCGGTGGCGAAGCCGCGGTTCACCGGCCCGATGACGCCCACGTTCTGCACCTTGGCGCACACGGCCACGCAGCGGCGGCACAGGATGCACTTGTTGTTGTCGCGGACGATGGAGGGGCTCACGTCGTCGATGTCGTACTGGTTCTGCTTGCCGGCGTACTTGTCGCCGTTTTCCACGCCCAGCTCGCGGCACAGCTTCTGCAATTCGCAGTTGGTGGAACGGATGCAGGAGAGGCACTTCTGCTCGTGGGCGGAAAGCACCAGCTCCAGCAGGTTCCTGCGGTACTGGCGGATCTGGGGGGTGTTGGTCTGCACGTTCATGCCCTCGCTGACGGGCAACACGCAGGCGGCCTGCAATGCGCGCCCGCCGGCGTTGACCACGCACATACGGCAGGCACCGATGGCGTTGATATCCTTCAGGTAACAGAGGGTGGGAATATTGATCCCGGCCTGCTTGGCGGCCTCCAGGACGGACGTGCCGGCAGGGACGGAAACCTTGACATTATCAATCGTAAGGTTGATCATCTGTTCCATTTCGTTTTTCCTCCTTGCTCGCACGAATCAGACTTTCGAGATGGCGCCGAAGCGGCACTTCTCCATGCAGGCGCCGCACTTGAGGCACTTGGCGGGATCGATGACGTGGGGCTGCTTCACTTCGCCGGAAATGGCGCCGCCGGGGCAGACCCGGGCGCAGGCGGTGCAGCCGCGGCACTTGGCGGGATCGATCACGTAGCTCAGCAGGGCCTGGCAGTGATGCGCGGGGCACTTCTTATCCCGGATATGGGCCTCGTATTCGTGACGGAAGAATTTGATGGTGGACAGGACGGGGTTGGGCGCGGTCTGGCCCAGGCCGCACAGGGCGGTAGCCTTGATGGTGTTGGCCAGGTTTTCCAGCTTTTCGATGTCGCCTTCCTCACCCTTGCCGCTGACGATGCGCTGCAGGATCTCCAGCATCCGGCGGGTGCCGATCCGGCAGGGAGCGCACTTGCCGCAGCTTTCATCCACGGTGAAATCCAGGAAGAAGCGGGCGATATCCACCATGCAGTTATCCTCGTCCATGACGATCATACCGCCGGAGCCCATCATGGAGCCAGCGGCGATGAGGTTATCGTAATCCACGGGGGTGTCCAGCAGCTCCGCGGGCAGGCAGCCGCCGGAGGGACCGCCGGTCTGCACGGCCTTGAACTTCTTGCCGCCGGGGATGCCGCCGCCGATATCGTAAATGATGGTGCGCAGGGGAGTGCCCATGGGCACTTCCACCAGGCCCGTGTTGTTGATCTTGCCGCCCAGAGCGAACACCTTGGTGCCCTTGCTCTTTTCGGTGCCCATGGAAGCGAACCAGTCCGCGCCCTTGAGGATGATCTGGGCCACGTTGGCGTAGGTTTCCACGTTGTTGAGCATGGTGGGCTTGGCGAAGAGGCCCTTCACCGCGGGGAAGGGAGGACGGGGGGTGGGCTCGCCGCGCTTGCCTTCGATGGACCGCATCAGGGCCGTTTCTTCGCCGCAGACGAAGGCGCCGGCGCCCAGACGGATCTGGATGTCGAAGTCAAAGCCGGTGTCGAAAATATTCTTGCCCAGCAGGCCGTAATCCCGGGCCTGGCCGATGGCGATTTCCAGGCGCTTGACGGCGATGGGGTATTCGGCGCGGACGTAAATGTAGCCTTCGCTGGCGCCGATGGCATAGCCGGCGATGGCCATGGCTTCCAGCACGGCGTGGGGATCGCCCTCCAGGACGGAGCGGTCCATGAACGCGCCGGGGTCGCCCTCGTCGGCGTTGCAGGCCACGTATTTCTGATCCGCCTGGGAAGCGGCCGCGAATTTCCATTTGAGGCCGGTGGGGAAGCCGCCGCCGCCGCGCCCGCGCAGGCCGGATTTGAGCACTTCTTCAATGACCTGTTCCCGCGTCATGGTGGTCAGGGCCTTTTCCAGGGCCTTGTAGCCGTCGAAGGCCAGGTATTCGTCGATGTTTTCGGGGTCGATCACGCCGCAGTTGCGCAGGGCGATGCGGTGCTGATGCTTATAGAAATTGATGTCGGCCAGCGCCTTGTTGGCGTTCTGTTCGTGGGTGGCGTGGTCGCTGTATACCAGGTGCTGCACCTTGCGGCCCTTGAGCAGGTGCTCGGAGACGATTTCATCCACGTCTTCCACCTTCACCCGGGAATAGAAGGTGCCTTCGGGGTAAACGATGACCACGGGGCCCGCTTCGCACAGGCCGAAGCAGCCGGTGCGGATGACCTTGACTTCCTTTTCCAGGCCGTTCTCGGCGATTTTCTGTTCAAACCGCTCGATCAATTGGGCGGAGCCGGACGAAGTACAGCCCGTACCGCCGCAGCAAAGTACGTGAGCGCGATAGATGTCCATGAGCAAATTCCTCCTACTTCTCTCCTGCGGTATGGATTACTTGTCCTCGGCGGCGCCGATGGTGTATTCTTCCACGGGACGGCCGTTGACGATATGTTCCGCCACCACGCGGCCCACCTTTTCGGGGGTCATGTGGACGTAGGTCACCTTTTCGTTGCCGGGGGTGATCACGTCCACCATGGGCTCCAGCCGGCACATGCCGATGCAGCCGGTCTGGGACACGGTGACGTGGTTCAGCCCGCGCTTGTTGATCTCATCCATGAAAGCGAGCATCACGGGACGGGCGCCGGCGGCGATGCCGCAGGTGGCCATGCCGATGACCACGCGGGTCACGTCGCTTTCATCCTCTTTCCGCAGGTTGATGCGGTTCAGGGTCTTCTCGCGGATGGCTTGCAGTTCAGCCAGGGACTTCATAGGATCACACCTCCAAAAATCGGTTCGATTTCTTCGCGCAGGGATTCCTGCATCCATGCGGCGATTTCAGGTTCGTTGAGGGGCACGCCCTGCAGCGCTTGACGGATCTGCCGGGTATCGAATTCCATTTCGCCCTTGGGGGAGCGGCAGCGCAGGATGAACTCCGGCCTGTCCGGGTTCATGGTGACCAGGGTCACCACGGTGCCCGGCAGATCCCCCAGCGGCAGGCAGTCGATGGAGCGGGTATCCAGGGTGGCGGTGAGCTTGGTGCCTTTGCCCAGCGTGCTTTCTATGGAAAGATCGCCGCCGGCCAGACGGCAGTTTTCCGCCATCATGGGGATCCCCAGGCCCACCTTGCGGGTGGTGCGGGTGGTGGCGAAGGGGGACATGACCCGGGAGAGGAGCTCCTCGCTCATGCCGGTGCCGTCGTCTTCGATCGCCAGCGTCAGCATGCCTTCTTCATCCAGCGATACCGACAGGGAAACCGTCTTTGCCTGGGCCCGGATGCTGTTCTGCATCAGATCCAGAATGTGCAGGGACAGATCGCGCATGGGTTACGCCTGTTCCTTCTCCCGGTACTTGGCCAGGATGCCGGGGATATCGTCCGGGACCAGCCGGCCGTACACCTCGTCGTTGATGGTCATGACGGGGGCCAGGCCACAGGCGCCCAGGCACCGGGTGGCGTTCAGGGTGAACAGGCCGTCCGGAGAAGTTTTGCCCACGGGGGTCTTGAGCTCTTCGCTCAGGCGATCCAGCACCTTCTGGCTGCCCTTGACGTAGCAGGCGGTGCCCAGGCACACGCTGATGGTGTACTTGCCGTTGGGCTCCAGGCGGAACTGGGAATAGAACGTGGCGACGCCGTATACCTCGCTCAGCGTGACGCCCAGCTTCTCAGCGATGATCTTCTGAACGTCCATGGGCACGCAGCCGAAGATGCCCTGCGCCTTCTGCAGCACGGGCATCAGGGCGCCGGGCTGATCCTTGAGCTCGGCAATGACCTGGTCGAGCTGTTCGTACTTGTCTTTCATGTCCGGCATGACAGTGTGAGACCTCCTTAATATTGTTCTTGGGGACCGATAGCATCATCACGGATGATGATTTCCTATGCACCGTCTTACATCATAACATAAAACTCCGATAAATGCACTAACAAAATGAAAAAAATCTGCTGAAATTTGCGGAAACTGCGCAGAAAAATCCCTGTTTTTGGTTAGAATTTACTAACTTTACGGGCGTAAACCGTCCCGGTTCAAAGGTATGAATAATCTGGCCGAATTATCACCGGAAAAACGGGTTGCAATTTGCGCGCCGATCGTATAAAGTTAAATGGTTAAGTTTTTTACTGAAGAAGAAGAGGAGGCGCAGGCATGGCCGCAGTGCAGCGGGATTTCACCCGGGGGCCCATCGCCCGGGGCATGGTCGCCTTTTCCATGCCGTTTCTTTTGTCCAATGTGCTCCAGGCGCTCTACGGCGCGGTGGACATGCTGGTGGTGGGCCGGTATTCGGCGGCGACGCCCGAATTGTGCGCGCCGATCCTCTCCGGCGTGAACATCGGCAGTCAGATCACTCACATGGTGGCCATGATGGTAAGCGGGCTGACGGTGTCCGGCACGGTGCTGGTGGGCCAGTATGTGGGCGCGAAAAAACAGAAGGACGCCTCCGAAACGGTGGGCACCATGTTCACGATGCTGGGCATCGCCGGGGCGGTGCTGACGGTGCTGATGATCCTGCTGGCGGATCCGCTGCTGCGTCTGCTCAATACGCCGGAGGACGCCTATGAGCACGCCAAAACATACCTGATCATCTGCACCTGCGGCACCCTGTTCATTTTCGGCTACAACGCCATCAGCTCCATCCAGCGCGGGCTGGGGGATTCGGTGCGGCCGCTGATCTTCGTGGGCGTCGCCTGCGTGGTGAATGTTTTCCTGGACCTGTGGCTGGTGAAGGGGAAGAACATGGGCGCCGCGGGCGCCGCCTGGGCCACAGTGATCGCCCAGGGCATCAGCCTGATTCTGGCGGCCCTGTATCTGAGCCGGAACAAATTCATCTTCGATTTCAGGATGCGGTCGTTCCGGATCCACAGGGACAAGATGAACCTGATGATCAAGCTGGGCATCCCCTCCTCGGTGCAGAGCATCATCGTGAACGTGTCCTTCCTGGTGATGACCGCCGTGGTCAACGGCATGGGCAGCCTGGGCTACGACGCGGCGAAGGCCTCCGGCGCCGTGGGCGTGGTGGGCAAATTCAATTCCTTCGCCATCCTGCCGGCGGTGGCCATGTCTTCCTCCGTCAGCGCCTTCGCCGCCCAGAATATCGGCGCGGGCAAGCATGAGCGCGCGAAAAAGAGCCTGTACGTGGGCACGGTGATCGCCCTGAGCATTTCCGCGGCGCTTTTCGCCCTGGTGCAGATCGCCCCGGAAACGATCGTATCCATTTTCAACGAGGATCCGCAGGTGTGCGCCTACGGCGTGGAATACATCAAGACCTTCAGCTTTGATTTCCTGTTCGTGGCGGTGCTGTTCTGCTGCAACGGCCTGATCATGGGCGCGGGGCATACCAAGTTCACGCTGCTGACCGGGTCCCTGTCCAGCCTGCTGCTGCGCATCCCCGTGGCGGTGCTGTTTGGAAAGGTGCTGGGCTGGGGGCTGTCCGGCGTGGGCCTGGCATGCCCGGCGGCGTCGCTGATCAGCCTGGGGCTGGGCATCTGGTTCGTGGCCACCAGCCGGTGGGAAAGGGACCAGACGGGCATCCACGCCGAGGCGGAGGAAGAGGAAAGCTGCTGACGGAAAAAGGATTTACATCCGCCGCTCACTTTTTTTCCGGGAAACGCTTGTATTTTATTATCCGGTATGATACAATACCCGTTGTTGATTTCAAGGAGGGACAAGATCCATGAGCGCAATTGAACTGATTTTGAACATTTTGATGGTGCTTTCCGCCCTGATCATGATCGTCACCGTACTGCTGCAGAGCAGCGACGACGACGGCATGAGCGCCCTGACCGGCGGCAGCGATACCTTCTTCGGCAAGAATAAGAACAATACCCTGGAAGGCAAACTGGCCATGGGCACCAAGGTTTCCGCTACGGTTTTTGTGATCCTGGCAGTGGTGATGCTGTTCGTCAGCAAAAGCGCTGGCTGATTTTCGCGCGGGATCCTTCAGGGCTGACGGCGGTTCGTCAGCCCTTTCTTTGCGTAAAAGGCCGTTCTGCGGCCGATGATTTCAGACGGACGGGCGGCGCGGCGTGCCGCCGGGAGCGGACATGATTATTCTTTCAGTACGGGATCTTAAGAAAGCGTACGGCGGGAACGCCGTGCTCAAAGGCGTGGATCTGACCCTCCAGGACGGGCAGCGCATGGCCCTGGTGGGGGTCAACGGCTGCGGCAAAACCACGCTGCTGAGGATCCTGGCGGGATTGGAACAAGCGGACGGCGGCAGCGTCGGCTTTGCCCGGGACGTGCGGGTAGGCTATATGGAGCAGCAGTACGCGGCGCGGGGCGACGATACGGTGTTTGAGGAGCTGCGCGCGGTATACGCCCCCGTATTCGCCATGGAGGAAAAGCTGCGGGCCCTTGAAAGGGAAATGGCCGGGGCGGACGAAACCGCCCTGCGGCGGCTGGGGGACGCCTACGCCCGGCTCAGCGACGCATTTGAAAAGGCGGACGGGTACGGCTGGCGGTCCTCCATCCAGGGGGTATTGAGCGGCCTGGGCTTCCGGAAGGAGCAGTTCGATCAGCCCGCCCGGCTTTTGTCCGGCGGGGAGCTGACCCGCCTGTCCCTGGCCAGGCTGCTTTTGCAGAAGCCCGATCTGCTGCTGCTGGACGAGCCCACCAACCACCTGGATCTGGAAGCGCTGGACTGGCTGGAAAACTATCTGAAGGAATACCGGGGCACCGTGCTGGTGGTGAGCCACGACCGATATTTCCTGGACCGGGTATGCACCCACGTGAGCGAATTGCTGCTGGGAACCATGGAGCAGTACGAGGGGAATTATACCGCGTACATGCGCCAGCGGGCCCAGCGGTTCGAGATCCGCATGCGGGCCTGGGAACAGCAGCAGAAGCTGATCGCCCGGGAGGAAGCCATCATCGCCCGGTATAAATCCTTCAACCGGGAAAAATCCATCAAGGCGGCGGAAAGCCGGGAAAAACGGCTGGAGAAGATCGAGCGGCTGGAAAAGCCCCAGGACGAGCATCAGGTGCGCTTCCGGTTCGAGGCTGGGCGGCGCACCGGGGACGACGTGGTGCAGATCCGGGAAATGAAAAAAGCCTTTGGGGAAAGGACGCTGTTTTCCCACGTGAATCTGAACCTGCGCGCCGGGGACCGGGTGGCGCTGATCGGGCCCAACGGCATCGGGAAATCCACCCTGCTTAAATGCCTGGTGGGCCAGGAAAGCCCGGACGCCGGCGCCGTCCGCTGGGGCGCCAACGTGGACGTAGGCTATTACGATCAGAAGCAGGAAAGCCTGCATCCCGAAAAAAGCGTGCTTGACGAGGTATGGGACGATTTCCCCCGGCTGGAGCAGAACCAGGTGCGCGGCGCGCTGGGGCTGTTCCTGTTCACGGGGGAGGACGTGTTCATGCCTGTAAGCACCCTGTCCGGCGGCGAAAAAGGGCGCGTCGCCCTGACGAAGCTGATGCTGCGCAAGGACAATCTGCTTTTGCTGGACGAACCCACCAACCACCTGGACATGGACAGCCGCGAGGTATTGGAGGACGCGCTGGAGAGCTTTGAAGGCACCATCCTGGCGGTTTCCCACGACCGGTATTTCATCAACCGCTTCGCCGGCCGCGTGGCGGTGCTGGGAGAGGAAGGCATCCGGGAATACCCGGGCAATTTCGACGATTATCAGCGGAAGCTGCAATGGGAGAAAAACCAGGCGGCCCAGGACCCGCGGTTTGCCGACATGACCCGCACCGAGGCGGGCAAGGAAAAGAAAAAGCTCCGCCTGGCGAAGGAGCAGCTAAAGGCGCTCAAGGAAAACGTCCGGGCCGCGGAGCAGGCGGCGGCAGACGCGGAAAAGGCGGTCAGCGATCAGGAAGCGGTCATGGCGACCCCGGAAGTTTATACCAATCCGGAAAAGGCCGCCGCCGCCGCCCGGGAATACCAGCGGCTCAAGGACGCCCAAGCCGCGGCCTACGCGCTTTGGGAGCAGGCGGAGGAAGCGCTGGCGGAGGCGGAAGCATGAGCGGAAGGATCCTGTGCTCCACCGGCGCATTGCTCGGACGCCCCAACGGGCGGGATTACCGGCTGCTGGAAGGCTGCGGGGAGAAGCTGCATTGCGACGGCTTTGAATTCATGATGTACGACAGCTGGTATCCCGAATGGGAGCGGCTGGCGCGCTTTCTGCGGGGGCTGGGCCTCAGCTTTCCCACCATGCACTGCGAAAAGACCGTGGGGGAAAAGCTGTCCTCCGGCGATCAGGGGGAAACCGACCGGGCCTTTGCGGATTTCCGGGTGAACTGCGAGATCGCCCGGGAGATCGGCGCGGAAAAAATGGTGCTGCACCTGTGGAACGGCAAGCCCTCCGATCAGCGCATCGAAAACCATCTGGCGGCTTACGGCAGGCTGAAGGAAGAGGCGGAGCGCCGGGGCGTGATGCTGACGGTGGAAAACGTGGTCTGCACCCGGCAGGATCCGCTGACGCATTTCCGGGCGCTGCTGGCGCTGGATCCCGCCGCGCAGTTTACCTGGGATACCAAGCTGGCGGCCTTTCACGGCCAGACGGACGCGCTGTACGATCCGGAAAACCGCTGGCTGTGGGCGCACATCGCGCACATGCACATCAACGATTACGACGGCACCTACGCATCCTGGGGGCATTTGAAAACACTGTTCATCGGCCGGGGAAACATCGACTTTGCCAGGCTGTTCGCGTTTTTGCCCCAAGCGGGCTACCAGGGGGATTTTACATTGGAAGCCACCGCGTTCCAGCCGGACGGCTCCATCCGCTGGGAAGATCTGAACGAGAGCATCAGCACCGTCAGGAAATATCTGACGAAGGACGGGGGAGAGAGCGCTATGGAGAACAAGGACGAGATCATCCGCATGCAGAACGAGATCATGCAGGGGCTGCTGCGCCAGCGGATGCAGCTGCTCAGCGAGGATCTGTGGGGCATCCGGCCGGAAAGCATGAAAGCGCCGGGAACGGGCGAAGAAAAAACGCCCGCCGCCGGAAAGAACGCTTCCGGGGCAGCCGGCGAAAAAAAGGCGGAAGAAAAGGAACAGCATGAAGAGGAGCCGCCAGAGAACATCGAGGATCTGAAAAAGGAGCTGCACGATTACATCGGGCTGGACCGGATCAAATCCGAGGTGGACAGCCTGATCAACTGGATCGGCATCTGCAGCGCCCGGAAGGAGCACGGCCTGCCCACGCCGGACCTGTCGCTGCACATGGTGTTTTCCGGCAATCCCGGCACGGGCAAAACCATGGTGGCGCGGCTTATGAGCCGGATCTACAAAAGCTTGGGCGTTTTATCGAAGGGCCATCTGGTGGAGGTGGACCGGTCCGGGCTGGTGGCGGGCTACGTGGGGCAGACCGCCATCAAGACCGCCGAGGTGATCGAAAAGGCCCTGGGCGGGGTGCTGTTCATCGACGAAGCCTATGCCCTCACCGCCCGCAGGGGCGGCACGGATTACGGCCAGGAGGCCGTGGATACCCTGCTCAAAGCCATGGAGGACCACCGGGACGATCTGGTGGTGATCGTGGCAGGGTATACGGAGCTGATGGAGGAATTCGTTCATTCCAATCCCGGGCTGGAAAGCCGGTTCAACCGCTTCATGCACTTCCCGGATTACACCGTGGAGGAAATGACGGAAATCTTCAAAATGCGCTGCGGCAAGAGCGGATACACCCTGGCGGAGGACGCGGAAGCAAAGCTCAAAGAGATCCTGGAAAAGGAAAGCCAGGATATCGCCGGCTTCGGCAACGCCCGGGGCGTGCGGAACCTGTTCGAGCGCGCCATCGCCGCCCAGGCGGACCGGCTCAGCCGGGGCGGGACAGAGATCAACCGGGAAACGCTGATGCAGCTGACGGAGGACGATCTTTCGGCCGCGGCAGGAGAGAAGAAGGAGAAGAGGGCGGATGCGTAAGGGATGGAAAAGGCTGCTTCCGCTGCTGCTTGCGGGGCTGTTGCTGCTTGCGGCGGCATATGCGGAGGAAGCGGAGATCCACATGGACGGCAGCGCCGCCGCGGCGCCTGCCCAGGCGCCCGATGCGGAGCCCGCGCCCGTCCCGGAAGACGGGGAAGCGGAAGAAGCATCCGCCCGGGACGCGCTGATCGACGGGTACATCGAAACGGGCAGGCAGGTGTATGAAAAGGCCGGCGGAAAGCTGCAGCGGGCGCACTACGCCGGGGACATTTACGTGTGCAAGAATTTTACCACCTATGTATTCGCCCAGAACGCGGACAAATATCGCCTGGCCGGATACCCCGGCGTCCGCCTGGCCGTGCCGGCCAATCAGACCGCGGAGGACTGCAAGCCCTATCAGTACGGCTACCGGTGGAAGGACGTGAGCGCGGAGGAGGGGAACCCCTTCGTCGTAGCGGCGCAGTTCCTGTACGATACGGATTTGTCCAAGGCGGAAAATATGGAGCTGGCCCTGGCTTTGATGCGCCAGGTGCAGAAGGGCGATTATTTCCAGATGTCGGCGGATTACTATTACGGCAAGGGCGCCCACAGCGCGGTCATGATCGCGGATTACGACCCGGAAACGGATTCCGTGCATTGGATGGACAGCAACATGAAGGGCGAAAAGAAGGACGGCATCCGCTATGGCCTGGTGCAGTTCGACGCGGAAAAGCCCATCCGGTGGTGGGCGGAGGCGTTCTGCAAAAAGGGCCGCGGGGCCACCATTTACCGCCTGCGGGACGATATCGTATTCGCGGAATGATGCACACAAAGAGGATGTTGCGTAAAGCCAATCTGCAACATCCTCTTTGTTTACAGGGATATTGGTTCTCATAGAAGAATGAGCAGCAGTGAATACCGGGAAAAAAGAAAACCACGGGGTGGCTTGGAGGGGCCGCAGCCCCTCCAAGCGGAATCCGCAGCAGCGGCCTGTGCGCTGCGAGGAACATTTTTGCTAAAGCAGAGCATGCCCTGCGAGAGCAAAAATGCTTTCCTTGCGCCTTTTTACGCCCGGGAGTCCCGCAGGGACGAGAGGAAAAGGCGTATTAAGTCGATCAAATGGAGGATCCATTTGATCGAAGGGGCTGTGCAACAGCCCCTTGTTTTTTACAGGATCAGATCGGTCACGATATCGTCCAGCACCGCCATGACGGTGGGCTTGCCCTTGTCGGCAAGGTCCTGCACGGGCAGCATATCGCTCATCATGGGGGTCATGAGCCCGCCGTGCTGGAGGACGGTGAAGGCCCGGGACGCGGTGATCCGGGCGGCGGCGGCCAGGTAAGTGCCGGTGGAGCCGGATTTATTGAAGGAAACGCATTTGACGCCCTTGCCGGCCCGGCCCTGGGCGTCGAACAGACCGCCGGGAAGGCGCTTGGCATAGCCGCGCTCGGTAAACAGCAGGATCTGATCGGACACGGAGAGGGGACAGGCCAGGATCACCTCGTCGTCCTCGTCCACCTTCATGCCCCGCACCCCGGCGCTGACCCGGCCCATTTCGGGCACGGTGTCCAGGGGGAAGCGGATGCACATGCCCTTGCGGGTGATCATCAGCAGATCGCTGCCCTCCTCGGCGGGCACCGCGCACAGAAGCCGGTCGTCGCCCTTCAGGTTCACGGCGGCGAATTTGGAGCGTTTCACGTCGTACTCCGCGGCGCTGGTGCGCTTCACCTGGCCCTGCCTGGTGAAGAACAGCAGATCGCCCATGCCCATGAGGCTGCCGGGCATGATGAGCAGCAGCGACACGCATTTTTCATCGTTCTCCAGCCCGGCCAGCACGCTGCTCAGGGCGCCGCCCCGGTCCTTGGGCTTGGCGGTTTCGTTCAGCGCGCCCACGCTGAGGGGATAGCAGTTGCCCCGGTCGGTAAAGAAATACAAGGTATGATCGGTCTGGGTATGGAACAGATACCGGGCCATGTCGCTTTCGTTCCCGGGCATATCCATTTTTTCAAAGTTCCGGGGGCTCATGCGGCGCAGCTGGCCGCCCCGGGTGAGGAACACCACCGCCTCTTCGGGCAGAGGCTCTTCCTCTACGATCACGGGGGCGTCGTCCTCTTTCTCACGGATAATTTGGGTGCGGCGGTCGTCCCCGAACTGGTCGGCGATCTCCCGCAGCTCCTTCTTGATCACGTTCATCAGCTTTTTCTCGCTCTTGAGGATGCCCTCCAGGGTGTCGATGAGCTTGAGGATATTGGCGTATTCCCGGCGCAGGGCTTCGATTTCCAGGCCGGTGAGGCGCTGCAGGCGCAGATCCAGGATGGCCTGGGCCTGCACGTCGGTGAAGCCGAAGCGCTCCATCAATCGGGCTTTCGCTTCTTTGCCGTTTTTGCTTGCGCGGATCAGGGCGATGACCTCGTCCAGGTTGTCCACCGCGACGATCAGGCCCTCCAGGATGTGGGCCCTGGCCTTCGCCTGTTCCAGCTCGTACCGGGTGCGGCGGGTGACCACGTCCTTCTGATGGCGGATGAAATGGCCGATCACGGTCTTGAGCCCCATCAGCACGGGCTTGCCCGCCGCCACGGCCACCATGTTGACCCCGAAGGTCACCTGGAGGTCGCTGTATTTGTAGAGGTAAGCCAGCACCTTTTGGGGGTTGGCTTCTTTTTTGAGCTCGATCACCGCCCGGAGCCCCGAGCGGTCGCTTTCGTCCCGGATATCGTGGATGCAGCCAAGCTGCGCCTTTTTTTCCTCGCTGAGCCGCAGGATCTTTTCCAGCATCTGGGCTTTCGCCACGCCGTAGGGCACTTCCGTGATCACCAGCAGCGTGCGGCCGGAATTGCCCGGTTCCATCTCCACCCTAGCCCGGAGGGTCAGCTTCCCGCGGCCCGTTTCATAGGCGGCGCGGATCTCCGGGGTATCCAGCAGGATGCCGCCGGTGGGAAAATCCGGCCCGGGCAGCACCCGCATGAGCTCGTCCAATGTCACGTTTTCATTGTCGATCTGCATGCAGACCGCTTCCGTGACTTCTTTGAGGTTATGGGGCGGGATGTTGGTGGCCAGGCCCACGGCGATGCCGCTGGCGCCGTTTACCAGCAGGTTGGGGAAGCGGGCGGGCAAAAGATCCGGCTCCTTGAGGGTATCGTCGAAATTCAGCCGGAAGGGCACCGTATCCTTTTCGATGTCCCGCAGCATCTGCAGCGCCAGCGGGGCCATGCGGGCCTCGGTGTACCGCATGGCCGCGGCGCTGTCGCCGTCGATGGAGCCGAAATTGCCGTGGCCGTCCACCATGACCCCCCGCAGGGAATAGGGCTGGGCCATCCGGGTCAGGGCGTCGTAAACGCTGGTATCCCCGTGGGGATGGTATTTGCCCAGGCAGTCGCCCACGATGCGTGCGCATTTGCGGTGGGGCTTATCCGGGGTGAGGCCCAGTTCGTGCATGGTGAAGAGGATCCGGCGCTGAACGGGCTTCAACCCGTCTTCCACCCGGGGGATGGCGCGCTCCAGGATCACGTATTCCGCGTAGGGCATCATGGACTGGTGCAGCACGTCCTCCAGGGGCGTCTGGATGATTTCCTGCTGGATGGGGGCGGGGGGCTGCTTGGGCATAGTGCGATTGCTCCTTATCGTGGGATCAGCGGACGGTGAGGGTGTGGGTGTCGTAATAGACGAGGAAATGATCCTCGTCGTTGTTTTCGGGAACAGCCTCGAAATGATCGTTCAGCGTGATGACGCCGTTTTCCTGGCTGAGCACCTGGGCAAGACGCATATTCACCGTCATGCCGTCCTCCGGCCGCTGATTCACGTCGCCGTTGACGATGGTGAAACCAACCAGATCCAGATTGTGAACGTATTTATCGTCGATCAAAGCAATCGAGCCGTTCCCGGTGATCTTGACGGAATTGGCGTGGACGTCCAGGGCGTACTTGCCGTCTTCCTCCCAGGTGAGCAGGCCGCGCACGAAAGGCGCGCTTTCGCCGCCGCAGTAATCGCTTTCCAGGTAGAGGAAGGAGATGGACTGATTTTTGACGTTCAGGGTGTAGGAGGGATTGGTGTCGTCGTTATGGATGCTCAATCCGGCGTTCAGGCCGTTTTCATCCGCCGTCAGCAGGAAGTCAAAGCCTTCCGCGTAGCTGCTCAGGGCGGAATACCGGGCGCTGCAGGTGAGCTGGGATCCCTGAACGCTGAACACCCCGCTGAACATGGCGTTGTCCGCTTTGGTGACCAGCACGTTGACGGTGGGGTTGTTGCCCTGCAGGCCGCGGGAATAATCCGCCTGGATCACGATTTTGTCTTCCGGATCTTCCGGGGCGTAGGAATCCTCGGACAGGACGATTTCCGCATGGGCGGCGGTAACGAGGCCACGGATGCTGAAATCCACAGTCACCGTGAGGGGTGCGGACGGGTTATAGCCGTACACGTTGTCGATGGTGTTGCTCAGTTCGTCGGAAAGGCTGCGCATCAGCATGGTAAAGGCTTTGTCCGGCTCGATATCCTGGGCCTTAAGCAGCTTCTGCACGCCGGGCAGGGCGAACAGCTTGAGGTTCTTCACATCCTGCATCAGCTTTTCATCGCAGGCGTGCCAGGCCGCCCAGCGATGCGCCGCGGACAGGAGGCGCAGAGGCGTGGTTTCAAAGGTGTAGCGGATAACGGGCGACCCGTTGTTCGAGGCGATGGTTTCATACGTCAGGGTGTAGGCGTTGAAATCCGGGAAATCGGCCAGGTAGGGCAGCAGCGCGGTCAGATCCGCTTCCAGCCCGCCGTCGGCCAGGTAGGACGCCATTTGGCTGAGGATCTCCAGCGCTTCGGCGGGGATCTCCTGGGTGTCGCTGTAGCCGTCCGCGTCGGTGACGGTCAGCGCGCCGTCCCGGAAGGAAACGGTCTGGCCGTTCAGGTCCATGAGCAGCGCGGGGGCCGCGGCGTCCAGGGACAGGGAGGCGTTCAGGCTACCTTCCTGGCCGTCCAGGACATAGGTGGCCTCGTAGGTGTAATCCGCCTGGGTGGGCATGGTGGCCGGGGTGGCGCCTCCCACGAAGGAAAAGCCCATTACGAGGGCGATGAGGAGGCTGAGGACCGAGGGAAGCGTGGTGACTGTTGCCATGGTTACCATCCTTTCTTGAGTCAGATTTGCATGGTGGGTTTGGGTATTTCAACGTGCTGATCGAAGTGATCGGCCTTGTTGAATTCAGCGTGCTCGATGATGTATTCCCGCCGGGGCTCCACCTTGTCGCCCATGAGGACGGTGATGAGGGAATCCGCTTCGGCGGCGTCCTCGATGGTGACCTGCATGAGCTTGCGGTGGGCGGGGTCCATGGTGGTTTCCCAGAGCTGCTCCGGGTTCATTTCGCCCAGGCCCTTGTAGCGCTGCAGGGTATAGCCCCGCTGGCCGGTGATGACCTTTTTCAGCTCCCTATCGTCGTAGGCGTACTGCACGCCGCCGCTTTTCTTCACCGCGTACAGGGGCGGCATGCCGATGAACACGTGGCCGTCGGCCACTAGATCCCGCATGTAGCGGAAGAAGAAGGTAAGCAGGATGGAGCGGATGTGCGCCCCGTCCTGATCGGCGTCGGCCAGGATGATCACCTTGTGGTATTTCAGGGAGGACAAATCGAAATCCTCGGCGATGCCGGTGCCCAGGGCGGTGATGATGGAGCGGAATTCGTCGTTGGCCAATACCTGGTCCAGCCGCTTCTTTTCCACGTTCAGGGGCTTGCCCCGCAGGGGGAGGATGGCCTGGAACCGCCGGTCCCGCCCCTGTTTGGCGCTGCCGCCGGCGCTGTCGCCCTCCACGATGAACAATTCGTTTTCCACGGCCTTGCGCCCGGTGCAGGCGGACAGCTTGCCCACCAGGGGCGTGGCCTCGATCTGGGATTTGGCGCGGGCTACGTCCCGGGCCTTCCGGGTGGCCTCCCGGACTTTGGCGCTCTTGACGGCCTTTTCGATGATCTTTTGGGCCAGATCCTGGTTTTTCAGGTTTTCCAGGAATTCATACATCCGTTCGGTGACGATGGCTTCCACCGCGGGGCGCACCTCGGTGTTGCCCAGGCGGCCCTTCGTCTGGCCCTCGAACTGGGGATTCTTCACCATGGTGGTGAGCACCACCGTGATGCCCTCCCGGAAATCCTCGCCGGAGAGGTTATTGTCCTTTTCCTTCAGGGCGCCGATCTTCCGTGCGTAATCGTTGAGCGCCTTGGTCATGGCGGCGCGGAAGCCCGTTTCGTGGGTGCCGCCCTCGCCGGTGGGAATGTTGTTGACGTAGGAAAAAACGGATTCGGTGTAGCCGTCGGTATACTGGATGGCGGCGGCGCAGAGAATATCGTCCTTTTTGCCCTCGAAGAAAATGGGCTCGTCGTGGAGGGGCGTCTTGTCCCGGTTGAGGAATTTCACGTAGTCCACGATGCCGCCGGCGAAGCAGTATTCTGCGTAGGCCTTGCCTTCTTCCTTCGTGCGCTCGTCGGTGAAAGAGATCTTGAGGCCCTTATTGAGGTACGCCAGCTCCCGCAGGCGGCGGCGCACGGTATCGCCGCTGAACACCGTTTCTTCAAACACCGTATCGTCCGGCAGGAAACGGATGAACGTGCCGCGCTTGCGGGTGTTGCCCAGCTTTTCCAGGGACGTCACGGGATGGCCGGCCTTCCATTTCTTTTCCTTGGGATCGAACCAGTTTTCGTAGCGCTGGGCGTAATGGCTCCAGTCCCGGTAAATATCCACGGTGAGCCATTTGGACAGCGCGTTCACCACCGACGCGCCTACCCCGTGCAATCCGCCGGAATAGGCGTAGTTTTCGTTGTTGAATTTGCCGCCGGCGTGCAGGCGGGTAAAAATGACCTCCACGCCCGGCACGTTCAGAACCGGATGGTTGTCCACCGGCATGCCCCGGCCGTTATCCCAAACGGAGGCGGAGCCGTCCTTATGCAGCGTCACCGCCACCTCCGTGGCGAAGCCCCCCATGGCCTCGTCGATGGCGTTGTCCACGATTTCCCACAGCAAATGATGCAGCCCGCGGCTGCCGGTGGAGCCGATATACATGCCGGGACGCATGCGCACCGCGTCCAGCCCCTCCAGGATCTTGATACTGCCAGCATTGTAAGACTGCGCCATAGAGCACCTCGTTTTTCTTGCCTTCCGGGCCGCCGCGGCGCGCGCGAAAAAGGCCCTTTCCCACATTATAACACAAGATATTGAGAATTGCAAAAGTTTCCCATACAAAACTTTGCGCTTCCGGGGATATTTTTCTGTTTTCGATTGACTTATGGGCCCCGGTGTGCTAATATAAATCGAAAATCGTATTTCTTTGGGAGGCATTGACCATGGAGCACATCAAAACCCTGAACACCCGCACCCTGTGCGAAAGCGCCAAGAACGGCGGCTGCGGCGAATGCCAGACCTCTTGCCAGTCCGCTTGCAAGACCAGCTGCGGCATCGCGAACCAGCAGTGCGAAAACAAGGCCCAGAAGGAAAGCAAATAAGCTGACCATACAGCCGGAAATGCCGCCCGTTGGCGGCATTTTTTCAGTCGTCAGGAAGGATAGGAAAGCCATGATTCATCAGTACCGGCTGGGCGGCATGAACATCGTGGTGGACGTTTGCTCCGGCAGCGTGCACGCGGTGGACGAAATCGCCTACGCCATCATCGAACAATACGAAAAGGCGGACCGGGAGGAGATCCTCCGTTCGCTTTCCGGGCGCTTTGAGGGCGTGACGGAAAAGGAGATCGGGGAATGTTACGATCAGGTGACGGCCCTCAAGGAAGCAGGGAAGCTGTTCACCCCCGATACCTTCCAGCCCCTGGCCGGAGAGCTCAAGCGCCGCAGCGCCGGGATCGTAAAGGCGCTGTGCCTCCACGTGGCCCACACCTGCAACCTGAACTGCGCCTACTGCTTCGCCAGCCAGGGCAAATACCACGGCGAAAGGGCGCTGATGTCCTTCGAGGTGGGGAAGCAGGCGCTGGATTTCCTGGTGGCCCATTCCGGGGACCGGCATAACCTGGAGGTGGACTTTTTCGGCGGCGAGCCGCTGATGAATTTCGATGTGGTCAAGCGCCTGGTGGCCTATGCCCGGAGCATTGAAAAGGCGCATCGCAAGCATTTCCGCTTTACCCTCACCACCAACGGGATGCTCATCGACGACGACGTGATCGATTTTGCCAACCGGGAATGCAGCAACGTGGTGCTTTCCCTGGACGGCCGGAAAGAAGTGCACGACCGGTTCCGGGTGGATTACGCGGGAAACGGCAGCTGGGAGAGGATCGTGCCCAAATTCCAGAAGCTGGTCAGGGCCCGGGGCGGAAAGAATTATTATATGCGGGGCACGTTCACCCATCACAATCCCGATTTCCTCCGGGATATTGAAGCCATGCTGGATCTGGGCTTTACGGAGCTGAGCATGGAGCCGGTGGTGTGCGATCCAAAGGACGAAAGCGCCCTGACGGAAGAGGATCTGCCCATCGTGCTGGAGCAGTACGAAAAGCTGGCGGAGCTGATGCGCGCCAGGCGGAAGGAAGGGCGGCCCTTCACCTTCTATCATTACATGATCGACCTGCAGGGCGGCCCCTGCATCTACAAGCGGATCTCCGGCTGCGGCAGCGGCACGGAATACATGGCCGTGACCCCCTGGGGGGATCTGTATCCCTGCCATCAGTTCGTGGGGGAGGAACGGTTCCGCCTGGGCAACGTGTGGGACGGGGTCACGAATGAAGCGATGCAGGAGGAGTTCGCTTCCTGCAATGTGTATGCCCGGCCGGAATGTGCGGACTGCTGGGCGAAGCTGTACTGCTCCGGCGGGTGCGCCGCCAACGCCTATCATGCCACCGGCAGCGTCCGGGGCGTGTACGGATACGGGTGCGAGCTGTTCCGCAAGCGCATGGAATGCGCCATTATGCTGGAGGCTTCCCGCCTGACGGAAGAAGCATGATGGATACGCCGATCTGCGATTTTGTCCGCGCGTACCGGGATGCGTCCCCCGTCCGGCTGCACATGCCGGGGCACAAGGGCCGGGGGGCGCTGGGCGTGGAAAGCCTGGATATTACGGAGATCCGCGGCGCGGACGTGCTCTACGACGCCGGGGGGATCATCCGGCGCAGCGAAGAAAACGCCGCGGCGCTTTTCGGCGCGGCCAGGACGCTGTATTCCACGGAGGGATCCTCCCTGTGCATCCGGGCCATGCTGCATCTTTCGCTGCTGGAAGGAAAGCGGCGGGGCCGGGGGCCGCTGATCCTGGCCGGGCGCAACGCGCACCGCGCCTTCGTTTACGCTGCCGGGCTGCTGGATGCTGAAATCCGGTGGGTTTTTCCTGAAACAAACCGGAGTCTGCTTTCTTGCCCCATTACCCCGGATAGGCTGGAAAGTGTTTTTAACGAAATGACGGACAGGCCCGCGGCGGTGTATGTGACCAGCCCGGATTATCTGGGCAGCATGCTGGATATCGCCGGCCTTTCGGCGGTATGCAGAAAGCACGATACGCCGCTGCTGGTGGACAACGCCCACGGGGCGTACATGAAATTCTTAAAGCAGGACAGGCATCCCCTCGCATTGGGGGCGGACATGTGCTGCGATTCCGCCCACAAAACCCTGCCGGTGCTGACGGGCGGGGCGTATCTGCATATTGCAGGATCGGCCCCGGCGCTGTACGCGGAACAGGCGGAAAGCGCCATGGCGCTGTTTGCGTCCACCAGCCCGTCGTACCTGATCCTGGAATCCCTGGATCAGTGCAATGCAGCCCTTGCGGGCGGGTACCGGGAGGAGCTGGCGGGGCTGTGCCAGCGGGTTGACAAAATGAAACGCCGCCTTCGGGAAAGCGGCTATGAGCTGATTGGGGACGAGGCGGCGAAGATCACCGTCGATGCCAGGCGGTACGGCTATACCGGCGATGAACTGCACGGCCTGATGCGGGAAAACGGCGTCGAGTGCGAGTTTTCCGATCCGGATTTCCTGACCATGATGCTGACGCCGTCTTTGACGGAGGAGGAAATCGGCAAAACGGAAAAAACGCTTCTGTCGGTTTCCCGCCGCCCGGCGCTCCCCGGCACGCCGTCCGGAATGCCCGGGGCGGCGCAGGTCCTGTCCGTGCGGCAGGCGCTTTTCTCCCCGGGCAGGGAGGTTCCCGTAGAGGAAGCGGAGGGCCGCATCCTCGCCGACGCCCAGGCGGGCTGCCCGCCCTGCGTGCCCATCCTGGTGTGCGGAGAAAGGATCAGCCGGGAGGCTGTGGAATGCTTCCGGTATTACGGGATCGAAAAATGCAGGATCGTCTGCGAATGAAAAAACACGTCCAGCGGAGAAAGCCGGGCGTGTTTTTGTGCGCTTACAGCGCCTTCGCCGTCAGGTCGTAGGTGTCGGCGGCGATGATTTTTCCGCGGATGAAGCTCCCTTCTTTCAGGGGCGTTTCGCTCATCAGGGCGATCTCCCCGTCGGCATCCGGGGCCTCCCAGGGGGAACGGGCGGTGTAGTGCATGCCGTTGTGGCCGGTAACCAGCAGCGTTTCTTCCTTCCCGATGCGCAGCCTGTTCCTGCTCAGGCTGATCTTTGCCTGCAGGGCCATGAGCCGGTCCAGCCGCTGCTGCTTGATTTCCTCCGGCACCTGATCCGGCATGTCCGCGGCGGGGGTATCCTCCTCCGGGGAGAAGGCGAAGGCGCCCATCCGGTCGAAAGCCATTTCTTCCGTAAAGGCCATCAGCGCTTCAAAATCCGCTTCCGTTTCCCCGGGAAAGCCCACGATGAAGGTGGTGCGCAGGCAAAAGCCCATGTCCCGGGCGGTGCGGAGCATTTCCTTCGTGTGCGCCGCCGTGCCGCGGCGGTTCATTTTTTTCAGCAGCCCCGGAGCGGCGTGCTGCAGGGGCAGATCCAGGTATTTGCAGATGTTTTCGTGCCGCGCCATGGTTTCCAGCACCTTCGGGTTCGTTTCGTCCGGGTACATATACAGGCACCGCAGCCACCGGACGCCATCGATCCCGGCGGCGCGCTCCAAAAGCGCCGGCAGGTCCGTGCCGATGTCGGAGCCGTAGCGGGTGGTATCCTGGGCGATGAGGATGTGCTCCCGCACGCCCTGAGCGGACAGCGCGCGGATTTCACTGAGCACCGCGTCCATGGGCCGGGACCGGTAAGGCCCCCGGATCAGGGGGATGGCGCAGTAGGCGCAGCGGTTGTCGCAGCCGTCGCCGGTCTTGATATAGGCGGAATAAGACGGGGTGGTAAGTACGCGGCCGCATTCCAGGAAGCCCGCCCTCCGCGCCGTATCGGCGACGCGGGCCCCGGAGAGGGCTTTTTCCAGATATTCCGCTATCTGCCCATACTGGCCTACACCCAGCAGACAGTCGATCTCCGGTATGTCCCGGATCAGATCGTCCCGGTAGCGCTGGGCGAGGCAGCCGGTGACGCACAGGACGCGGCAGCGGCCCGTTTTTTTATATTCCGCCATTTCAAGGATGGCGTCGATGGATTCTTCCTTGGCCGGGGCGATAAAGCCGCAGGTGTTGACGATCAGCACGTCGGCCTGGGCCGGATCCGGGGTGATGGCCATGCCCTTTTCCGTCAGGCAGGAGAGCATCTGCTCCGAATCCACGCGGTTCTTGACGCAGCCCAGGGAGATCATGCCGATTTTCAGGCCTTTCAGCACAGACATTTTCCGTTTCCTCGCTTTCGTTGCCGGTAAAATCACGGCGAATCATTGTACCACACCGGACGCGGAAGAAACAAGGGTTTCCTGTTTGAATTTATGCTTTCCGCGTGTTATAATGGTTTCAAATTTGAAAGGGAGGGGCGGCGGATGATCCGGATCGGGAATCTGAAGATCCCTTTGGACGCGGACGCGGAAGCGCCCCTTCGGGCCGCGCTGAAAAAGCTGCGGGCGGAGAGGAGCGCGGTGCTTTCCTGGCGCGTGAGCAGAAAAAGCGTGGACGCCCGGGACAAGCGGGACGTGCATTTCGTCATGGCGGCGGACCTGGAAATGAAGGAGGAGGAAAAGCTCCTGCGTTCCCTGAAGCCGGGGGTCGCATCCCCGGTGCGGGAAGGATACGCGCCGCCCGTGATCAGGCGGGAGAAGATCGGCGGCATGCCGCGCCCGGTGATCGCCGGGTTCGGCCCCGGGGGCATGTTCGCGGCGCTGACGCTGGCTCGGGCGGGATTGAAACCCATCGTGCTGGAACGGGGAGAACGGGTGGAGGATCGGAAGCAGTCCGCGGACCGGTTTGCCCGGGAAGGGATACTGGACCCGGAAAGCAACGTGCAGTTCGGCGAGGGCGGCGCCGGTGCGTTTTCGGACGGCAAGCTGACCACCGGGATCAAGGATCCGCGCTGCGCCTTCGTTCTCCGGGAGCTGCATCTCCACGGCGCGCCGGAGGAGATCCTGTACGCCGCCCGCCCGCACATCGGCACGGACAGGCTGCCCGGCGTCGTCCGGGCGATCCGGGAGGAGATCCTCTCCCTGGGCGGAGAGATCCGCTTTTCCGCCCGGCTCACCAATGTGACGATCCGGAAAGGCGCGCTGGCCGCCGTGGAGTATACGGATGCGCAGGGCGTTCATGAAATCAGCGCGGACGCGCTGATCCTGGCTATCGGCCACAGCGCGGCGGATACTCAGGGGATGCTGTATTACGCCGGGGTGAATATGATCCGGAAGCCTTTTTCCGTGGGCGTGCGGATCGAGCATCCCCAGCAGATGATCGACCTGGCCCAGTACGGCGCTTTCGCCGGGCACAAAGCCCTGGGCGCCGCGGAATACCACCTTGCCTGCAAGCTGCCGGACGGCCGGGGCGCCTATACCTTCTGCATGTGCCCGGGAGGATATGTGATGCCCGCCGCCAGCCGGCCCGGCGGCGTATGCGTCAACGGCATGAGTGCCTATGCCCGGGACGGGGAAAACGCCAACGCCGCCCTGCTGGTGGACGTGCGGACGGAGGATTTCGGGGACGATCATCCCCTTTCGGGGTTCGCCCTGCAAAGGACGTGGGAGGAAAGCGCTTTCCGGGCCGGCGGCGGGGATTACAAAGCCCCCGTCCAGCGGGTGGAGGACCTGCTGGCGGGCCGGGAAACAAAAGCTCTGGGGGAGGTGCGCCCCACGTATCGCCCCGGCGTCGTCTGCGGGGATTTCCGGGGCATCCTGCCGCCGTTTGCCTTTCAGGGGCTGCAATATGCCATCAGGGCGTTCGACAGGCAGCTGCGGGGCTTCGCGCTGCCGGACGCGGTGATGACGGCGGTGGAGAGCCGCTCCTCCTGCCCGGTGCGCGTGCCCCGGGACGGGCGGTGCGAAAGCAGCGTCGCGGGGATCTATCCCTGCGGCGAGGGCGCGGGCTACGCCGGGGGCATCATGAGCGCCGCGGCGGACGGCGTGAGGGTAGCTGAAGCAATGATGAAAAATGCGGGAATCATGGAGGAATAACGGATATGCGCTGTGTGGCCCAGAGAGTGACGGAAGCATACGTGACGGTGGACGGCAGGGAAACGGGCCGGATCGGCAAAGGGATCGCGGCGCTGATCGGCGTGGAAGCGGGGGACACGGAAAAGGACGCCGTATACCTGGCCGGCAAGCTCGCAAAGCTCAGGATCTTTGAGGATGAAAATGAGAAGATGAACCGTTCTGTGATGGACGTGGGCGGCGCGGTGCTGGCGGTGAGCCAGTTTACCCTGCTGGGCGACGCCCGGGGCCAGAACCGCCCCGGCTTCACCCGGGCGGAGGAGCCGGAAAAAGCCAACGCGCTGTACGAGCGCTGCTGCGAGGAAATCAGAAAGCTGGGCGTGCCGGTGGAAAACGGGGTATTCCGCACTCACATGATGGTGCACCTGTGCAACGACGGGCCGGTGACGATCCTGCTGGACAGCAGAAAGACGTTTTGAGGAGCGGACAGATGAAGATCGAAACCCTGACCCTCGGCCCGGTGGGCACCAACTGCTATATCGTTTACAACGAGGGAAGCGAAGAAGCGGTGGTGATCGATCCGGCTGCGGAAGGCGAAAGAATCAGGCAGGCGCTGGAGGATAAGAAAATCGCGGCCATCCTGCTGACCCATGGGCATTTCGACCATACCGGCGCGCTGAAGGATTTTCCCGGCGTGCCCGTGTACATCCATCCCGCCGACGATATCATGCTGAAGGACCCATCCTGGCATGCGGGCGGCATGATCGGCGATACGGACGCGCGGCCCGACGCCACGGATTACGTGCAGGAGGGCACCCGGCTGTATCTGGCGGACCTGCCCATCCGGGTGTACCATGTGCCGGGGCACACGCTGGGCAGCGTGGCCTATGAGATCGGGGACGCGCTGTTTACGGGGGACACCCTGTTCTGCCGGGGCTTTGGACGGACGGATCTGCCGGGGGGCAGCATGGCGGATGAAATGCGGTCGGTAAGGCGCCTGCTGCACCTGGAGAAAGATTTGATCGTCCTGCCGGGCCACGGCGAACCCACCACCCTGAAAGCGGAACGGGAGCATTATTTATGATCGTATCCATCATGACGCCCACCCCGGGATTCGGCAACGACCTGGCGGACGTGGCGCGGGTGTTTTTCGGAAACGTGCAGGTGCAGATCAATCTGCCGGGCGGGGATCTGGCGGTGACCCACACGGAACAAGAGGAAAGCGGCGTGCGCAGGTGCCGGATCGCGCTGGCGGGCCGGTATGCCGCCTCCGCGGAAAGGACGGCGGAGGTCAGCGAAGATCCCCTGCTGGAAAAGCGGTATCACAAGCGGCTGATCAAGCAGACGCTGTTTGACGCGCTGAAAGCCGCCACCGGCAGGACGCCGCCCTGGGGATCCCTGACCGGCATCCGGCCGACCTGGCTCCTGTATGAAGCCATGGACCGGGGGCTTTCGCTGGAGGAAGCGGAAAAGGAGACCCGGGAAGTGTTCTGCGTCCGGGAGGACAAGGCGGCGCTGCTGCGGGAGATCGTTACGGTGCAGCAGGGCATGGCGCAGAGCGCGGAAACGGATGCGGACCTGTACGTGGGCATCCCGTTCTGCGTGTCCCGGTGCGCCTACTGTTCTTTTCTCAGCGGCGAAGTGGGCAAAGGGAAGGAACTGCCGCCTTATGTGGAAGCCGTCGTAAAAGAAATCGAAGCGACGCTGGCACTGATGGAGGAAAAAGGCCTGAAGCCCCGGGCGTTCTATATGGGCGGCGGCACGCCCACGGCGCTGAGCGCCGGGCAGCTGGAGCAGGTGCTTTCGGCCTGCCGGCCCTTTATCCGCCGCGCCCGGGAAGTGACGGTGGAAGCCGGACGGCCGGATACCATCGACCGGGATAAGCTTTCCGTGATCCGGGACGCCGGGGCCGGGCGGATCTCCATCAATCCCCAGACCATGCACGATGAAACGCTGGTTCGCATCGGCCGCAGGCATACGCGGGCCCAGACGGAGGAAGCCTATGCCCTTGCCCGGGCAGCGGGCTTTGCCCATATCAATATGGATCTGATTGCCGGGCTGCCGGGGGAAAACCTGGATATGTTTCTTGAGACCCTTGCCTGGAGCCGGGCGCTTTCTCCGGAAAGCCTGACGGTGCACACCCTGTCCATCAAGCGCAGCAGCCTGCTGCACCTGTGGGAAGCCCAGCTGCCCGACGGCGGCATGGTGGGGGACATGGTGGACGCCGGGCGAAGGGAAGCGGGGATGCGGGGCATGCGGCCCTACTACCTGTACCGGCAGAAGTACATGGCGGGGAACCTGGAAAACGTGGGCTACGCCCTGCCGGGGCACGAGTGCCTGTACAACGTGGATATGATGGAGGAGACCGCCCACGTATTCGCCGTGGGCGCCGGGGCCATCAGCAAGCGGGTGGACGTGAAAAAAGGCCGCATCGAGCGGGCGCCCAACGTGAGCGACGTTTCGCACTACTTGGCCAGAACGGATGAAATGATCCGGCGGAAAAAAGAGCTGTGGCGGGAGGAATGGACATGACGCAAACAACGGCCAGGCCGATCCTGTGGATCGTGATTCCCTGCTATAACGAAGAACAGGTGCTGCCTCTGACGGCCCCCATGTTTCTCAATAAGCTGCACACCCTGGCGGAAAAAGGAAAAATCAGCGAAAACAGCCGGGTGCTGTTCGTCAACGACGGATCGAAGGACAAAACCTGGGAAATCATCCGCGGCCTGGCGCAGCAGGACGGGCATTATCTCGGCATCTGCCAGAGCCGCAACCGGGGCCATCAGAACGCGGTGCTGGCGGGGCTGATGGAGGCCCGGGACAAATGCGACATTACCATCTCCATCGACTGCGACGGCCAGGACGACCTGGACGCCATGGACGAAATGGTGGAGGAATACTGGCGGGGCAGCGAGATCGTGTACGGCGTCCGTTCCAAGCGGGATACGGATACGTTTTTCAAGCGTTTCACCGCGGAGAGCTTCTACAAGCTGATGCGCACCCTGGGCGCGGAAACGGTGTACAACCACGCGGACTACCGGCTGGTGAGCAGCCGGGTGCTGAACCATTTCGCGGATTTTGAGGAAGTGAACATCTTCCTGCGGGGCATGTTCCCGCTGGTTGGGTTCAAAAGCAGCACGGTCTCCTACGAACGGGCGGAGCGCCTGGCGGGAAAGAGCCATTATCCGCTGCGGAAAATGCTGGCGCTGGCCTTCAACGGCATCACCAGCCTCTCCGTGAAGCCCATTTCCATGATCACCGGCGCGGGCATCGTTTTCAGCCTGATCGGGCTGATCATCGCCGTATGGGCCGTCGTTGAAGCCATCCTGGGCAATACCGTGGCGGGCTGGGCGTCCACCCTGTGCGTGATCTGCCTGCTGGGCGGCATCCAGCTGATCAGCCTGGGGGTGATCGGCCAGTACGTTGGCAAAACGTATCTGGAAGCCAAACGCCGTCCCCGCTACATCATCAGCGAAAGGACCTGGGAGGAAAACAAGCGCCATTGGATCGAAGAAAACAAGGATTGCAGGATGAATGAACAGGAACAATGAAACGGAAGTATCCCATTGATCCGTTTGCCATTTCAGCTAAAAACCCGGAAAAGAACGAAAGCCGCCCTGTGGGTATAGAGATGGAGGAAGAAAAAATGAAAAGGATTCTTGCCTGTCTGCTGTTCGCCATGCTGCTCCTGCCCCTGTTCGCTCACGCCGAAGAACCGGAAACAGAGAAATTTACCAGCGGGGAGTATGAATACAGCCTGCTGGAGGACGGCACGGCGGAAATCGTAAAGTATCGGGGAGGGGAAGAAAGGCTGGCCGTCCCGGCAGAGTTGGATGGACACAGCGTGACCAGCATCGGGAACAATGCGTTTCAGGAATGCTCCGGCTTGGAGAACGTTACGATCCCGGACGGCGTGACCGGCATCGGGGATTATGCGTTTTACAGTTGTTCCGGACTGACCGAAGTCACGATCCCGGACAGCGTGACAAAGATCGGCTCAAATCCCTTTGCGCAGTGCGAGCAATTGTCGGATATCAAGGTGTCGCCGGATCATCCGGTCCTGGCGGTCATGGACGGGGTGCTGTTTGAGAAAACAGAAAAGCGCCTGGTTTGCTATCCCATGAAGAAAGATGGAAAAGCCTATGAAATTCCCCGGGACACAGAAATCATCGGGGACTGGGCGTTTGGCGGCTGCTCCGGCCTGCAGAGCATCACGATCCCGGACGGCGTGACCGGCATTGGATTTGCTGCGTTGGGGAATTGCAGCGGCCTGGAGAACATCACCATTCCGGACAGCGTGACTGATATCGGGGATTGGGCGTTTTACGGCTGCTCCGGCCTGCAGAGCATCACGATCCCGGACGGCGTGACTGATATCGGGGAGCATGCGTTTTCCTGGTGCTTCGGCCTGCAGAGCATCACGATCCCGGACGGCGTAACCGGCATTGGATATGCTGCTTTGGAGCATTGCAGCAGCTTGGAGAGCATTACCATCCCGGGCAGCGTGACTGATATCGGGAATTATTCGTTTTTCGAATGTTCCAATCTCGGTACCGTCACCCTTGAGGACGGCGTGGCCGCCATCGGGGATTATGCGTTTTCGAACTGCACCAGCCTGAAAGAAATCACGATCCCGGACAGCGTGACAAAGATCGGAGCAAATCCCTTTTCGGTGTGCGAGCAATTATCGCAGATCAAGGTGTCGCAGGATCAACCGGTTCTGGCGGTCATGGACGGGGTGCTGTTTGAGAAAACGGAAAAACGCCTGGTCTGCTATCCCATGATGAAAACGGAAGAAGCCTATGAAGTCCCCCGGGGCATAAAAATCATCGGGGAGTATGCGTTTTGCGTCTGCTCTGATTTGCAGAGCATCACGATCCCGTCCAGCGTGAAGGATATCGGGCATCATGCGTTTTCCGGGTGTTCCAATCTCGGCAGTGTCACCCTTGAGGACGGCGTGGCCAGCATCGGGGACCTTGCTTTTTTGAACTGCTTCAGCCTGGAAGAAATCACGATCCCGGACAGCGTGACAAGGATCGGAGAAAACCCCTTCTCGATGTGCAAGCAATTATCTGCCATCAACGTATCGCCGGATCATCCCACCCTGGAAGTAATCGACGGCGCGCTGTTTGAGAAAACAACGAGCTTTAAAGAAACGGCAGAGCATCTGATCTGCTATCCAATTGGAAAAGCCGGAAAAACCTATGTAATCCCCCAGGGAACACGGATCATCGGGGTTTGGGCGTTTTATGGCTGCACCAGCCTGGAAAAAATCGAGATCCCGTCCGGCGTGGCCGTGATCGGGAATGCGGCGTTTGCGGAGTGTCCCAACCTGACCATTACTGTAACGCGGGACAGCTTTGCCGCGAACTACTGCAAGGAGAACAGCCTGAAATACACCTATACCGACAGTCTGGACTGGCTGAGCAGCCCGGACTGACTGAACGAATGATGCGAAGGGAAAATGCTTGACGCACAGAAAGAATGAGCGTATAATAACACGGTATTTGGAGACGCAGGATCAAGGCGTCTTTGCATAGAGAGGAAGAGATTTTCATGCCAAAGTCTGTCAAAAGCCGTACCCCCATGAGCAGCCGGAGCAAGGGAGCGATCCTCCTTGCCGTTCTGATGGCGCTGATCGTTTTTGTGTCCGTGATTTCCATTACGGGCATGTGCACCGGGGAAAACGGCATGAACGAACTGCTGCCCTGGGTGCCGGTGAGCAGCCGGAACTGGCCGGAGGCGCTGCCCCTGAACAGGGCCATCGGCGGCGGCACTTATTATGAGTTTACCGCGGCGCTGCCCGAGGGGAGCGAAGGGGACCTGGCGGCTGAAACGGAAAATGCCGTCAAGGTGATGGAAAACCGCATCAAGGCCGCTTCTTCCACGGAAAACGACGGCTCCGTCACGCTGAAGGACGGCGTGATCCGCCTGGAAGTCGGCAAAATGACCGCCGCCGAGCTCTCGGAATTCCTGACTATGGTCAAAGCGCCCGGAAAGCTGGAAGTGAAATCCAGCGAGAATGTGATCCTGACGGAAAAGGACGTGGAGAGTGCCGGCATCGGCTATAACAACGCCCGTACCCGGTACGCCCTGGAACTTGCGCTGACAAACGAAGGCCAGAAAAAACTGGCCGATTCCGGCGCAATTTACCTGAACGTGTTATTTGACGGCACCGCCCTGAGCTATTATGCTATGGCATCCGGCAATGTCATCTCCGCGACCCTGGGCAATACCCAGTCCGAGGTGGACAGAGGCGCCCAGGTTGCGTTCCTGCTCAACAGCGGCGCCCTGAACGTGGATTTGACCAAAACCGCCGATGGCGCCCTGAGCGCCTCTGACGATTCTGTCAAGAGCATTTCTCTGATCGTTGCCGCCCTGCTGCTGGCCGGCGCGCTGGTTTACCTGGTGATGAAGGGCAAGCTGACGGGCGCCGCCGGCTTCCTGACGGTCTGGTGCGCGCTGGAAGCGGCGCTGTTCCTGACGGCCACCGCGGTGCTTCCTACCAACAACGTATACAGCCTGACGGCTGGCAGCGTGGCCGCCATCCTGCTGGGCCTGCTGCTGTCGATCTATACGGCGGTGATCCGTACGGACGCCATCGTGGCGCAGATCGGGGAAAACAACGGCGCGAAGCAGGCCGTGCGCTTCGGGTTCAAGGCTTCCGCAAAAGCCGTCTGGATCCTGCATGGCGTCGTGCTGGCCGTGGCCATCGTGCTGATCCTGCTGCCTTTCTCCAAGATCATGGGCTATACGCTGGCCGCGGGCGTGGCTGCCAGCGCCATGACCGCCTGGCTGATGCGGGTTTTCCTGTACTGCTTTATCAGCATCAACGGAAAGGCTTCTCTGTACGGCGCAGCCAAATAAACCATACCTTTCGGGAGTGCCGGGATGATGCCGGCACTCTCTTTTTACGTTTTTCGGGTGGAGGACGGTCATGCTGAAGATCGCTTTGAAGGAGGCGGAAGGCTTTCAGCCGCTGCCGGGAGTGCCGGACTGGCTGAGCCGGACGCTGTTCGCGCGGGGGATCCGGACGGAAGAAGACGCGGAACGCTTCCTGAATCCGAATCTTCGCCAGCTCCTGCCGCCTGAAAAGCTGCATCAGATGGACGCTGCGGCAAAAATCATCCTGGAAGCCCGGGATCAGGGCCGGCGTGCGCTGATCTGGGGGGATTACGACGTGGACGGCGTGTGCGCGTCGGCGATCCTGAAAGAATCGTTTGATCAAATCGGCCTTGCCTGTGATGTGAAGCTGCCGGACCGGCACCGGGAAGGCTACGGCCTGAACGCCGAGGGCGTCCGGGCGTGCGAGGGAAAGTACGGCCTGATCGTCACCGTGGACTGCGGCATTACCGCGGCGGAAGAAGTGGCCCTGGCGAAAGAACTGGGCATCGGCGTGATCGTGACGGATCATCACAGACACGGGGATACGCTGCCGCCGGCGGACGCGGTGGTGACGCCGCTGCTGGGGGAATACCCGTTTCCTTATCTGTGCGGCGCGGGCGTGGCCTGGAAGCTGGCGCTGCGGCTGCTGGGAAACGCGGCGCTGAAGCTGACGGAGCTGGCGGCCATCGCCACCGTCGCCGATATGGTGCCTTTGACCGGGGAGAACCGGGCGATCGTAAAGGAAGGGCTGAATAGCCTTGCCGCCACTGCCCGGCCGGGGCTTCGGGCCGTGATGAACCGGGCGGGGATTTACGGCAATGTGGGAAGCGAGCAGATCGCCTATCAGCTGGCGCCGCGGATGAATGCCTGCGGCCGGATGGAGAGCGCGGAAATTGCCCTGGAAATGCTGCTGACGCGGGATCTTGCCCGGGCGGAAGAACTGGCCGTCCGGATGGAAAAGCTGAACATGGAGCGCCGCACCCAGGAAAACCTGGTGCTTCAGGAGGCGCTGGACCAGGTGGCCCAACTGGATCTGACCGGGAACAGCGCCATCGTGGTCGTCGGCGACGGGTGGAACAGCGGCGTGGTGGGCCTGGCGGCGGGAAAGATCGCCGAAAGGTATTGTTATCCCACGGTGGCGCTGGCCCGGGACGGGGACGTATGCGTGGGCAGTGCGCGCAGCGCGGGGGAGATCGACATTCACGCGGCTCTGAGCCGCTGCGCGGATCTGTTTGACCGTTTCGGCGGCCATCGGCAGGCGGCGGGGCTGACCATGGCGGCGGAAAAGGTGCCGGAATTCATCTCCAGGCTGAACGGCGCCGTCCGGGAACAGACGGGCGGGGCCGCTCCCGTGCCGGAAATGATTTGCGACGGGGAAATGACGCTCAGGGACGTGACGGAGGAAACCGTCCGCTGGCTGGAAAAAATGGAGCCCTTCGGGATCGGCAACCCCGCGCCGCGATACCTTTGCCGTCATGCGCAGGTGCTGGCGCTGCGGCGGGTGGGCGCGGAGGAAGCGCACCTCAAATGCACCTTCCAGCAGGATGCGTCCGTCCGCGGCGGGATCTTTTTCGGCGGCGGCAGGGACGCCGACGCCCTGGGAAACGTGTGCCGTATCGTAATGACGCCGGTCATCAATGAATTTCGGGGAAAAATCACGGCGGAATGCCGGCTGTACGCGCTGCAGACCGAGGCGGAAAGCCTCGAAAAAGACCGGAGTCTGGAATGCGAAAGCTATCTTTCCGAACCGCCGGGAGCAGGAAACGCGAAGCCGGTGAGCGAAAAAGAAGTGGACCTGCGGATGAAAGGCAATCAGGGCACGCTGCTGGTGTGCCGGTGCCTGGAAACGGCCCGGGAAATGCTCAGGCGGTATCCGCAGGCGGATTTTGCCCTGCGCCGCGCGGAGGACCCCAGAGCGTTCCATACGGTGATGCTGTACGGCAGCGCCGGGTGCGTATCGGGGTTTTACCGGCACATCATCCTGTGCGACGGGGATCTGGGGGAAAGCGCAGCGTACCGGAATGCGTGCCCGGATGCGGAGATCGCGGCGCTTCCGGCGACGGAGGCGGCAAAGGAAATGCTTGCCGCCCTGGATCTGCCCGACGATACGATCCGCCGGGGGTATCTGGTGCTGAAAAAGGTCAGCGCAGATCAAAGCTGCCGGGACGCGGAGGCGTACGCCGCCCTGTGCGGCGTCAATCGCGGACAGGGCCTGTATCTTTTGCGCGTATTGGAAGAAATGGGCCAGCTGCGCCGTTTGGATAAAGCGCCGGTCAGGGCGGAATTCAACGAAAGGAAAAGCAGCCTGCCGGAAAGCGCCCTGTACAGACGGGTGCGTCTGGCAAAGGAGGAAAGCTGATGGCATATAACGCCTATAATTTCATGACGCTGGATGAAATGCTCTCCCGGATCGAAAAATATACCGGCAGCACGGAGAGCAGGGATCTGATCACCCGGGCTTACCGCTTTGCCGAAAAAGCCCACGAGGGCCAGGTGCGCAAAAACGGCGATCCGTATATCGTACATCCCATGACCGTGGCCAGCATCCTCACGGAACTGACCATTGATCCGCCCACCATTGCGGCGGCGCTGCTGCACGACACGGTAGAGGACGTGGAGGGCGTCACCATCGACAGGATCCAGCAGGAATTCGGCGACGAGGTGGCCCGGCTGGTGGACGGCGTGACGAAGCTGTCCAAGCTGGATTTTGCGGACCGGGAGGAGCAGCAGGCCGAATCCCTGCGCAAAATGATCCTGGCCATGAGCAAGGATATCCGGGTGGTGCTCATCAAGCTGGCGGACCGGCTGCACAACATGCGCACCCTGCGCTTCCAGAGCGCCGAGAGGCAGGTGCCCATCGCCCGGGAAACGCTGGATATTTACGCGCCCATCGCCCACCGCCTGGGGGTTTACGCCATCAAGCAGGAGCTGGAAGACCTGTCGCTGCGCTACATCGATCCCGAGGGCTATCAGGACGTGGCCCGGAAGGTGGGCATGAAGCGGGCGGAACGGGAGGAAAACATCAAGCTGGTGATCAGCGAGCTGAGCCAGAAGCTGAACGAGGCGGGGCTGCATTACGATATCGACGGCCGGCCCAAGCACCTGTATTCCATCTACCGGAAAATGGTGATCCAGAATAAACCGTTCGACCAGATCTACGATCTCATCGCCATTCGCGTTATCGTGGATACGATCCCGGAATGCTACACGGTGCTGGGCATCGCCCATACGCTGTGGAACCAGGTGCCCGGGCGGTTCAAGGATTACATTTCCGTGCCCAAAGCGAATATGTACCAGTCGCTGCACACCACGGTGGTGGGCGGGCGCAAGATCCCCTTTCCTTTTGAGATTCAGATCCGCACCCGGGAAATGCACCGGGTGGCGGAATACGGCATCGCCGCCCATTGGCGCTATAAGGAGGGCGGGCAGAAGGACGCCGGCCTGGACGAAAAGCTCTACTGGCTGCGCCAGATCCTGGACTGGCAGTCCGAAACCCGGGACAGCCATGAATTCATCGACAGCCTGAAGACGGATTTGTTTTCCGAGGAGGTGCTGCTGTTCACCCCCAAGGGCGACATCGTTTCCATGCAGCGGGGCGCTACGCCCCTGGATTTTGCCTACCGCATCCATTCCCAGGTGGGCAACAGCTGCGTGGGCGCCCGGGTCAACGGGAAGATGGTGACACTGGATACCCAGCTGGAAACCGGGGACCGGGTGGAGGTGCTGACCTCCGCTTCGTCGAAGGGCCCCAGCATGGACTGGCTCAAGATCGTAAAAACGCAGCAGGCGAAGGCGAAGATCCGGCAGTTCTTCAAGCGGGAGCTGCGGGGCGAAAACGTGCAGAAGGGCCGCGACATGCTGGAGCACGAGGCGAAGCGCCGGGGCGTCAAGCTGGGCGATTATACGAAGCCGGAGTATTACGAGCCGCTGCTGCGCAAATACATGTTCCAGGAGCTGGACGATATCTACGGCGCCATCGGATACGGCGGCATCGCGGCGGTGTACGTGCTCAGCCGCCTGATCGATGAAAAGAACAAGCACGAAGCGCCCCAGCCCCCCAAGCTGCCCGCGGTGGGCGAGGCCGCCGCCCAGCAGCCCCAGGGCAAGCCCACCCAGGGGATCTACGTGCTGGGAGAGCCGGGCATGCTGGTGCGCTTCGCCCGGTGCTGCAACCCCGTGCCAGGCGACGATATCGTGGGTTACATCACCCGCGGCCGCGGTGTAACCGTGCACAAGGCGGACTGCGTGAACGCCCTGCACGGGGAGCCGGAGCGGGCGGTGCCCGTATCCTGGGCCGGCGAAGAAACCGGCACGTTCAGCGCCAACATCCACATCATCTGCTACGACCATTCTTCGCTGCTGGGCGAGCTGACGAATTTCATCGAAGACCAGGGCGTGCCGCTGACGGCGATTTCCGTGAAGATCAATAAAAACAAGACCTGCACCATCATTACCACGCTGCAGGTCAGATCCAGGGAACAGCTGGACGGGCTTCTGAACAAGCTGACAAGGCGCAGCGACGTGATCGACGCTTACCGCAGCGCCAGCTGACTGCAGGGAAAAGAAGGATTTCATAAAAGAAGCGGCGAATAAAACAAAGTTAAACCATTGCTCAACGGAGGAAACCATGCAGCCCCCTCAAGACCAGCACCCGGCAGATTACAGCGGTTACATGCCCCCGACGCCCGAAGGGGATCGGTGGGTGCAGCGTCCGCTGCCCAATCAGCCGTATCAGCAGATAAACGGACAGGGCATGCCCGGCCAGGTGCCGCCGCCCGCGCCCGTTTATCAGCCGCCCGAGCAGACGCCGCCTGCCTATGCCTACACGCCGCAGGCGGAAGCGCCCGAAAATGCGCAGCAGACGTATCAAACGCCGACGCAGCCATACGGCGCGCCCCAAAACGGCTTTCAGGGGCCCGCCTACGCGCCGCCCGCCACGGGAATGCCCCGGGCCCGGAAAAAGAGCAGCAAAGGCATTTATATTGCGCTGATCCTGCTGGCGGTGGGCCTCGCCGTGTTTTTTATCGTACCCAGGCTTTTGCAGCAGCGCCGGAACGCGGCCTACGGGTACGTCCGTTCCGGCTCCATGAGCGCGCGGTATACCGGCGACGCGGTGATCGTACGCAGTGAAAAGGTGTATACCCAGGACGGCGTTTCCCGGAAAGATTTCGTGGCGGAGGAAGGCGAAAGGGTACAACGGGGCAGCATCGTGGCCACGATCTATAAGGCAGGCCTGAGCACCAAGGAATGGGATACCCTGCAGCGCTATCGGGATCAGATCAAAGCCTATCACAAGGTGCTGATTTCCAGCGCCAGCTCCGATACGCAGATGCTGGCAAAAATGACCAACGTGCGTACCAAGGCCATGGAAGTGCAGCAGCTGGTTCACGGCGCCCAGGGGAACATCAGCCGGCAGGAGATCCTTCTGGCCAAGGCGATGCAGGACCAGCAGATCTACATCAAGCAAAAATACCCGGACGATCAGAAGCTCAGCAGGCTTTACGACGACGAAAACGTTCAGCTGCAGAAAATCTCCACATGGACCAAGCAGTTCGCCGCCGCCACGGAGGGGCTGGTGAGCTTTTATACGGACGGATACGAAAACGCGCTGAATATGCTGACCTACACGGATTTCAGCCCGGCGCAGGTGCGGAGCATGTACAACGGCCAGATCCCCATCACGGATGAAACGGTTTCACGCAAAACGGAGGATATCTACCGGATGGTGCAGCTGGAGCCGTGGGCGGTGCTGATGCTGTGCAACGAAACGGATTGGACCCCGGTGGACGGACGCAGCTACAAGCTGCTGATCGAAAGCTTTGACAATATCGAAGTGGACGCCACGGTGGAATCGTACACCCGGTCCGGCGGGGAGCTGCTGGTGCGGCTGCTGGTCAACAATACCGCCGCGCTGCAGAATGTGCTGTATACGCGCACCTGCCAGGTGCAGCTGGGGGAAAGCGTGAATACCCTTCTGGTGCCGTCCCGGGCCATCTTCGTGCAGAACGGCAGGAAGGGCGTGGTGCTGGCCACGGAGGGCGGCGAATACTGGACGGGCGTGGAAGTGGTCAGCGACGACGGGACGAACGCCTACGTGATCCCGGACAATGCCGGCGTGCTTTTCGACGGAGTACCGTTAAGGCTGTTTTAAAGGAGTAAGGAACAATGCTGGCTGAAAGAATCGCCGCGATCCGGGATACCCTGGAAAGGGAAAGCGCGCCCTGGGGCAGGGCCCCTAAGCTCATTGCCGTGACGAAATACTCCACCGTGGAGGAAATCCTGCCGCTTTCGGAATTGGGCGTTACGGACATCGGGGAAAACCGGGTGCAGGCTCTGCGGGAAAAAATCCCCTATCTTGGTGGAAAATTTTCTCTGCATCTCATTGGAAGGTTGCAAACCAACAAAGTTAAATATATAATAAATGACGTGTGCATGATCCATTCGCTGGACAGCATGCCCCTGGCCCAGGAGATCGACCGGCAGGCAAAAAAGAACGGCAGGCAGATGCCGGTGCTCATCGAGGTCAATATCGCCCGGGAGCCCCAGAAGGGCGGCGTCATGGAAGAAGACCTGTTTCCCTTCCTGCGCGCCTGCGCCGGGCTGGACGGCATGAAGATCAAAGGCCTGATGGCCATGATGCCGCTGGGCGCCGATGCGGACGCGCTGACGGGATACTTTACCCGGATGCGGACGCTGCTGGACAGGTGCCGGCAGGAAGCCGTTCCCGGCACCGACATGACGGAGCTTTCCATGGGCATGTCCCAGGATTACGCCATTGCCGCACGGTGCGGCGCCACGATGGTGCGCATCGGATCGGCGATATTCCGATAATTGGTTTTTAGGAGGACAGAAGGATGGCACCGAATTCGTTCTTTGGCAAACTGGGCGGAAAAGTAAAGAACGTATACAATAATTTCTTTTATAACGGGGAAGAGGACGAACGCATCCCTTCCGCGTCCACAGCGTATCAGCCGCCGATGGAATACTCCGCCCAGGCGCCTCAGTATCCTCAATCGGCTTATTCTCAGCCCCAGAAATATCAGGTGCAGCAGCCGGCTTATCAGCAGCCGACCTATCAGCAGCCGGCCCCTCAGCAGACGGCCGCACCCGCTGCGCCCGCCTATGAACAGCCCCGGTATTCCCAGCCGGCATATCCGCAGCCTGCCGCGCAGGAGGAAAACCCGGCGGCGCCCCAGCGCAACCGCAGGATGTGGGCGCATCAGAACGAGGACAACGTGGTGGATTTCGGCGCTTATCAGCATAACCAGCAGGGTGCGCAGCCCCAGGATGCCCAGGCTGCCGCGGCGGAAAGCATCCCCGCGGCCGGACGCGCGGCGCGCATTATCAACGCCCGCGGCATGGGCGACTGCCGCAGCGCCATTACCCTGCTGCGCAACGGGGATTCCGTGCTCATCGTATTGGAGAACGTGACGGACCCCGCCGAAATGCGGCGGCTGGTGGATACTTTGAGCGGGGCTTGCTATTCCCTCACCGCCACCATCACCAAGGTATCCCGGTACGGCGTATATCTGCTGGCGCCCCAGAGCGTGGCGGTTTATGCCGACCAGACCACCAACCAGATGAACGGCGCGCCCATGCGGCCCGTGCAGCCCAGGGGCTATCAGCAGCCTTACGCCGCGGGGCCGCAGCGTCCTGTTGCCCAGGGCGTTTACGGCTATCAGCAGGCCCAGGCAGCCTACGCGCCCCAGTCGCCTTTTACCCGGCGGCAGGCGCCCGCCCAGGAAGCGCCCCAGCCCTTCTATGCCCGCACCGCGCCGCAGACCGCGGCCGTGCAGCCCTTTGCAGCCCAGCCGACAGGCTTCGGCTATGCGCCGGATGATACCGCCGCGGCTGAATAATCAGGATCACTGCAAGCGCGAAGGAGGAAAACGACGTGGAATACCAGATCATCCGTGCGGTCAGGTCCCTGCTGAGCCTGTATGCTTTGCTGCAGCTCATTCATTTCGCCCTGCCCTTCATCACCAACGCTCAGCGCCCGTGGATGGCGGTGCTGACCCGGATCTGCGAACCGGGGATCAAAGTGGGCAACCGCGTGGCGGCCAAGCTGCTGCCGGACAGGCGTTATCCCGTGGATGTCGGGCCCATTGCCTGCGCGCTGTTGTGCTGGGCGGCGCGGTTCATTCTCTCATTTTTTATTTGATATTCATTTGATAAGATTAAAGGAGGAACAAGCACCATGGCGATTACCATTGCAATGATCGAGGAAAAAGAATTCAAAACGAAGATGCGCGGATACGACCCGGTGGAAGTGGATGAATTCCTGGATGAAATCTGCGACGAAATGGCCGCGATGCAGGAAGAAATCGCCACGCTGAACCAGCGCCTGGGCCAGGCCGGCGGCGGACGCCCCGCCGCATATCCGCCCATCCCCGCGCCGGCCCCCAGCGCGATGCCTACGCCTGTGCCGGCTCCTCTTGCGGTGGAAAAGCCCGTGCAGAAGCCCGTGGAGGCGAAGGAAGAAAGCGCCAAGGAAAAGGAAGCCAGCGAAAGCGCCCAGAAGCTGCTGCTGAAAGCCCAGAAGGTGTACGACGATACAGTTCAGGACGCCAAGGATGAAGCGGAAAAGATCCTGGCGGAAGCCAAGGAAAAGGCGGACGAGGCCATCGGCTCCCTGTCGGAGGAAAAGGAATCCCTGGAGAACGAAGTGGAAATGCTGCGCGCCTCCGCCCGGGATTACCGCGATCGGTTCCTGAACCTGCTGCGGGATCAGCAGCACGTGCTGAAAGCGGAAAAAGAGCTGTTTGACTGAACGGGACAAGCCCGTGTCCGATGCCTGCGGGTATCGGACATTTTTTCGTGGAAAAGGGGAGAAAAAATGCGGATCGGCGCGCTGGAAGCGGGCGGCACCAAAATGGTGATGACCGTATCGGATGAAAATATGCGCATCCTGGGCCGGGAAACGCTGTCCACCCGGACGCCGGAGGAAACGGTGCCGGGGATCCTGCGCTTTTTCAGGGATCAGAAAATCGACGCCCTGGGGATCGGCGCCTTCGGCCCGCTGGATCTGAACCCGCTTTCGGCCACATACGGCAATATCACGGAAACGCCCAAGCTGGCGTGGCGGCATTATCCGCTTCTGAAAACCCTGCGGGAAAAGCTCGGCGTTCCGACGGCGCTGGATACGGATGTGAACGCGGCGGCGCTGTGCGAGGCGCTGATGGGCGCGGCAAAGGGGCTGAACAGCTGCGTATACCTGACCGTGGGCACCGGCATCGGAGCGGGCGTAATGTGCAACGGCCGCCTGGTGCATGGCTTGATGCATCCGGAATGGGGCCACATGCTGCTGGCGCCCCACCCGGAAGATCCCATGCCGGAGGGGATCTGCCCCTATCATAAAGGCTGTCTGGAGGGCCTGGCCAGCGGGCCGTCCCTGGAAAAGCGCTGGGGCGTACCGGGACAGGCGCTGCCGGAGGATCATATCGCCTGGGAGATCGAAGCGCATTATCTGGCCCAGTTCTGCGTTTCCGCCCTGCTGGCCATTTCCGCAGAAAGGATCATCCTGGGCGGCGGCGTCATGGCCCAGCGGCATCTGTTCCCGCGGATCAGGCGGGAAACGCAGCGGCTGCTGAACGGCTATCTGCCCTGCGCCGGGAACATGGACAGCCTGATCGTCCCGCCGGCATGCTATCCTGACAGCGGGATGCTGGGGGCGCTGATCCTGGGAAAACGCGCCCTGGAAGAGAAGAAATGAAAACAGAGGAACAGAAAATGCGCGTATTTGACACCCACTGCCATCTGAACGATGAAAAATTCGACGGCGAAAGGGAAGAAGCGTATGAACGCATGCTGCAGGCGGACGTAAAGCGGTGCGTGTGCGTGGGAACGGATATCGATACTTCCGCCCTGTGCATTTCCATCGCCCGGGCCCACGAAGGCGTATACGCCGCCGCCGGGGTGCATCCCCACGAAGCGGCGGAAGCGCCGGAAAACTATCTGGATCGGATCAGAAGCATGCTGGACGATGAAAAAACCGTGGCCCTGGGGGAGATCGGCCTGGACTATTATTACGATTTTTCTCCCCGGGAAGTGCAGAAGCGCGTCATGGACGAGCAGATCGATCTGGCCGTCGCCCTGGACGTGCCGGCGATCTTTCACATCCGGGACGCCCACGGGGATATGCTGGATGATTTCAGGAAAAGAAAAAAGCTGCCACAGGGGATCATCCACTGTTTTTCGGGCAGCGTGGAAACGGCGCGGGAATATGTGAAAATGGGCTTTTATATTTCCTTCGCGGGGCCGCTGACGTTCAAAAAAGCGCCGCACCTGTGGGCGGCGGCGAAAGAAACGCCGCTGGATCGGCTGCTGGTGGAAACGGACAGCCCGTACCTGGCCCCGGAGCCCGTGCGCGGACGGCGGAACGAGCCTGCCAACGTGGTATGGACGCTGAAGAAGCTGGCGGAGATCCGGGAGCTGCCGGAGGAAGAAATGGCCCGGATCACCTGGGAAAACGCCTGCCGGCTGTACCGGCTGCCCATCGAATAAAAAACGGGCTGCAAGCCCGTCAATAGATCAGGAATTCACATTCCAGGCGGCCGTTGTACAGCCGCCTTTTTTGTTTCGCCCGCTGCCCGAAGCAGCGCTCAAATCCCGTGTGGGCGGTAATGACGGCCATGCGGCTGTTTTCGTGCCGGTCCCGGAGTAAGCGCAGGTCCCGATACAGCCGTTCGCAGCTTTTCCTGTCGCCGATGCGTTCGCCGTAGGGCGGGTTCAGAAGAAACAGCGGCGAAGGAACGGAAAGCGTCAGATCCCGAAGATCCTTTGCTGTCACGGTGATCTTGCCGGAAAGGCCGGCTTGCTTCAGATGCCGCTTGCAAAGATCGACGGCCCCGGGGTCGATATCGCTGCCGGAAATGCTGCCGATCAGGGAGGGATCAAAGAGCGCCTGGGCTTCCTCCCAGATCAACTGCATCTGCGTTTTCGGGAAAAGAGGCCATTCCTCGCAGGCGAAGGAACGGGTGAGCCCCGGGGCGCGGCGGGAGCGGAGATAAGCGGCTTCGATCAGGATGGTTCCCGTGCCGCAGCAGGGATCATACAGCGGCTGATCCATCTCCCAGGGAGCAAGCATGGCCAGCGCCGCCGCCAGCGTTTCCCGGAGGGGAGCCTCGCCGTTCCAGGTGCGGTAGCCCCGTTTGTTCAACGCGTCGCCGCTGGTATCCAGCGTCAGCCGCGCGTGATCGGCATGGATGGAAATATCCACGCCGCACTTGGGGCCGCTTTCCTCGAACCAGGCGGCGTGATACTTGCTTTTCAGCCGTTCCACGATGGCTTTCTTGACGATGGATTGGCAGTCCCGCACGCTCATGAGCCGGCTGCGGGCGCACTTGCCGCTGACGGGAAAGCAGGCATTTTTCGGAAGATAATCTTCCCAGGGAATGGATTTCGTCAGCTGAAACAGATCTTCAAATGAAAACACGTCGCCTTCCCCGGCCAGGAGCAGCACCCGGTCCGCCGTGCGCAGATGAAGATTGGCGCGGAAAGCGTCCGCAGGCGAAGCGGCAAACCGGGCGCCGCCGTTTTCTGCCCGGGCGTCCAGCCCCAGGCGGTTCAGTTCGCGTTTGACGATCCCTTCCAGCCCGAAGGCCGCGGTTGCGATAAACTCCATCGGCGCGCCTCCTTACAGCAGGCAGCCCATTTCCAGGCGGATCTCATGGCGCTCCACATCCTGATTGCTGTATTCGCAGGTGTTCAGTCCCATCAGCGAAAGGCCCTGGGACAGATAAAACGTGATGGCGGCGGTGTTGCAGCTTTGCGTTTCCAGGATCAGCGCGCGCCGGTGCTGGGCGCGGCCGATTTCCTTGGCGCGGGTCATGAGCAGCGTGCCGTATCCCCGCCGCCGGAAACCGTCCTGAACGCACAGGTTCGTGATCCTCAGCCGGTTGTTCCATTTTTCCGGGGTTACCTCCAGGATGGCGCGCAGCTCCTTGCCATCCCACAGGCCGTATGCCTTCGGGTCGTCCCAATGGGGGGCGAAAAGCTGATCCGAAAATTCCTTCCGGGTCGGCGCGCAGGGGGTGCGCACCAGCTCCAGGGAAAACACGTTTTCGCTGCTGCGCTGGCGCAGATCGTAATAGGCGCTGCTGACATAGGAGAAAAATACCTCGAACCCACGGAATTTTTCCTTTGGCAGCTCGGAAATGTGCATGCGATCGCCCCTTTGCTTGATGCCGGGCCGCGTGCGCGGCGCGTTCATACCCGTATTATACATGATTTGAAGAAGATTGAAAAGCAGAAAAACGCAGGATCGACAATTCCCGTGCTCCCGTTCGACGGCTGGATCCGGTTGTGAATCTATAATGATTCCAATGATCCGCCAAGGGAAACGGGGGACGGAAGATGGTCATTCAGCCGGAAGCGCAAAAGAAAACGGAGAAAAACAGGATGCGGTCTGTTTTTGCGTACATAAGGCGGGGAATCCGCGTCGGGAGGCGGTATCTGCCGGCGTTCGGCATGTTTTTCCTGCTCAGCATGGCGAAATGCCTGTCCGTGCCGTCGCCCTATGCGATATGCTGCATGGCGGCTTACGTCTGGATCGGGATGGGGACAGCCGGGGCGTGGGCCGGGCTGGCGGCGGGGATCGCGTTTCAGTATGCCTGGGGCGCGGCGCCGGATTATTGGCATCTGATCGCCTGCGCCATATGTGCCCTCACGGTAAAATGGATCGGAAAAAGGAGGCGCTGGCTTTATTTCGCTGTGGGAGCGGTGCTTTTGCTCAGATCTGTCACGGCCTGCATCGCAGCATCGGACAGCCGGGAGATCCTTTTGAACGGATTTGGCGCGCTGCTCGGCTGCGCATGCATGCCGGCGCTGCTCAAGGCGGCGGAAAAATGGAAAGAGGGGCTCCGGGAAATCGATCAGGACGATGCGCTTTGCCTGATACTGCCGGTCATGCTTTTGATCGTGGGCGCGGGGCGCATCCGGGTGTTCGGCGCCAATCTGGGGTATGCGGTATCGGGCATGACGGTATTGCTGATCGCCTGGTGCATGGGCGCAGCCGCCGGGGCGATGTGGGGATTGGGCTGCGGGATGGCGATGGTGCTGGGCGGCCAGCATGCCATGTATCTGATCAATCTTTCTCTGGGCGGGGCATTGGCCGGGATGGCGCGGGAAAAACCGCGTGCCGCCGCGGGCGGGCTATATCTTATTACAGCTTTTGCGGTGACGTATTTGATTCAGTTCCGCCTGATCCCTTCGATTTTGTTCACGGATCTGGCGGCAAGCGCTTTATTCTGCATTCTGCCGGGAAAATGGATGCGCCTTGCGGCGCTGTTTTTCCGGCGCATCCAATGGAGCAGGCCCCAGGAAAACGCCTATATGCGGATGAAGATCCAGCGCTGGGCAAGATCCATCGAGGAAATGGCGGATGCCCAGCCCAGGCCCAGGATCCCGGAGATCCCGGAGAAAGACCGGGCGGAAATGCTGATGAACGCGCTGTGCGACGGATGCGAACGGCAGGAGGAATGCTGGGGAGAAAATTTTGAGACAACAAAAGCGGGCATACGGGCCCTTTCGGACAGGAATGCGGAGGATGGGGATGAACTGGAGGTCATCAATCGGTATTTTTCCCGGTGCATCAGGATTTCCGGCCTGCCGGAGGTGCTGCACGGCCTGGAAGAGGAAAAGCTGCGCCGGGCCCAGCGCATCCTGTGCGCGGAATATGAACGGGATATGCTGCTGACCCATTTGAGCGCTTTGTCCCAGGCCGCGCAGCGGATCGTTCTGGAAAGCGGGGAAAGCGAAGAGGAAGCGGAATGGATCCGGCAGACGGAGGAAGCGATGCACGCCTGCCGCTTTCCGGGAAAAGCGGTTTTCGCCAAGGCAGTGGAGGGCCGGAAGACCCTCTGCCTGCAAACCGGCGTGCCGGGGCTGCGGCTGGACCCGGACGGGCCGCTGGTCAGGGAAATCGGGGCCAGGCTCCGGTCCAGGATGACGGTGACGGAGAACAGCGGCGGACGGATCGTGATGGAAGAAGAGCCGCCGCTCAAGCTGGATACGGGCATGGCGACGGCCTGTGCCGTAACGGGAGAGGGCGGAAAAATGGGCAGGAAAGCGGACAACGGAGACGCCGTGCTGCTCAAGGAGATCGCAGGCGGCAGGCACATGATCGCCCTCAGCGACGGCATGGGCCACGGAACGGGCGCCCAGGAAGAAAGCAGGAAAACCCTGGAGCTCCTGTCTTTGTGCCTGCAGGCAGGGTACACCCGGGGCCAGGCAGTGACGGCGGTGAACGGCAGTATGCTGTCCGCTACGGGCGGGGAGAAATTCGCCACGGTGGATCTGTGCCTGATCGATTTATGGACGGGGGAAGCCGCCATGAACAAGCTGGGCGCCTGCCAGTCTTATTTGGTGCGGGGGCAGAAGATCCAGGAAATCCAGGGGGAAGCCCTGCCGCTGGGGATCATCGAGCGGGTGATTCCCATGGAGCATCTGTTCACCCTGGCGGAGGGAGATATGCTGGTGCTGATGACGGACGGGATCGCGGACGCCTTCGGGGAGGAGGAAGAAATCCTGTGCTTCCTCCGGGACTGCCGTGGGGACGAACCCCAGAAGATCGCGGACGATCTGATGCGGGAGGCCATGATCCGGTACGGGGGAATGCCGCCGGACGATATGACGGCAGTTTGCGTGCGAATGTTGGATAGGAAAAGATCTGTCGCATAGGAAATGCCCCTTCAGTTTTGAAGGGGCATTTTGTTGGCGATCCTGCTTATTTATTTTTCAGGTATTCGTCGATGGCGGCGGCGGCGTTCTTTCCGGCGCCCATGGCCAGGATCACCGTGGCGGCGCCGGTGACGGCGTCGCCGCCGGCGTAAATGCCGGGCAGGGAGGTGAGGCCCGTTTCGTCCTCAGCCACGATGCCGCCCCACTTCTGGGTTTCCAGCCCTTCAGTGGTGGATTTGATCAGGGGGTTGGGAGAAGTGCCCAGGGCCATGATGACGCAGTCCAGCGGGATCTCAAATTCGCTGCCCTCCACCGGCACGGGCCGGCGGCGGCCGGAAGCGTCCGGCTCGCCCAAGGCCATTTCCTGGCACCTTGCGGCCTTGACCCAGCCCTGTTCGTCGCCCTGGATCTCCAGGGGATTGGTGAGGAACCGGAACACGATGCCTTCTTCCTTGGCGTGCTCCACTTCTTCCCGGCGGGCGGGCAGCTCCGCTTCCGTGCGGCGGTAGATCACCGTCACGTCGGCCCCCAGCCGCCTGGCGCAGCGGGCCGCGTCCATGGCCACGTTGCCGCCGCCTACGACGGCCACGTGTTTGCCGTGCTGGATGGGGGTGTCGCTGTCCGGCTTGTAGGCCTTCATCAGATTGATGCGGGTGAGGAATTCGTTGGCGGAATAGACGCCTTTCAGGTTTTCCCCAGGGATGTTCATGAATTTGGGCAGCCCCGCGCCGGAGCCGATGAAAACGGCTTCGTAGCCGTATTCGTCCATGAGCTCGGCAATGGTGATGGTTTTGCCGATGACCACGTTGGTCTGGATGTCCACGCCCAGCTGAGAAAGGGTGTCGATCTCCTTCTGCACGATGGATTTGGGCAGACGGAATTCGGGAATGCCGTATACCAGCACGCCGCCGGCCAGATGCAGCGCTTCAAATACCGTGACCTGATACCCTTTCTTCGCCAGATCCCCGGCGCAGGTGAGCCCGGAGGGGCCGGAGCCGATCACGGCCACCTTATGACCGTTGGACGCGGGCTTTGCGGGGGCCTGGGTGCTGTGGGCGTTGTGCCAGTCGGCGGCGAAGCGCTCCAGGCGGCCGATGCCCACGGGCTCGCCCTTGATGCCCCGGACGCATTTGCTTTCGCATTGGCTCTCCTGGGGGCAGACCCGGCCGCATACGGCGGGAAGGGAAGAAGATTCGGCGATGATCTGATAGGCGGCCTCAAAGTTGCCGGCAGCCATCTCCTTGATGAAATCCGGGATCCGGATGCGCACGGGGCAGCCGGAAACACAGGGCCGGTTTTTGCAGTTCAGGCAGCGCTGGGCCTCGTCGATGGCCGTCTGAGCGGTATAGCCCAGGGCGACTTCCTGGAAATTTCTGCCGCGCGCCTGCGGCTCCTGGGAGGGCATGGGGTTCTTTTTCATGGCCATGTTGGGCATATCACTTCGCCTCCTTGAACAGGTTGCAGGCTTCTTCATAGGCGTGGCGTTCAAAATCCTGATAGGTGCGGCCCCGGGCCATGGCCTCGTCAAAATCGATCTCATGGCCGTCGAATTCCGGGCCGTCCACACAGGCAAATTTCGTTTTGCCGCCCACCGTCAGCCGGCAGCCGCCGCACATGCCGGTGCCGTCGATCATGATGGGGTTCATGCTGGCGATGGTTTTGACGCCGTATTCTTTCGTTAAGCGGCAGACGAATTTCATCATGATCAGAGGCCCGATGGTGATGACCTCGTCGTACTGTTCGCCGGATTCGATGAGCTTTTTCAGCGCGTCCGTCACCAGGCCTTTTTCGCCCCAGCTGCCGTCGTCGCTCATGCGGATGAATCGGGTGCTGTGGGAAGCGAATTCGTCCTCCAGGATCACCAGATCCCGATTGCGGAACCCGGCGATGGCGTGGACCTCCGCGCCCTGCTCAAACAGCTTTTTCGTAACGGGATACGCGATGGCGCAGCCGACGCCGCCGCCTACCACGGCCACTTTCTTCAGGCCTTCCGTATGGGTCGCCCGGCCCAGGGGACCCACGAAATCATGGATGAAATCCCCTTCGTTCAGGTGATTCAGCTTCTCCGTGGTGGCGCCCACGATCTGGAAGATGATGGTGACGCTGCCTTTTTCGCGGTCATAGTCCGCAACGGTCAGGGGAATGCGTTCGCCGTTTTCGTCCACCCGGAGGATGATGAACTGCCCGGGCTCGGCTTTCCGGGCGACCAGGGGCGCGTCCACCTCCATCAGCGTTACGGTAGGGTTCAGCGGCTGTTTTCTCAAAATACGGTTCACGGCTGCTCCTCCTTGGATCTCCTTGGAATGGCCCTGCCATCAGGGTTGATTAACATTATAACAGATTTTCTATAAAATGCATCCTGAGAACAAAAGAAATGCATTTTTTCCCTTCGGCAGGAAAAAGAAGAAAGAAAAATGAACCTTTTTATGCGGAAAATACGACTGTAAGGGTGAAAACCGGTTTTCCATGCAGAAGGAAAGGAGGGCGGAAGGTGGATCCGTTTGAAAAGAATCTGGAACAATACCGGGCCAGCCTGGAAAGATGGATCGTTTGCCGGGTGCGCGGAAGGGCGGACGCGGAGGATCTGTTTCAGGAAACGTGCCTGGCGGCATGCCAGGCTTACGGGCGGCTGCGGGATGAAAAGGCCTTCCTGCCCTGGCTGCTGGGCATCGCCCGGCATAAGTACGCGGACTGGTGCCGGAAGAAGGCCGCCTGCCGGGAAACGCTCACGGGCATGCTGCCGGAGGAAGCGGCGCCGGCCCGGGAGGATTCGGAAGCGGAAGAAACGCTGGAAAGGCTGAGCGAAAAGGACAGGCTGATGCTGACGCTGTTCTATCAGCGGAGGATGCCGCAGGCCGAGATCGCCAAAGCATTGCGGATCCCGCAAGGGACGGTGAAAAGCCGGCTGCATGCGGCAAAGGAACGGTTCCGGGACGCTTACGAGAAGAAAGAAGGAAAAAAGAAAATGGATGCATTGCCGAAAACCCTGCCTGAATACACCATCCGGGAAAAGGCGGAGCCGCCGTTTCCCGTGCTGTGGGAAGAAATGATGGGCTGGTTCATCGTGCCCAGGATCGGGGAAAAGCTGCTTTGGGGCATGTACGATCTGCCGGGGCGCAGCCTGGACGTGGCGTATGCGATGGCAGTGGAAGGCCCCGCCCGGGTGCACGGCCAGGAGGGCGTGGAAATCACCGCCCGGCTGCTGTCGGCGGCGGACCTGGAGGAAAACGATCCCATGCGGGAGCCCGTCCTGTGCTCCGGCGCCCGGGAGGGGGATTGGCGCTTTACCGCCCAGATGAAGGACGGCTATACCCGCTTCCTCTCCGCGGAACGCACGGAAAACGGGGAAAGGATCCTGAGCACGTTCCTGGATCCGGATTTTATCGACAACTGGGGCTTCGGCGAGGAAAACCGGGGGAATCCCGTCCACATCGCAAAGCGTGGGCTGATCCGCAGAAAGGGAAAAGAAATTGCCTGCGAGCCCGGGAAAGAACTGATTGACATCGTGGGCCGGTATGAAGTGACGCTGGGCGGCATCCGCTACGATACCGTGTGCGTCATGGACGTGAACGCTTATATGGACGGCGTGGTGTCGGAGCAGTACCTGGACGGGCGGGGGCATACGGTGCTCTGGCGCAGGTTCAACCCCAACGAATGGAGAGAGGAAAAATACGGGAAAACCTGGGCGGAGATGCTGCCGGGCAACGAGCAGATCAGGGTCAACGGAAAGCTGTACGTGCACTGGTACGACTGCCTGTGCATCCGGTAACAGATTCGACGCGCAATTTTCATCAAATGTTCCCCGTGTTGGCCTTGCCAACCGGGGAGTTTTCAGGTATAATCAAATATTGGAATGAGATCTTGTTTTATCAGAGCACCGAAACGAAAGGAAGGGGTTTCCATGAGCAAGGTACATATTTTTGATCATCCGCTGATCCAGCATAAACTGAGCATCATGCGCCAGAAGGACACGGGATGCAAGGAATTCCGGGAGCTGCTGGATGAGATTTCCATGCTGATGGTATATGAAGTGACCCGGGATCTGCCCACCGAGGACGTGCAGATCGAAACGCCCATCTGCGCCACCAACGCCAAAATGCTGGCCGGGAAGCCCATCGGCATCATTCCCATCCTGCGGGCCGGCCTGGGCATGGTGGACGGCATCCTGAACCTGATCCCCAACGCCAAGGTGGGGCATATCGGGCTGTACCGGGATCCGGAAACGCTCAAGCCCGTGGAATATTACTGCAAGCTGCCCGACGACGCGGAGCACCGGCAGCTGATCGTGCTGGATCCCATGCTGGCCACCGGCGGCAGCGCCGCCGCCGCCATCACCTTCATCAAAGAGCGGGGCTGCAACAACATCCGCCTGGTGAACCTGATCGCCGCGCCCGAAGGCATCGAATACATGCAGAAGGCCCATCCCGACGTGGATATTTACGTGGCCGCCTGCGATGAAAAGCTCAACGATCACGGCTACATCGTTCCCGGCCTGGGCGACGCGGGCGACCGGCTGTTCGGCACCAAGTAACAAAGGGACGGGATATGAAAATCGAGCCCGCCGTTCTGGCGGAAACAAAAAAGGTCGCCGCGGGCACAGCGGTGATGACGGCGCTGATGGTCGCCGTGTTCCTGATCCTGCGGAAGTTCGATTATACCGTGATTCTGGGCGCGCTGCTGGGCGCGGTGACGGCAGTGGGGAATTTTTTCCTGCTGGCGCTGACGGTGCAGCATCTGACGGGCAGCATGCCCGTGCTGCCCCGGGATGAGGAAGAAAAAGAAGACGAAGAGGGGAAAGCGGATGAAGCGGAGGAGGAAAAGCCGCGTCCGCTGAGCCCCGAAGCCACCCAGGCCGGAAGAAAAATGCAGCTGTCCTTTCTCCTGCGTTTGCTTCTGATCGGGCTGGTGGCGCTGATCGCGGTGAAGACGCCGTGGTTCCATCCGGCAGCATCGCTGCTGCCGCTGCTGTTTCCAAACATCGTGATTTCGATCATGAAAATCAAGGCCGGAAGGGGGGCGTAAAGGACGGTGGACGAAAAAAAACGCGCGCGTTTCGTCGATATCCTTCTGATCCTTTTGATCGTGCTGCCCCTGGCCGGCGCAGTGGTGCTAAAGACCGTGACCGCGCCGGTGACGCCCATGGAAAAAGGGGTGCAGATCGGCGGCGCGCAGGTATACTTTACCATCCCCCTGCCCATTCAGGAACTGCCCATTTCCGCGGCGCAGATCAATTCCTGGGCGGTGATGCTGTCCATCCTGGGGATCTGCCTGTACCTGACCCACGGGATCAAGGTGATCCCGGATTCCAAGCGCCAGCTGGCGGCGGAATGGATCGTGGATACGGTCAATAAGCTGGTGCGCAGCAACATGGGCGAAAAATTCATGGGCTTCGCGCCTTTCGTGGCGGGCATCCTGGCGCTGTCGGCGCTGTCCAGCCTGTCCAGCCTGCTGGGGCTGTTCGCCCCCACGTCGGATCTCAATATCGTGCTGGGGTGGGCGCTGCTGGTGTTCATCCTGATCACGCACTATAAGCTCAAGGGCGGATTGTGGGCGTACATCAAGGGCTTTTTCAGCCCCATCCCGGTGTTCGCCCCGCTGAACATCATCGGCGAAGTGGCTACCCCGATCTCCATGTCTTTCCGTCATTACGGAAATGTGATGAGCGGCATGGTCATCTCCACGCTGATCGCCTATGCCCTGCGCAGCCTGTCGCTGACGGTGCTGGGCTGGCTGCCCGGCGTGCTGGGGCAGATCCCGTTCCTGCAGATCGGCCTTCCCGCCGTGCTGTCGCTGTATTTCGATATCTTCAGCGGCTGCATGCAGGCGTTCATATTCGCCATGCTGACCATGATGTTCATTTCCACCGCGTCGCCGGAGGACGCATAAAGCAAACTGAATCCCCGCAGGATGCGCCTGCATTGCATAAATCGAAACCAAACAACTGTTGAGGAGGAACGCATCATGTTGGAACTCGCAATCGGTATCATTCTGGGCTGCTGCGCCATCGGCGCGGGCATCGCGCTGATCGCCGGCATCGGCCCCGGCATCGGCGAAGGCCAGGCGGTGGCGAAGGCCTGCGAAGCCGTGGGCCGTCAGCCGGAAAGCAAATCCGCCGTCACGTCCACGCTGATCCTGGGCTGCGCCCTGGCTGAAACCACCGGTCTGTACGGCCTGATCATCGGCATCCTGCTGATCTTCGTGGCGCCCGGCTCTTTCGTGGGCATCCTGATGGCCAACCTGCCCAAATAAAGGCGGCCGGCGCCTTCCCAACCCTTCTTCAAAAAGAAAGGCAGGTTCAATACATTGGATTCGCCAATTATTTCTGTCAACCTCTGGCAGACCCTGATTTCCCTCGCCAACCTGTATATCATCTTCCGGATCATGAGGAAATTCCTGTTCAAGCCCGTGCAGAAGGTCATGGATACCCGGCAGGAGCAGGTGGACCGGATCTATTCCGAAGCCAATGAAACGAGAGCATCCGCCAACGAGATGAAACAGGAATACGAGCAGCGCCTGGCCTCCGCCCGGTACGAAGCGGACGGCATGATCCGCGCTGCCACCCAGACGGCCCAGCGCCGGGGCGATGAGATCGTGGAAGAAGCGAAGGCCCAGGCCGCCCACACCCGGGAAAAGGCCCAGGCGGAGATCGAGCAGCAGAAGCGCCAGATGCTCAAGGACGTTCGCAGCGAGCTTTCCGATCTGGCGGTGAGCATCGCTTCCAAAGTGGTGGAAAAGGAAATCACCCCTGCGGATTACGAGGGCTTTGTGGACGATTTCGTGGAAAACGCGGGTGACAGGCCATGACGGAATTCGCGAAGGAATACGGCACGGCCCTGTACGACCTGTGCGCCGAGGAAGGGCTGACGGACGGGATTCTGAAGGAAATGCAGGTCCTGAGCCGCTGCTTCCGGGAAAACCCGGATTTTCTCCGGCTGCTCGGCAATCTATCGCTGGAAAAGGATGAGCGCATCGCCATTCTGGATGAAACGCTGCAGGGCCGCATTCACGGATATTTGCTGAATTTCCTCCGGATCCTCACGGAGAGGGGCGCCATATCCGCGTTCCGGGATTGCGCCTGCGCCTTTGAGGAATTGTACGACCGGGATCACCGGACAGTGGAAGCCCGGGTGACCACGGCGAAGCCCCTGACGGAGGAGCAGCGGCGGAAGATCGAAAACAAGATCCGCGAGATGACCGGCAGGCAGCCGAAATTGCTCCAGCGCGTCGATCCCGCGCTGCTGGGGGGCGTGCTGCTGGAAATGGATGGCAAACGGTACGACAATACCGTGAAATCCCGCCTGGCGGCGATCCGGCAGGCCATGACCGCGGAGAACTGACCCAAGGCCGTTGCGCCGGAAAGAACGGAGAATGGATGATATGATGGAATTAAAGCCGGAAGAGATCTCCAAGCTGATCAAAGAGCAGATCAGGCATTATGAAAATAAGGTGTCCCAGAGCGATACCGGCACCATTATCATGATCGGCGACGGCATCGCCCGGGCGTCCGGGCTGGATCAATGCATGGCCAACGAGCTGGTGAAATTCCCCAACGGGGAATACGGCATGGCGCTGAACCTGGAAGAAAACTCCGTAGCCATCGTGATGCTGGGTACGGACGAGGGCATCCGGGAAGGGGACACGGTGGAGCGTACGGGCCAGGTGGTATCCGTGCCGGTGGGCGAGGGGCTCATCGGCCGGGTGGTGAATTCCCTGGGCCAGCCGGTGGACGGCAAGGGCCCGGTGGACGCCGCGGGCATGCGGCCCATCGAACGCAACGCGCCGGGAATCATCCAGCGCAAAAAAGTCTCCGTGCCGCTGCAGACGGGCATCAAGGCCATCGACTCCATGATCCCCATCGGCCGGGGCCAGCGCGAATTGATCATCGGCGACCGCCAGACCGGGAAAACCGTCATTGCCACCGATACCATCATCAATCAGAAGGGCAAGGACGTGATCTGCATTTACGTGGCCATCGGGCAGAAATGCTCCACGGTGGCCCAGCTGGTGGACACCCTGGAGGCGGCGGGTGCCATGGACTACACCATCGTGGTCAGCGCCACCGCCAGCGAGCTTTCGCCCCTGCAGTATATCGCGCCTTATTCCGGCTGCACCATGGCGGAATATTTCATGGATCAGGGCAAGGACGCGTTGATCATTTACGACGATCTGAGCAAGCACGCGGTGGCGTACCGCGCCCTGTCCCTTTTGATCCGCCGCCCGCCGGGGCGCGAGGCGTACCCCGGGGACGTGTTCTATCTCCATTCCCGGCTGCTGGAGCGCTCCGCCCGGGTGGACGCCAAATACGGCGGCGGCTCCATTACCGCCCTGCCCATCATCGAGACCCAGGCGGGCGACGTTTCCGCCTATATCCCCACCAACGTGATCTCCATTACCGACGGGCAGATCTTCCTGGAAACGGAGCTGTTCCACAGCGGCATCATGCCGGCCATCGACCCCGGCATTTCCGTCAGCCGCGTGGGCGGCGACGCCCAGATCAAGGCCATGAAAAAGGTGGCCGGCAGCCTGAAGCTGCTGTATTCCCAGTACCGGGAGCTGCAGTCCTTCGCGCAGTTCGGCTCCGATCTGGACGCGGATACGAAGGCCCGCCTGGCGCAGGGCGCCCGGATCGTGGAGGTGCTCAAGCAGAACAGGAACAAGCCTGTGGACGTGGTGAACCAGGTCTGCATCTTTTACGCCGTCACCCATGATTACCTGAAGGACGTTCAGGTCCGGGACGTGGCAGAATATGAAGCCGGGCTGTACGACCGCATGGCCGCCCAGCATCAGGACGTGCTGAACGCCATCCGGGAAACAGGGCTGCTATCCGCGGAAACGGAAGCAGAAATGAAAAAGGCGCTGGAAAGCTATACGGCGGATTTCCTCAAACGCAAGCAGTAAGGAGGCGGCGGCATGGCAGGATCGTCAATGAAGGCCATCAAGCTGCGTATCCGCAGCGTGGAAAGCACCATGCAGATCACCAAGGCCATGCAGCTGGTGGCCACCTCCAAGCTGAGAAAAGCCAAGGAACGCATGGAAGTGAGCAAGCCCTACGCCGCCATTTCCCGGGAAGCCATCATGGGCGCCGTCAGCTCCCTGGAGGATACGTCGCTTCCGTATCTCCGGGCGCGGGAAGTGAAAAAGCGCTGCTATGTGGTGATCGCGGGAGAACGCGGGCTGGCCGGGGGATACAACGCCAACGTGTTCAAGGCGGTGCTGGCTCATGCGGAGGGCACGCCCTACTGCGTGCTGCCCCTGGGCAGGAAGGCCATTGAAAAATTTGAGCGAATGGGCATCGAGCTGCTCAACGACGATTACTGGCACGTGGAGGGGCTGAGCGTTACCGTTTGCTATAAGCTGGCCGGGATCCTGACGGACGGGTATCTGCGGGAGGATTTTGACGAGATTTTCCTCGTCTACACCTCGTTCCAGTCTATGATGACCCAGGAAGTGAAAACGGAAAAGCTGCTGCCCATCGAAAAAACGGAAGAAAACAAGCGTCCAGTTACCGCGGTGTACGAACCGTCGGCGGAGGAGATGCTCACCCGGGTCATGCCGGACTTCCTGGCGGGCAGGCTGTACAGCGCCTGCTGCGACGCGTTTGCCAGCGAGGTTTCCGCCCGGCGCAACGCCATGGACAGCGCCACCAAGAATGCGGGAGAAATGATCGCCAATCTGCGGCTGCATTATAACCGGGCCCGTCAGGGCGCCATCACCCAGGAGATCACGGAGATCGTGGCCGGGGCGGAGCATTGAGGAGCTGAAAGGAGAAGCGAAAGGTGACAGAAAAGAATATCGGCAAGGTGGTTCAGGTCATCGGCCCGGTGCTGGATATCCGGTTCGAGGACGGGCATCTGCCCGAATTGCTTTCCGCTATTGAGATCCGGAACGGGGAGAAGAAGATCGTGGCGGAGGTGGCCCAGCACATCGGCGACAACGTGGCCCGCTGCATTTCCATGAACGCCACCGACGGCATGGTGCGCGGCCTGGACGCCGTGGATACCGGCGGCCCCATCTCCGTGCCTGTGGGCCGGGAATGCCTGGGGCGCATCTTCAACCTGCTGGGGGACGCCATCGACGAAATGCCCAGCCCCGAAACCAAGGAACGCTGGCCCATCCACCGGCCCGCCCCCTCCTATGAGGAGCAGGAAACCAGCGCCGAGATCCTGGAAACGGGCATCAAGGTGGTGGATCTGATCGCGCCCTACGCCAAGGGCGGCAAGATCGGCCTGTTCGGCGGCGCCGGCGTGGGAAAGACCGTGCTGATCATGGAGCTGATCAACAACATTGCCAAGCAGCACGGCGGGCTTTCCGTTTTTGCCGGTGTGGGGGAGCGCACCCGCGAGGGCAACGACCTGTACAATGAAATGAAGGAAAGCGGCGTCATCAATAAGACGGCGCTGGTATACGGCCAGATGAACGAGCCGCCGGGAGCCCGTATGCGCGTGGCTCTCAGCGGGCTTACGATGGCGGAATATTTCCGCGACGAAGAAAACCAGGACGTGCTGCTGTTCATCGACAACATTTTCCGCTTTACCCAGGCGGGCTCCGAAGTGTCCGCGCTGCTGGGGCGCATGCCCAGCGCCGTGGGCTACCAGCCCACGTTGGCTACCGAAATGGGCGCGCTGCAGGAGCGGATCACCTCCACCCGCAAGGGCTCCATCACCTCCGTGCAGGCCGTGTACGTCCCTGCGGACGACCTGACGGACCCGGCGCCCGCCACCACCTTCGCCCATCTGGACGCCACGACGGTGCTGAGCCGCGCCATATCCTCCCTGGGTATCTACCCGGCCGTGGATCCCCTGGATTCCACCAGCCGCATCCTGAGCCCGGAGGTGGTGGGCCGGGAGCATTACGAGGTGGCCCGCCAGGTGCAGAGCATCCTGCAGCGGTATAAGGAACTGCAGGACATCATCGCCATCATGGGCATGGACGAATTGAGCGATGAGGACAAACTGATCGTCACCCGGGCCCGCAAGGTGCAGCGTTTCCTGAGCCAGCCCTTCTTCGTGGCCGAGCAGTTCACCGGCATGGAAGGGAAATATGTGCCCCTCAAAGAGACCATCCGCGGCTTCAAGGAAATCATCGAGGGCAAGCACGACGATCTGCCCGAAAGCGCCTTCCTGTTCGTGGGCACCATCGACGAAGCGGTGGCCAAAGCCAAAAAGGGTGAGTGACCATGGCGACGTATCATTTGCAGATCGTGACGCCGGACCGCTTGGTGTACGACGGGATGGTGGAAAGCCTGATCGTCCGGGCGGTGGACGGGGACGTGTGCATCCTGGCCAATCATATCGACTACGCCACGCCCCTGGGCATCGGGGAAGCGCAGGTGACGGACGCCGAGGGTAAGACCCGGACCGCTGCCTGCAACGGCGGGCTGCTCAGCGTGCAGGACAACCAAGTGCGGCTGGTGGCCATTACGTTTGAATGGCAGGATGAAATCGACCTGGAACGCGCCAAGCAGGCGGAGGCCAGCGCGGCGGAAAAGCTCAAAGAGCTGGAACGCAAGGACCGGGATTTCGCCATCGCCGAAGCCAAGCTGAAACGTGCCATTACCAGGATCCATGTGAAAGGCTGACAGCCTGTGCCAAATCAAACGCCGGTTTTTTCTTGAACCGGCGTTTTTTCTTGGAATTGACAGGGAAAAGCGGCTGCATTATAATGCAGAAAGCCGCGAAAAAATGCGGCCGAATGCACGGAGGAAACGGCAGTGGGCAGAAGAAAGGTATTCCTCAAGGGATCGCGCGACGGGATCCCGGTGATGCTGGGCTATCTTGCGGTATCCTTTTCCTTTGGGATCCTGGCGGTGAAGGCCGGATTGACGGAAGGGCAGTCCATTCTCATGTCTGCGCTGAATCTCACCAGCGCGGGCCAGTTTGCTTCCCTGTCCATCATTGCCGCTTCCGGGGGCTATGTTGAATTGGCCCTTTCCCAGTTCATCATCAATCTGCGCTACGCCCTGATGAGCTTCAGCCTTTCCCAGAAATTTGACGGGAAAGCCCATTGGCTGCACCGGTGCGCTGCGGCCTTTGGCAATACGGATGAGATTTTCGCGCTGGCCAGCGCGGTAAAGGGAGAGGTGTCTCCCTGGTACATCTACGGCATGATGGCCGTGGCGGTCCCCGGCTGGGTGACGGGCACGGCGCTGGGGGCGATTGCCGGAAACGTGCTGCCCCTGCGGGTGCTCAGCGCCCTGGGCGTGGCGCTGTACGCCATGTTCTGCGCCATTGTAGTGCCGCCGGCGAAAAAGAACGAAACGTTGCTGTACCTGATCCTGTGCGCCATGGCGCTGAGCCTGATCTGCACAGTGCTGCCCGGGATCCGGGAAATGTCCGACGGCACGCGGGTGATCCTGCTGACGGTGGGCATCTCGGCGGCTGCAGCCCTGCTCCGCCCGGTCAAGGAGGAACAGGATGAAGCATAGCGTTTACGGGTATATCCTGATCATGGCGCTGGTGACATATCTGATCCGCATGCTGCCGCTGACGCTGATCCGCAAAAGGATCAAAAGCCGGTTCCTGCAATCGTTTCTGTATTACGTGCCCTACGTCACCCTGACGGTTATGACGTTCCCGGCCATTCTTTCCGCCACCGGCAGCCCCTGGTCCGGTGCGGCGGGGTTCCTGACGGCGATCGCGCTTTCCTGGAGGGGGAAAGGGCTGATTTTCACGTCCCTGGTATCCTGCGCGGCGGTTTTCCTGCTGGAAGCGGCGATCGTGTGAATACATAGGAAAAATCACGAAAAAACAGCGGAAAAACCCTTGACAAAAGCCGCAGAATTTCGTATACTGACAAACGCATCAATAGACTCCGCTAGCCCCGGGTGCTATTGTTCACCGCCGGTAGGGTGCGACCATCACCCGAAAGCACACACAACGTTGACACTTTCAAGGAGGAACAATCACTTGAATACCTTTATGGCAAATGCGCAGAACGTAGAGCGCAAGTGGTATGTCGTTGATGCGGACGGCATGGTGCTTGGACGGCTTGCCAGCCAGGTTGCCAATATCCTGCGCGGCAAGAACAAGCCCATCTATACCCCCCATGTGGATACCGGCGATCACGTGATCGTCATCAATGCTTCCAAAATCGTGCTGACCGGCAAAAAGCTGGACCAGAAGGTGTATTATCATCATTCCGGTTACGCCGGCGGCCTGAAGGAAACCAAGTACCGCAAGCTGGTTGCTGAGAAGCCCGAATTCGCGGTTCGTCACGCCATCGTGGGCATGCTGCCCAAGGGCCCCCTGGGCCGTCAGATGGCCAAGAAGCTGCAGGTGTACGCCGGCCCCGAGCATGAGCAGGCCGCGCAGAAGCCCGAAGCGCTGGAACTCATCAAGTAAGCTGAGCGGAAGGAGCAAACATCATGGCGAATGATTTCAATGCCGTCGGCCGCAGAAAGTCCGCGGTCGCCCGTGTGCGTCTGGTGCCCGGGGAAGGCAAGATCCTGGTCAATAAGCGCGACATTAATGATTATTTCGGTCTGGAAACCTTGAAAATGACCGTTCGTCAGCCCATGAACCTGGTGAACGTGGGCGGCAGCTTCGACGTGCTGGTGAACGTGCACGGCGGCGGCCTGACCGGCCAGGCGGGCGCGATCCGCCACGGCATCAGCCGCGCCCTGTGCAAGGCCAATCCCGAGCTGCGGGCCGAACTGAAGAAAGCCGGCTTCCTCACCCGCGATCCCCGCATGAAGGAACGCAAGAAGTACGGCCTGAAGGCTGCCCGCCGGGCGCCCCAGTTCAGCAAGCGCTGATTTTCAAAAGATCAATGCCTTCCGGCATCACGCCGGAAGGCATTCTTTTTTGCAATACAGAAAAGGAAAAGCCGCCCGAAGGCGGCTTTGCTGATTCGTGATTGATTATTCTTCCGCGCCCACGGACACGATGCGGCCCTGGCCGTAGGGGTTGTCGTATTCCTCGCCGACCACGCCGCCCAGGGTGCCGGTGATGTAATCGATGAGCACCTGGTTGTCCAGCTTCACGCTCTCCTGCAGCACCTTGGCGCCGACAAACATGGTGTAGCCGTCGCCCTGGTTCAGCAGCTGATAATCGTGGGAAGCGACCTTGTAGGTGGCTTCGGGATCCAGGGGCTGACCGCCCACCAGCACGTTGCGCACGCGGCGCTCCATGGTTTCGTCAATGCCCGCGAAGAATCCCTTTTCATCCTGCTGGCAGGGGGTGGGGATGGTGGCGTCGTATTCGAAGGTCAATCCGGCCACCTGATCGAAGCCGCCGAATTCGCCGGGCAGGGAATGAACGGACCATTCCAGCGCGTCCAGCACCTGCTGGCCGGTGATTTCGATGACGGTGAGGCTGTTGCCGAAGGGATGCACTTTGAGGATTTCGTTCAAAGTGATTTCGCCCTTTTCGATGGTCACGCGGATGCCGCCGCCGTTGACGAACGCGATGTCCGCTTCGCCGCTCTGATCCAGATAAGCGTCGGCGCACAGGTCGCCCAGGTTGGTTTCGGCCCGGCGGATGATGCGGATGGGCTTGCCCTCGTCGGTGACGGCTTCGGGATCGTTGATGACCAGATCCACCTGAGTGCTGGCCACGACTTCAGACAATTTTTCATTCAGTACGTCAGCAGCTGCGGAGACGGCTTCGGAGCCGGCGTTGTTCAGTCCCAGCAGCTTCGGGGCGGCGATATCCAGATCCCAGTCATAGAGCTTGGAGGAAACAGAGCCGTCCTTGCCGATGGTCAGGACGCCGATATTGGCCAGCTTGGTGCCGCAGGCAGAACGGACCACATCCTGGCCGTCCTTGTTCTGCATCACGACCTGATCGGTATCGTGGCTGTGGCCGTCCAGCCAGGCGTCGATGCCGGTGGTGTTCGCAATCACGTCGCTGTATTTCCAGGGGGTGCATTCGTCTTCGTTGCCCAGATGGCCCATGACGATCACATACTGGGCGCCTTCGGCCCGGGCGTCGTCCACGGCCTTCTGCACGGCGTTGTATACGCCTTCGCCGGTGGCATCCTGGAAGAAGCCGTAGATGAATTCGCCGTTTTCATTCATGAAATAGCTGGGGGTGGAGGACCGCAGGGTGTAAGGAGTGGATACGCCGACGAAGGCGATCTTCACGCCGTCAAATTCCTTGATGGCGTAGGGAGCGAATACCAATTCGCCTTCCTTATTGAAATTGCAGCTGAGGTAGGGGAAATCGGCTTTTTCCGCCAGCTCCAGGAAACGGTCCATGCCGTAGTCGAATTCATGGTTGCCGGGAATGGCCAGATCATAGCCTACGGCATTCATGATGTCAATGATCCCTTCGCCCTTGGTCATGGTGCCGATGGGTTCGCCCTGAATGGCGTCGCCGTCGTCCACCAGCAGGACGTAATTATCTTTGGAAAGGTTTTCCTTCACCGCGTACACGCCGGCATAGCCCCAGCCGCTGTCGATGCCGCAGTGCACGTCGCTGGTAAAGAGCACCACCAGGTTTTTCTGCAGCGCAGGAGCGGCGGCTTCCTCGGCAAAAGCGGCGCAGCCCAGCGCAAGGCAGAGGATCAGGAGCAAACTCAGGAATTTTTTCATTCAGAATCACCCTCCTTGAAACATATGTATGAAACACCTGTATCTATTTTACATGAAACGGGCGCTTATTTCAATGCTTCGGGAACAGAGAAAATTATTAAATAAATGTTGCTGAAACACGGATAGAGGAAGGAAAACGGAATGGGCGTGTCGTATCTGCAAAAAGGAAAGGAGGCCGATGCGATGAAAGGATTTGTGCCGCGCGGCAAAATGAGCAAGAAGCAGAGGAAAGAACTGGACAAAAAAGGACGCAGGGAATGGGCGGTTGCGCCGGTGACCCGCGTGATCCCCAACAAGAAAAAGGAAGCAGAAAAGAAGCCCCGTCCGGGCAGCTACGACGCCGGATGGGGCTTTCCATATATAGGATATTCAGCGGAAAAAACGGGCACATGTCACAATATGTAGAAAAAATTCCGAATAATGTAGAAAAAATTCCGAATATTCTGTTGACAGCGGGGATAAATGTACGGTATAATTGTAAAAATACATGGGAAGGGGCTGGTAGGATTGCTGCAGAAGGTCGTTCGGGAAGGGCTTACGTTTGACGATGTGCTGCTGGTGCCGCGCAAGAGCGAGGTGCTGCCCAAGGACGTTTCCCTGGCGGTTCAGCTGACGCCGAAAATCAAACTGAATATCCCGGTGCTCTCCGCCGCCATGGACACGGTGACGGATTCCCGGCTGGCCATCGCCATCGCCCGGGAAGGCGGGCTGGGCGTGATCCACAAAAACATGTCCATCTCCGAGCAGGCTTCCCAGGTGGACAAGGTGAAGCGCAGCGAACACGGCGTGATCACCGATCCCTTCTTTCTTTCTCCTGAGCATCTGATTTCCGACGCCAAGGCCCTCATGTCCCGTTACCGGATCAGCGGCGTGCCCATTACCGAGGGAAAGAAGCTCGTGGGCATCCTGACCAACCGCGATCTGCGCTTTGAAACGGACGAGAGCAAGCGGATCGGAGAGGTGATGACCAGCGAAAACCTCATCACCGCCAAGGAAGGCACCACCCTGGACGAAGCCCAGGCCATCCTGGCGGCCCACAGGATCGAAAAGCTGCCCATCGTGGACGACGATTTTAACCTGCGGGGCCTGATCACCATCAAGGATATTGAAAAAGCCACCAAATATCCCAACAGCGCCAAAGACCAGAACGGCCGGTTGCTCTGCGCCGCCGCCGTAGGCGTCAGCCACGACGTGATGGAGCGCATCGAAGCGCTGGTGGCGGCGAAGGTGGACGTGATCTCCATCGACACCGCCCACGGCCACAGCATGGGCGTGCTCAAAACCATTGAAAAGATCCGCGGCAAGTATCCGGAAATCCAGCTCTTCGCCGGCAACGTGGCCACCGCCGCTGCGATCCACGATCTGATCGCCGCGGGCGTGGACTGCGTGAAGGTGGGCATCGGCCCCGGCAGCATCTGCACCACCCGGGTGGTGGCCGGGATCGGCGTGCCCCAGATCACCGCGGTGGCGGATTGCGCCGAAGAAGCGGACAAATACGGCATTCCCGTTATTTCAGACGGCGGCATCAAGTATTCCGGCGATATCGCCAAGGCCATCGCCGCCGGCGCCAAGGCGGTGATGCTGGGCAGCCTGTTCGCCGGCACGGAGGAAGCCCCCGGCGAAATGGAGATTTATCAGGGCCGTTCCTTCAAGACCTACCGCGGCATGGGCTCCCTGGCAGCCATGGCCAACGGCAGCAAAGACCGCTACTTCCAGGAAGACGCCAAAAAGCTGGTGCCCGAAGGGGTGGAGGGCCGCGTGCCCTACAAAGGCGTGCTCAGCGACACCGTATTCCAGCTGATGGGCGGCCTGCGCTCCTCCATGGGGTACTGCGGCACGCCTACCATTGAGGATCTGAGGCGGGAAGGCGAATTCATCCGCATTACCGGGGCGGGCCTGACGGAAAGCCATCCCCACGATATCTACATCACAAAGGAAGCGCCCAACTATTCCAGGATGGACCGCTGATTATACGCATAAGAAAACCGCCGTTGAAGAACGGCGGTTTTTTGAATTTGAAAAACAATCAGATGATCCCGGAAATGACGCCGGAGAAGAAGCCGTTGGACTGAAAGATCGGGGCGAGGGCGCTTTGATCCACCATATCGGTAAAGGAATCCAGAGGCACGACGGTTTTGAGGACGGGAAGCAGCAGGAACAGCACATAGATGACCAGCGCGCCCCGCAGCAGGCCGAAGATCCCGCCGGCCAGCCAGTCCGCCTGCCGGAGCAGCGGCAGCTTGAATACGTGCTGCACCAGGCTCAACACGATGGAAAGCACCAGATAGCTCACAATGAAGCAGACAATGAAGCTGAGCACCTGAATGGCCACGAAGACCACCGTATTGGAAACGTACCCGTTCACGGTGGAAACGGAGGTGTTGGAAAACACCTGGCCCTTCAGATTGTTTTCCAGAATGTTCTTGATGGGATCGGGCAGATTCACGTTTTCCAGGATCCTGCCGATCACGCCGTCGTCCATCTGCCCGGTGATTTGCTGATTGGCCAGGGTGGTATCGTCCACGCGGGTCAGGGCGTCGGTATAATTCACCAGGGTGGATTGGATGCTCTCGTTGCTGCTGACGGAGGACGCCAGCGACGGCCCGAAGATCACCGCCACCAGGAATGCCAGGATGCAGCACGCCATGGACAGGATGGTGTGCACAAATCCGCGGTAACAGCCGTAAATGATGCTGGCCGCCAGAATGAACAGGATTGCGATGTCGATTGCGTTCATAAAAACCTCCAAGCGCTGGTTTCAGATAGAAAACGAACGGACCGGGGGCTTTCTTCCTTAATTGTCGCCCATTTTCAGCACGGCCATGAACGCTTCGCCCGGAAGCTCCACCGTGCCGAACTGCCGCATGCGCTTTTTGCCTTCCTTCTGCTTTTCCAGCAGCTTCTTTTTCCGGGTGATATCGCCGCCATAGCATTTCGCCAGCACGTCCTTGCGCACGGCCTTCACCGTTTCCCGGGCGATGATCTTGCCGCCGATGGCCGCCTGGATGGGGATTTCAAACTGCTGGCGGGGGATCACGTCCTTGAGCTTCTCGGCGATGCTGCGGCCCCGGGCGTAAGCCTTGTCCTTGTGGACGATCATGGTGAAAGCATCGCAGATATCGCCGTTGAGCAGGATATCCATTTTCACCAGATCGCTTTTCTGATAGCCGGTGATCTCGTAATCGTAGGAAGCGTAGCCCTTCGAGCGGCTCTTGAGCTGATCGAAGAAATCGAAGATCATTTCGTTCAGGGGCACGTCGTAAAGCAGTTTGATGCGCTTTCCTTCGTACTGCATATCGATGAAATTGCCGCGCTTGTCCTGACACAGCTGCATCAGGGTGCCGGCGTAATCCTGGGGGGTATAGATGGTGGCCCGGCAATAGGGCTCCCGCATTTCGGCGATCTCGTTGACCGGGGGCAGATTGGCCGGGTTGTCGATGCGCATCTGGGCGCCGTCGGTTTTCACGATCTCATAGATCACGCTGGGGGCGGTGGTGACCAGGTCCAGATCGAATTCCCTTTCCAGCCGCTCCTGAATGATTTCCATATGCAGCAGGCCCAGGAAGCCGCAGCGGAAGCCATAGCCCAGGGCAACGCTGGTTTCCGGCTCGAAGGACAGGGAAGCGTCGTTCATGCGCAGCTTGTCCAGGGCGTCCCGCAGATTATCGTAATCCGCGCCGTCGGCGGGATAAATGCCGCAGAACACCACGGGCTGCACGTCCTTATAGCCGGGCAGCGGCGTATCGGCGGGCAGGGCGGCATCGGTGATGGTGTCGCCCACCCGGGTGTCCCGGACGTCCTTGATGGAGGCGGAAATATAGCCCACGTCCCCGGGCAGCAGCGCCTCGCAGGGGGTATAGGTGGGGGAGAAGGTGCCCACCTCCACCACGTCGAATTCCGCGCCGGTCTGCATCATGCGCATGCGCATGCCGGGATAAGCCCGGCCTTCCATGACCCGCACAAAGCAGATGGCCCCGCGGTAGTTATCGTAGGTGGCGTCGAATACCAGGGCTTTAAGGGGCTTGTTTTCATCCCCGGTCGGCGCGGGGATCTGGCGGACGACGGCTTCCAGCACATCCTCGATGCCGATGCCCAGCTTCGCGGAAATGAGCGGCGCGTTTTCGGCGTCCAAGCCGATTTCTTCTTCGATTTCCTGCTTGGTTTCCTCCGGCTGTGCGGAAGCCAGGTCGATCTTGTTGATGACGGGCACCGTTTCCAGGTCGTGCTCCAGGGCCATGTATACGTTGGCCAGGGTCTGGGCTTCCACGCCCTGGGTGGCGTCCACCACCAGCAGCGCGCCCTCGCAGGCGGCCAGGGCCCGGCTGACCTCGTAGGAAAAGTCCACGTGGCCGGGGGTGTCGATGAGGTTCAGGGTATAGGTTTCGCCGTTTTTGGCGGTATAGCGCATGCGGACGGCCTTGGATTTGATGGTGATGCCGCGTTCCCGTTCCAGATCCATGGAATCCAGGATCTGATCCACCATCTGCCGCTGCTCGAACACGCCGGTTTTTTCCAAAATGCGGTCCGCCAGGGTGGATTTGCCGTGATCGATGTGCGCGATAATGCAAAAATTGCGGATGTGCTCCAAGCGGTCGTTGGCCACGGGCTGTTTCCTCCTTGCTTAATAACCATATCATTATAACGGAAACGGGCAAAAAACGCAATTCCTTTATCTGCGGACGGCACGATGAAAAACCGCACAAAAAAAGGCGTGGCGTAAGGCGCCGCGCTTCAGACTTCATCAACCATCCGCAGGACCGGGTTTGCCGGTCCGAGGAGCAGTCAGAATGACTGCTTCCTCTATCAATTTATGGCCGTAAAAAGAGCATTTCCGGGCATACTTTCCCGGAAATGCCTTTTTACAATAAATTGATGTGTCGAAGGAAAGGACGGTTTACCGGCCTTTCCTTCGCAGAGTGTCGACTTTGTCGACGCTCTGAGGCACGGCGTAAGGTGCCGCGCTTTTCGATTTTTCGTATCAGGCTGATAATTCCTCCGCCAGCTTTTCAAACTGCGCGATATTTGCGTCGCTGACGGTGGATTTGATGGTGACGGCGGTTTCGCAGAAGGTCAGGTCCTTGCATCCTTCCAGCAGGGCCTTCATATTCTTTGCAGCCATGGGCGCCCAGGAGCCGTTTTCGATGAAGGCGACGCGGCGCTTCTGGAAGGCTTTCGCTTTCAGATGGGAAATGAATTCCTCCATCCGGGGGAAGATGCCGCCGTCGTAGGTGGGGGAGGCCAGCACCACGGTGTCGTACTTGAAGGCTTTCGACACGGATTCGGACAGGATATCCCGGGCCAGATCGGTCACTTCCACGGAAACGCCCTTTTCCCGCAGCATCTCGGCCAGCTTTTTCGCGGCAACCGCGGTGTTGCCGTGGAGGGTGCCGTAGGCGATGAGCACGCCTTTTTCTTCGGGCTGGTAGCTGCTCCAGGTGTTATACTTATCGAGATAATATCCCAGATTCTCGCTGAGCACCGGGCCGTGGAGGGGGCAGATGCGCCGCACGTCCAGCGCGGCGGCTTTTTTCAGCAGCGTCTGCACCGGGCCGCCGTATTTGCCCACGATGTTGATGTAATACTCCCGGGCTTCATCCAGCCAGTCTTCGTCTTCTTCGTCCAGGGCGCCGAATTTGCCGAAAGCGTCGGCGGAAAACAGCGTTTTTTCCGTTTCTTCATAAGTAACCATCACTTCGGGCCAATGCACCATGGGCGCCATGAAAAAACGCAGGGTGTGGGCGCCCAGGGACAGCGTATCGTTTTCCTTGACGGCCAGGGTCCTTGCGGCGAGATCGGCATATCCGAACTGGGCCAGCATGCTCATGGCCTTGGCGCTCATGACGAACTGCATGTCCGGGAACTTGTCCGCCGCGGCGCGCAGGCTGCCGCCGTGGTCCGGCTCGATGTGGGAAACGATGAAATATGCGGGCTTGCGGCCGGAAAGCGCCTGATCCAGATTGGAAACCCATTCCGCCGTTTTCCTGGCGTCCACGGAATCCAGGATCGCTGTTTTTTCATCCAGGATCACATAAGAGTTATAGCTGATGCCGTCGTGAATGTCGTACTGCCCCTCGAACAGATCCAGCTCATGATCGTTCACGCCCGTGTAAAGGATGGAATCGCTGATGTTCATTTTTCTTCCCCTTTCCTCTGTTTGAAAACGCAGGCGATGCGCCTTTACAAAGTATAACACAGAATGAGGAAAAAATGAAGAGAAAAGAAATTTACGAACAAATAATGCTGTTTTCAAAATAATGTTCGCAAAAACGGCTGTATTTTGTAGAAAAAGTGAAAACAACGCTTGATTTCACGTTTTTTACATGCAATAATAAGGCAACGGCTCCTTCAAAGGGACCGGAAAGCGCCCCGGGAAAACGAATGGAAACAGGAGGGTAAAAAACATGGACAGCAACGTACGCCCGGAAACCATGCAGCGGATCAATACCCCGGAATTGGCCAACGCATTCATTGAAGAGAAGATCAAAGAAATCAAGGCCCAGGTGGGGAACGGAAAAGTGCTGCTGGCGCTGTCCGGCGGCGTCGATTCTTCCGTGGTGGCGGCGCTGCTGATTCGCGCCATCGGGAAAAACCTGGTGTGCGTGCATGTGAATCACGGCCTGCTGCGCAAAGGCGAGCCGGAGCAGGTGATCCGGGTATTCCGCGATGAAATGGACGCCAATCTGGTATATGTGGACGCAGTGGACCGGTTCCTGGACAAGCTTGCCGGGGTATCCGATCCGGAACAGAAGCGCAAGATCATCGGCGCGGAATTCATCCGTGTCTTTGAGGAAGAAGCTCGCAAGCAGCAGGGCATCGGCTTCCTGGCCCAGGGCACCATTTACCCCGATATCCTGGAGAGCGTGGGCGTGAAAGCGCACCACAATGTGGGCGGCCTGCCCGAGGATCTGCAGTTCGTACTGGTAGAGCCGGTAAAGCTGCTGTATAAGGACGAAGTGCGCGTGGTGGGCAAGGCCCTGGGCCTGCCGGACAATATGGTATACCGTCAGCCCTTCCCGGGCCCGGGCCTGGGCGTTCGCTGCGTGGGCGCCATCACCCGGGACCGCCTGGAGGCCCTGCGGGAAGCCGACGCCATCGTGCGGGAAGAGATCGGCAAGCTGCCTGAAACCCCGTGGCAGTATTTCTGCGCGATCCCCGATTTTCAGTCCACCGGCATCCGCTATGTGGACGGCAAAGGCGTGCGTTATATGGGCTGGGCTGTGGCAATCCGCGCCGTCAACACCGTGGACGCCGTCACCGCCACCGTGCCGGAGATCCCCTTTTCCGTCCTGTGCACCATCCGGGACCGGATCATCGCCACTGTTCCCGGTGTGAACCGCGTGCTGTGGGACATCAGCGAAAAGCCCGTGGCCACCATTGAGTGGGAGTGACCGCCTGCAGCCCGGAAACCCAGCAGCTGCAAGGCTTCCCGCCCTGTCCGAAACCGCTCTGATAACAAAATGATAACATTCGCCTGAGCCGCCATTATTGGAAACGATCCGGTGGCTTCGAGGTGCGGGTGCTGTCGGACACTGTGAAAACCTGTTTCAAAAGCCCTTCGCTGTGGAGGAAATCTTCCGCAGACGGAGGGCTTTTCTATGGTTATCACCGGCGCGAAGGGGATCACTATTCAGGAGCGGAAGAAGGAGAAGGCTCAGTTCACGAGAGAACGTGAGAATCTGTGCGGACAGTACAAGCCCCTGGACGAGGAGCTGAGCAGGCTGCTGGCCGTAAAGCACTGCGTGGAAATTGCGATGAAGGGTGAGCAGAGGCGGACTTACGAGCAATCGCAGCAGATCCTTTCATAAACAGGAACACAGGTGGCTTGGCAGGGTTTCCATCCCGCGTGTCGAATTCAGGCACCAGCGGTGGAAATCCTGCCAGCTTTTGCGTTTGTGTGCAGACATGGGGAACAAATGGCTGTGACGGATCGTCGTATTTGATGGAGGTTTTCTTCCAGCAGACAGTTTCTTTTTGGCTCTTCGGGACATATAATAGGGTGAGAGGAGTTGAACGAGAATGAAGCGGTTGATACTGGTTTGGGTGATGATCCTGTGCCTGGTGCCGCTGGGCGCGTGGGCGGAGGGTACGGCTGCGGTAGTTGAACCACTGTTCCCTGCATGCGGTGAAAACGGCAAATGGGGCTATATCAACCAAAATGGCGAGTTCGTCATCCAGCCGCAGTTTGACGGAGCGTCTGGCTTTCGAGGCAATTATGCAATCATTACGGTCTACCCAGATGGCTTTATACCCACGGAAGAAACAGATTGGTCTGATATTCCGGATTGTGAAGGTATCATCGACCGCAACGGCAACATTGTCCTTGAACCAACCTATTCGTTTGATTCTGGGTATGACGGACAATTATATGGCGGGAAAGATACCGGCATCTGGTATGTCACGCGCTGGAGAGATCTCGTCTGGGATGAAAACGAAGAGGAGATTCTGCAAAGCAACCGTGTTGGATTCTTTGACATTCCATCAGGCTGCTTTTCCGGTCTGAATTGGGAGGATATCTGGCCATGGGTCTCTGACAGCAGATTAATCCCCGTTATCGACAATACACATCGCTCCGGATATGCTGATCGCACCACAGGCGAGCTGGTGATCCCGTGTCAGTATGAAGCGGCAGATCCGAGCTGCTTCCATGGCGGCGTTGCTTCTGTGTCTATGGTAGATGAGGAGTATGATGAAACGGGGAATCGTAGCCGTTCTGCCTATCATCTGATAGACGAAACCGGCTCGATCATTCCGCTTCCGGAGGGCATCCACGCTGTTATCTATGAAGGTGCGTTCCTCAATCGGGTCATGGTAGAGGACGATTCCGGACGTTATGGCTATGCTGATGCCGCAGGGCATCCTGTCATCGCGCCGCAATATATCCGGGCAAACTCATTTGAAGAAACACCGCTGGGCGTGACTGCCGTGGTGCAGTTCCCGGAACAGGACTGGGGCGTCATTGATCTGGAAGGCGAAATCCTCACACGCGGAATTATTGCACAGCACTGGTCAGGGCCACACTTCAATAATGGCTATCGGACAGAGCTATCGGACAGAGAAAACAGGGGCAAACACCTATTCGTTATTGGATATGCAGGGTGAAACGGTTTTCTCTCTGACAATCGATCACATCGTCAGTCTGGGCACTCCCATGGAGAACGGCCTGTGTTGGTTTGCGGTGGATGAAGAAGGTGATGAAACTCACTGAAAAAAACGGCGCTTTGGTCTTGTGAACATGCAAGGTGAAATCATCACAGACGCGATATGGATCAAACCTGACTTCAGCAGCTATTCTGAGGGCTTTCACATCGTCGTCCAAATGATTGACGGAGAACGCAAGCTTGGTTACCTTGACAACAGTGGTACGCTTGCAGTCCCTTGTATTTTCGACGACGCCAGCGATTTCGAAAACGGC
>CACWLP010000005.1 GCA_902761755.1 uncultured Eubacteriales bacterium | reverse complement strand
TCGATTTTAAATCCGCAGGACCGGCTTTGCCGGTCCGAGGAGCGGTCATACCGCTTCCTCTATCAATTTTCGGCCGTAAAATGAGCGTTTCTGGGCATCTCTGCCCAGAAATGCCATTTTACAGAAAATTGATGTACCCATCGAAAGACTGCTTTAGCTGGTTTTCGATGGCAGGGTGTCGACTTTGTCGACAACCTGACGCGGCGCTTTTTTCGCCGCGGTTTTTCGCATGGTTTTCCCCCGAAGGGCGCATGCTGAAGGAAAAGGAGGGAGCTTATGCGCGGAAATACGATCGGCCGGGGCGGGCGCGCGCCCCTGTTTTCGCTTCCGCCCCGGAAAAGGCGCATGCGGATCAGCCGCCGGCTGTACCAGTAAGCGGGCGTCCCCCGCTTGCCCGGGAAAGATCAGGTCAGCTTCCGGTAGCTCCGGGGGGTCATGCCGTATTTTTTCTTGAAGGAGTCCTTGAAATAATTGCTGTCGGAGAAGCCGCAGCGCAGGGCGATGGTGATGATGGAATCCTTGGTGGACACCAATTCCAGCGCCGCGTGGTGCAGCCGGACGAACACCAGGTATTCGTGCAGGCCGATGCCGGCCTCCTGGCGGAATTTGCGGCTCAGGTAATTGGGGCTGAAGCCCACGGCCTGGGCTACGTCCCGGGTGGTGACGGGGTTCATGTAATGCTCGCTGATGTAACGGGCTGCCTGGAGCACCTGCCGGTCGGTGGTATGGATGTCGGCGGGCAGCTCGCACAGGAAAATGCAGATCCGGCTGCACAGCAGCAGCAGGCCCTGCAGGTAGGTTCTGCGCATCAGGGGCGAGCGGACGTCCCGGATGATCTCTTCCGCCGCCATCTGCTCCAGGCAGGCCTCCACCTGGGCGCGGTGGGCCGGGGGCACCTGGAAAATGCGGGTTTCCGCGAAAAAGCGGTCCCCGTGGGGCAGCAGGGCGCGCACCGCGGGGTCGGCGTCCTCCTCCCGGAACAGGATCACCGTGCGCCTGCACGCGCCGAAAAGATAGCGGGTGTAGTGCAGGCCCATGGGCGGCACCAGGATGAAATCCCCCGCGTGCAGATCGTACATATTGTCGTTGATCAGGAAGCGGCAGGCGCCGCTGTGGACGTAAAACAGCTCGCAGCAGGCGTGGCAGTGATGCCCGTTCATGATGAAGTCCGCGTCCCGCAGCTTTGTTTCCGCGTGCACGCCCAGCGGCTCCCGGGAAGCAGACGCGCTTCTTTCGTTCACAGCCTTCTCCTTTCGGACCGTTGAAAAATCAGTATTTTTGTTAATATTACCAGAATCAGGCGGAAAAAGCAAGAAAAAACAATCCTGATATGGCGGAGCGGAGCACGAAAAACAGGAAGAATTTGTTGAAATCCGCGGGGGGCTGCTGTATAATGAAAAAAGCGGCGGCATTCGGAAGGCCCGGCGCGTTTTATGCAAAACAATACAGCGTTCAGGAGGAGTCCGTTTATGAAAATGACCTTTCGCTGGTACGGAAGCCAGATCGACCCGATCCCTCTGAAATATGTGAAGCAGATCCCCGGCATGACGGGCCTGATGGGCCTGCTGGACAAGCCCGCGGGGGTGGACTGGCCGGAGGAGGAGTTTGCGGCCCTCAAAAAAGAAGTGAACGACGCCGGGCTGGAGATCGAGGTCATCGAATCCGTCAACGTGCACGAGGACATCAAAATGGGCCTGCCCAGCCGGGAGGAATACATCGCCAATTATATTTCCACCGTCCGCATGCTGGCGCGCCAGGGCGTGAAGGTGATCATTTACAATTTCATGCCCGTGTTCGACTGGCTGCGCACGGACCTGGCGCGGATCATTCCCGAGGACGGAAGCAACAGCCTGTACTTCGACGAAAAGGATCTGGGCGAAATGGGCCCCCTGGAGATCGTGCGCAGGACGGCGGCAGGCAGCCGGGGCTTCTCCCTGCCCGGCTGGGAGCCGGAGCGCCTGGCGCTATTGGAAACCACCCTCAGGCAGTACGAAAACATCGGCCCGGACGACCTCAGAAAGAATTTCAAGTATTTCCTGGACGCGGTGATCCCGGTGTGCGAGGAAGCGGGCGTGCGCATGGCCTGCCATCCTGACGACCCGGCCTGGCCTATTTTCGGCCTGCCCCGGATCGCCCACAGCCAGGCAGACTTCGATCAGATGGTGAAGCTCCACGACAGCCCGGCCAACACCGTGTGCCTGTGCACCGGTTCCCTGGGCAGCAATCCGGACAACGACATCCCCGCCGTCATCCGGCATTTCGGAAAAATGGACCGCATCGGGGCCATGCACGTGCGGAACGTGAAATATTTGGGCTATCACCATTTCCGGGAGGCGGCGCACCTGTCCTCCGCCGGGGATCTGGACCTTTATGAGATCATGAAAGCGGTGCACGAAACCTGCCCGGACACCTACGTGCGGCCCGATCACGGGCGCATGATCTGGGACGAGCAGGGCCGCCCCGGCTACGGGTTGTACGACCGGGCCCTGGGCGCGGCGTATCTCAACGGGCTGTGGGAAGCCATCGAAAAGGCATAAGGACACGCGGGAGGCGCGCATGTATCAGATCTTTGTGGTAGAGGATGAGCTGCTTATCCGCCAGAGCATCCGCAACGCCATCGAGCAGATGCAGGGGCCGTATGCCTTCTGCGGCGAGGCGTCCGACGGGGAAATGGCGCTTTCCATGATGCAGGATTTGATGCCGGATATCCTGCTGACGGATATCCGCATGCCGTTTCTGGACGGGTTCGGGCTGATCAGGCACGCCAAAGCGATGATGCCCTGGCTGAAAATCGTGATCATCAGCGGCTTCGGGGATTTCGAGTCCGCCCAGAAGGCCATCGACCTGGGGGTGGACCAGTACCTGCTCAAGCCCGTGCGCCCGGCGGAGCTGGTGAAGGTGGTGGAGGAGATGGCCGCCCGCATCGAAAAGGACAAGGCGGCATCCCGGCTCACCGGCGTGCAGATGGACCGGGGGGAAATGGGCGCGGCCCTGCGGCAGCATTTCATCCGCCGGCTGCTCTTCGGCGGTGCGGACACGGGGGAGCTGCTGGAGCAGGCCCGGGCGCTGGAAATGGACATCGTCCGCGCCTTTTACCAGGTGACGGTGTGCTATTTCGATATGAACAATCCGGATCTGAACCGCCTCCACGCGGCGGCGCAGAAGATCCTGGAAACGGAAACGGAAGTGCTCTACGATTTTACCGCGGCGGACCAGATGACCCTGGTGTGCAGCGACAACGACGCGGAAGCCCTGACGGAGCGGGCGTACCGGCTGGTGAACATCCTGCGTCACGAGCTCAGGGAGATCTGCCCCGTCATCACCACCGTGGTGGGCAGCGTGGTGCAGCGGCTGGGCGCCATCAGCGACGCATACAAAACCGCCGCCAATCTGCTCAAGCGGATCAGCGGCATTTCGGCGGGGCAGGTGATCAATGTGAACGACACCGCGCAGATCACCGCCGATATCGTGCAGTTCAGCGGACCCTTCGGAGAGGCGTTCCAGGAGCAGCTGCTGCGCGCCGGGGCCCAGGACGTGCCCGCCCTGCTGGACGCGGCGCTTTCCTCCCCGGAAGGGAAGCAGTTTGACAGCATGCTGATGCGCTATTACGCGCTGATCGACCTGATGAAAATGGCGGTGCAGATCATCGCGCGGCACACCCCCGGGGCGGAGGAAAAGGACATTGCGGCCCGGCTCAGCGGGGAATACGATATTTTTTCCGCTTCCGGCGATCTAAACACCTTCCGGGCCACGGCGGAAAGGCTGCTGAAATCCGCCCTCACCGCCCGGCAGGAATCCCCGGCGGAAATGAAATACGGTCACGTGGTCAGCCGGGCCGAAAAATACGTGGAGGAGAATTTCTGCGATCCCAATATCTCCCTGATCAGCACCGCCCGCCACGTGGGCATGAGCGCCGCCCATTTCAGCACAGTTTTTTCCCAGACCGCCGGGCGGCCCTTCATCAGCTACCTGACCAACCTGCGCATGGAGCGGGCGAAAAAGCTGCTGCGGGAAACCAACATGCGCCTCACCGATATCGCCATGGAGATCGGCTACAACGAGCCCAATTATTTCAGCCATGTGTTCCGCAAAACGGTGGGCATGACCCCCAAGGATTACCGCCAGCGGACGGCGGATCAGTAGCCCCGGGAAGAAATGATTTCTTCCGTCAGGTTGCTTTCGTCAAAATAGGTTTCTTCCACATAGGTGAATTTGGGCGGCGTTTCGCCCTTTTCCAGCAGCTCGATGATGGACTGCACCCGGGGGCCGTGAAGGGGATTGCATTCCACGTCCAGGCTGATTTCCCCGGAGAGGATCATGTGCAGCGCGGTGCTGCTGGAATCGAATGCGATGAGGGTCACGTCCCGTCCGGGCGTCAGGCCCGCTTTTTTCAGTGCGTCGATGGCGCCGTAGGCCATGTTATCGTTTTCGGAATAGATCACGTTGAAATCCGTGCCGTCCGCCAGAACGCCCTCCATCAGCTCCTGCCCCTTCGCCTGGGTGAAATCCCCGGAGGCGCGGAATGCGAGATGCCAGTTTTCATGGGCGGCCAGGCCCGCGTCCAGCCCCTCGGTGCGCCCGATCTGGGCGGAGGAGCCGATGTTGCCCTGCAGGTGCACGATGTTCAGCGGCTCCTGCCCGAAGCGCTTTTCCAGCCAGGAAACGGCGGTGCCGCCCTCCTTGCGGAAATCGCTGCCGATCCAGCAGGTGAACAGGCTGGTATCGGTGATTTCGATCATCCGGTCCACGATGATCACGGGGATGCCCGCGGCCTTGGCCTCGGTGAGCACGGTGTCCCATCCCCGTTCGGTGGTGGGGGCGAGCACGATATAATCCACGCCCTGGTTGATGAAATTGCGGATGGCGGTGATCTGGCGCTCCTGCTTCTGCTGGGCGTCGTCCAGGATCAGCCGGTAGCCGTTTTCGGGGGACAGGGCGGTCTGCATGCTCAGGGTGTTCGCCTTGCGCCAGTCGCTTTCCGCGCCCACCTGGGAAAAGCCCACCACGATCAGATCCTTCTTCTCAGCGGGAGAGGCGGGAACGGCCGCATCCCCGCAGCCGGCAAGCAGGAGCGGCAGGCAGAGCACCGCCAGCAGCAGAAGCGCGCACGTTTTTTTCATCGGGACATTTCCTCCTTTCGGATGGCGGCCACGCCGGCGCGGGGCAGGCGCACCGTGACGGTGGTGCCCTTTCCGGGTTCGCTTTCAAAGGACAGGCCGTAGGGCTCGCCGCAGTAGAGCCGGATGCGCTGGTGCACGTTTTTGAGGCCCAGGCCGCTGTGGTGCTCTTCGTAAACGCCGGACCGGAGCAGGGCGAGCTGCTCCGGGTTCATGCCCGCTCCGTTGTCCCGCACCTGCAGGAGCAGGTCGCCCTGATCCTCCCGGCCGGTGATTTCGATGGCGCCCCGGCCCCGGCGGTTCTTGATGCCGTGGTAGAGCGCGTTTTCGATCAGCGGCTGCAGGATCAGCTTGGGCACCTGGCAGTCCTGGATCTCTTCGGGGACGGCGATGCTGTAGGTGAGGATATCGCTGTAGCGGATCTGCTGGATCTCCAGGTAGGACTGGGCCTGCTTCAGCTCGGCCCGGAGGGAGATCACGTCCTCCCCTCGGTTCAGGGAATTGCGGAAGAAGGTGGACAGGCTGGTGACCATGTTCACCACGTCCTCCTCCCGCTGGGATTCGGCCAGGATCACGATGGAGTCCAGGGTATTATAGAGGAAATGGGGGTTGATCTGGGCCTGCAGAAGCTCCAGCTCCGCCCGGTGGAGGGATTGCTGGTCCTGCCGCTGCTTTTCCATCAGGCTTTTGATGCGGTCCGCCATTTTGTCGAAGTTTTCATCCAGGGTGCGCAGCTCGGTGATGTCGGTTTCCACCGGCGCGCTGGAAAACTGATCGGCGCCGAAGCGCTCGGCCTTGCGGGACAGGGCGTCCATGGGCCCGGAAATGCGGCGGCTGACCCGCATGCCGTAGAGCAGCATGGCCAGGAACAGGGCGCCCATGGCCGCCACGGAGAGGACGATGAGCACCGTGGTCTGCTGGTTGATCACGCCCCGGAGCCGGCCCAGCTCCCGCACTTCGTCGCCCAGGAAATCGTGCATGTATTTTTCGATCAGCGCGGTGAGCCCGGTTTCGCCCCGGATGTTGCGTTCCAGTAGCTCCATCCGCAGATCGTAGGATTCGGTGTTGGCGATCTCGGTCATGTACATGCGCAGGTTGCGGCACATATCCAGCATGCTCTGCACCCGCCAGCGGTTATCCGGCAGGGAGGTTTCCGCCAGCAGCCGGGTGAGCACCTGCTCGGCGGCGTCCAGTTCCGCCATGGGCAGCTCCTCCGCGGAATGTTCGCTGCGGGGGCGGATCACGTGGTTGTACATTTCAAGGTCCAGGGTGCTTTTGAATTCCTGGTTGAAATCCGCGGCGGTATTGGCGCAGGAAAGAACCCCCGCGTATTGGCGGTTGATGGCGATGAGCATCACGGACATCACCGTGATGATCCCCGCCATGGTGAGGGATACCAGCACCAGCAGCCGTCGGATCTGCTGCCTGACGCTTTGGGCGGGCGGTTTTTTCTCTGGCATGCTTTCTTCCTCCCGGGACCGGATAACAGACAGGGAGAATATAGCATATTTTCTTATATCTGTGTAGGCGTTGCGGGGATTTTCCAAAGAAAGTATCATTTTTCCAAAGAAATTGTCAATTCGCCGCGGGAAAGAAAAAAACGCCGAAAAATCTTACAGGTGATTTTCCAAAGATTGTGAATGTTTTCTTCTCCGGGAACATATACACTGACAGTATCAAAGGCTCGGAAAAGGGCCTAAAAAATCGGGAGGGAAAACCATGAAGAAAATCATTGCTGTGCTGCTGGCGCTGGTGCTGGTGCTGTCCTTCGCCGCCGTTTCCATGGCTGAGGAAGACCTGATCAAGGTCGGCATCATCAACCTGGACCCCGCCGAATCCGGCTATCGTGAAGCCAACGTCAGGAACCTGACCGAAACCTTCACCAAGGAAAACGGCTATGACGCCACTTTCGTCACCGCCCCCACCGCCGACAAGCAACTGGACGCCGTCCGCGGCTTCATCACCGCCGATGTGGACTGCATCCTGATCTCCGCCGCTGAGACCACCGGCTGGGACCGCGTGCTGGAAGAAGCCAAGAACGCCGGCATCCTGGTGTTCCTGTTTGACCGTATGATCGACTGCGATCCCAGCCTGTATACGGCTGCCGTCGTGTCCGACATGCGCAAAGAGGGCGAAACCGCTGTGGGCTGGCTGGAGGGCCTGGGCCTGGAAGAATACAAGATCCTGCACATTCAGGGCCAGCTGGGCAGCGCCGCGCAGATCGGCCGCAGCGATCCTCTGACTGAAAAGTGCGAAGCCGAAGCCAACTGGACCATCGTCCGCGAAGGCACCGGCGGCGACACCTGGGATCCCAACGAAGCCCGCAAGATCGCCGAAGCCGCTCTGGACGCCGGCATCGAATTCAACATCGTGTATGCTGAGAACGACGGCATGGCCGACGGCGTTGTGGCCGCTCTGGACGCCAAGGGCATCTCCCACGGCAAGGACGGCGACGTCATCATCATGGGCTTTGACTGCAACAAGTGGGCGCTGGAAAAGGTGCTGGCCGGCGAATGGAATTTCGATGGTCAGTGCTCTCCCTTCCAGGCTGAGAAGATCGACGCCATGATCAAGACCCTGGCCGAGGGCGGCGAAATCGAAGGCCTGAACGAACTGAACCAGTACATCAACGACGAGACCTTCTTCGAAACCGACACCATCACCCAGGCTGACATCGACGCTTACGGCCTGTAATTCACGGAAAGACCATTGGGCGCGGTATGAACGGACGGTAATGCGCGCGTTCATACCGCGCCTTCTTTCAAGCAAAGGGACGGCATATCAGGCCGCCTGCATGGAAGGAGCAGCCCCAGATGCCAAACGAAACGGTATTGACGATGCGCGGGATCTGCAAGCAGTTTCCGGGCACGAAAGCGCTGGATAACGTGGATTTTACCCTGCGCAAGGGCGAGATCCACGCATTGATGGGGGAGAACGGCGCCGGGAAATCCACGCTGATCAAGGTGCTTACCGGCGTTTATGAGAAGGATGCCGGCAGCATCCAGGTGGACGGCCTTCCGGGCGAAGCGCGGATCCATTCTCCCCAGGACGCGCAGAACATCGGGATCAGCACGGTGTATCAGGAAATTACCCTGTGCCCGAACCTCACGGTGGCTGAAAACATGTTCATCGGCCGGACTTCGGGCCAGATCGTCCATTGGAAGGATTACAACCGCCGGGCGACGGAGATCCTGAACAGCCTGGGCATCCCCGCCCGGGCCAAGCAGGAGCTTTCCCACTGTTCCCTGGCCGTGCAGCAGATGGTGGCCATCGCCCGGGCGGTGGACATGAAATGCAAGGTACTGATCCTGGACGAGCCCACCTCTTCCCTGGATGAAAAGGAAGTGGAAATGCTCTTTGGGCTCATGCGGGATCTGAAGAGCCGCGGCGTGGGCATCATCTTTGTCACCCATTTCCTGGAGCAGGTCTACGAGGTCAGCGACCGGATCACCGTGCTGCGCAACGGCGAACTGGTGGGCGAGTACCTGACGGCGGAGCTGCCTCAGGTGGAGCTGGTGGCGAAGATGATGGGCAAGGACCTGAACGATATGGTCGATCTGGAAAAAGTCGGCGTCAAGAACGCGGGTGGCGGAGAGACCGTATACGAAGCGAAGGGACTGTCCAGCGCGGAAAGCAGGCCGTTTGATTTCCATATCCGGCGGGGAGAAGTGAACGGCTTCACCGGCCTGCTGGGATCGGGCCGCAGCGAAAGCGTCCGGGCGATCTTCGGCGCCGACCGGGTGACCGGCGGGGAAGTGAAGGTCAAGGGCAAGGCCGTGCGCATCAGCAACCCCAAGCAGGCCATGAAGAACGGTATCGGCTATCTGCCCGAGGACCGGAAGCGGGACGGCATCATCGCGGACCTTTCCGTGCGGGACAATATCATCCTGGCCCTGCAGGTGATGAAAGGCTTCTTCAAGCCCATGAGCAAGCAGGAAATGAAGCAGTTCGCCGATGAGTACATCAAAGCCCTGCAGATCAAGACCGCTTCCCAGGATACCCCCATCAAATCCCTGTCCGGCGGCAATCAGCAGAAGGTCATCCTGGCCCGCTGGCTGCTGACGCACCCGGATTACCTCATTCTGGACGAGCCTACCCGCGGCATCGACGTGGGCACCAAGCTGGAGATCCAGAAGCTGGTGCTGAAGCTGGCGGAGGAGAACATGAGCGTCACCTTCATTTCTTCCGAGATCGAGGAAATGCTGCGCACCTGCTCCCGCCTGATCGTGATGCGCGACAGGAAGATCGTGGGCGAGCTGACCGGGGACGAACTGACGCAGAACCATGTGATGAAGACGATCGCGGGAGGTGAAGCCTGATGCGGACGAAGAAAAGCAGCCTTGCCTGGCTGATGGATCTGCTGATCCCGCTGGTGGCCCTGGCCGTGCTGGTCCTGTTCAATCTGATCCGTGATCCCGAATTTTTCCGGGTCACCATCGAGTGGAGCGAGGGCAATCCCCGGCTGGACGGCAACCTGATCAGCATTATCGACAGCGCCAGCGAGCTGGCCATCATCGCCATGGGCATGACGCTGGTGACGGCGTCCTGCGGCGGCCAGGATATTTCCGTGGGCACGGTGGGCGCCATCGCCGGCGCGATCTTCGTGCAGACGCTGGTGCGGATGGGCCCCATTTCGGTGCTCACCGTGATCGGCGCGCTGCTGGTGTGCTGCCTGGGCACGATCCTGTTCAAGCTGTTCAACGGCACGCTGGTGGCCGTATTCAAGATCCAGCCCATGATCGCCACGCTGGTGCTGTATTCCTGCGGCCGCGACATCGGCTACATGATCAACGGCTCCGCTACCGAAGAACTGGCCAGCCCCGTGATCAGGGCCATCGGCATCCGGATCCCCGGCGTGCCGGTGTCCACGCCCTTCCTGCTGGTGGTGCTGGTGGGGCTGCTGCTGTTCCTGTTCTTCCGGCTGACCAACATCCGGCTATATACCCAGGCCGTGGGCGTCAACCAGGGCGCCGCGCGGCTCAACGGCATTCAGCCCACGCTGATCAAGCTGCTCAGCTTCGTGATCCTGGGGATCTGCGTGGCGGTGGCGGCGGTGATCGGCGTGGCGCGTATGGGCACGCTGACGCCGAAAACCCTGCTGGCCGACATCGAAATGGACGCCATACTGGCGGTGGCCATCGGCGGCAACAGCCTGGGCGGCGGCAAATTCCGCCTGAGCGGCAGCGTCCTGGGGGCGTATATCATCCAGATGCTGACCACCACGCTGCAGAACATGGGGGTCGGATCGGAGCATATCAGGGCCTACAAAGCCATCGCCATCATCATTATCGTCACCGCCGGCTCCCCGGTGATCAAGAGCTGGTTCACCGCCATGAAGAACAAACGCAGCGCATCTGCCGATGCGGCGTCCCTGAAGGGGGTGGGCTGACATGACGGTGCAGAAAGCGAAAACCCTGACGGGAAAGAAAGAGCCCTTATCCAATACCATGCTGCTGATGCTGGTCAGCATCGGGATCTTCATTGCGATGTACGCCGCGGCGGTGATTTTCAACGCCAAAGGGTTCCGCAACCCCAAGATGTTCTTCGACCTGCTGAATGAAAACTCCATGCTGATCATCATCGCCTGTTCCCTGACGGTGGTCATGATCGGCGGCGGCATCAACATCAGCGTGGCCGGCGTGGTGAGCCTGACCTGCATGGTGGACGCGCTTTACCTGCAGAAAAGCGCCGTCGCCAGCCCCTTCCTCAACATCCTGATCTCCCTGGGGATCGCCCTGGGGATCGGCCTGGCCTTCGGCGCGTTCCAGGGCTTTCTGATCAGCCATCTGGAGATCCAGCCCTTCATCGTGACCCTGGCCGGCATGATCCTGGCCCGCGGGCTTACCACCATCGTCAGCCCCGGCGGCAAGCCGGTGGATGTGAACGCCTCGGGGGCGGTCACGGCCATGTGGGACGCCAGGATCAATATTCCCTGGTTCACGGAGGTAACGGAAAAGGTCAAGCTGGGCAAGGTCACGCAGACCGTCGTTTCCACGGATCTTGAGATCGGCACGCTGGTGGCCCTGCTGGTGCTGGTGCTGGTGTTCCTGCTGCTGCGCTATGCCAAACTGGGCAGAAATATCTACGCCATCGGCGGCAACCAGCAAAGCGCCATGATGCTGGGCATCAACGTGAAGCGCACCCGCTTCATCAGCTACGTGATCAGCGGCCTGCTCAGCGGCCTGGCCGGCTTCATTTTCCTGATGCACGCGCCTTCCGCCAAAACCACCGTGGCGGCCCGGGGCGAAATGGACGCCATCGCCGCTTCCATCATCGGCGGCACGCTGCTTACCGGCGGCGTGGGCAATGTGTTCGGCACGTTCTTCGGGGTCATGATCCTGGCGACCATCACCAAGATCATCGGCCTGAGCGACGTGAACGAGTCCTTCTGGCAGAATATCGCCAGCGGCGCCATGCTTGGCCTGTTCATCATGCTGCAGAGCGTGATCCTGTCCGTCCGCGGCAAGGGGAAGATCCATCTGCCGGAGTGGCTGAAATTCATAAAGCCCAAAGGCGATCCGATATCGCCCGCCAAGTAAAAAACCAGAATCAAAAGAGGATGTTGCTTAAAGCCAATCTGCAACATCCTCTTTGTTTACAGGGATATTGGTTTTCATAAAAGAACGAGCAACAGTGAATACCGGGAAAAACGAAAACCCCGGGGTGGTTTGGAGGGGCCCAAAGCCCCTCCAAGCGGATGCTTTCCTTGCGCCTTTTCCGCCCGGGAGTCCCGCAGGGACGAGAGGAAAAGGCGTTTTATGTCGATCAAATGGAGGATCCATTTGATCGAAGGGGCGGTTATTTCCAGAAGCCGATGGCGTCCAGGATGCGGTCCTGCACCCGGGCCACCCGCAATGAAAACGCGGGGGAGACGGCGGGGGCTTCGCCCTTGAGGATGCAGCGGCCCAGCTGCTCCACCTCCAGGCGGTAATTCTGGGGCGCGGTGACGCGCTTTTCTTCCGCTTTGCCGTCCCGCACCAGGGTGTAGGCGATCTCGCCCGGCTGATTGAACTGGAAGGCGGAGAAGATTTCGCCCCGGTCGCCGCAGAGATGGAAGCGGTCCAGGCGGTTGGCGCGAAGCAGCATGCCGCAGCTGAGATTCGCCACGGCCCCGCCCTCAAAGGACAAAAGCACGTTGGCGGCCAGGTCGATGCCGCTGTCGGCGAACAGGGCGGAAGCGCTGACCCGGAGCGGCTCCCTGTCCAGCATCCACAGCGCCATGCTCAGGGGATAGCAGCCCAGATCGTACTGCGCGCCGCCGCCGGCGTCCCGCCGGGCGCGGTAATTGCCCTCCCGGGGCGGCCCGCCCACGAAGGCGGATTCCAGGTACAGCACGTTTCCGATGGCGCCGGCGTCCAATTCTGCCTTCACCGCCCGGACGAAGGGATTGTGCAGGTAAGCGTATGCCTCCATGAGATGCACGCCGTTTTCCTCCGCGGCGCGGAACATGTCCCGCGCCTGGGCTTCCGTCAGCGCCAGGGGCTTTTCGCACAGCACGTGCTTTTTTGCTTCCAGCGCCCGGATCACCCATTCCCGGTGCAGATCGTTGGGCAGGGGTACGTACACCGCCTGCACCGCGGGATCGGACAAAAGCGCGTCATAGCTGCCGTACGCCTTTTCAAAGCCGAATTCCGCCTGGTACTGCCGGGCTTTTTCGATGCTGCGGCCCGAAATGGCGTACAGCGCGCAGTTCTCCGCCTCCCGCATGCCGGGGATGGTCTGCCACCGGGCGATATCCGCCGTGCCCAGGACGCCCCAACGGATCTTTTCCATAACGATGCTCCTTTCGTGTTACCAGTCGACGGGATGAATCACCGCGGGGTCGATATGAGCCGGGTCCGGGGAGCCGGTGCGCACCAGCATGGCCTTGATTTCGTCCGTCATGGCGCGGAGGACGTCCGCCATTTTTTCGGGGCCGCCTTCGTCCAGGGGCGCCATCAGCGCCCTGCCCACGGACACGGCGTCCGCCCCCAGAGCCAGGGCCTTGAAAGCGTCGAAGCCGTCCCGGATGCCGCCGTCGGCCACCAGCAGGAAATCCCGCCCCACGGCCTGGCGGATCTCCGGCAGCAGCATGGCGGGGGGAACGGCCCAGCGCATCAGGCCGTTGTGGTGGCTGAGGATCACGCCGGCGCAGCCCAGATCCCGGCAGGTCAGGGCGTCGCGGACGCTCAGCGCGCCCTTGATGAGAAAGGGCAGCCCCGCGGCGCCGATATACGTTTTCAGCTCCTGCTGCGTGGGCAGCTTCATCGGATAGCCCGCCACCAGGGAATCCCGGTCGTCGGCCACGTTCACGGCATGCTCCACGTCCATGCCCACGGCGACAGCCCCGTGGGCCTTGGCGCACGCCAGCCGTTCAAAGATCAGATCCGGGTCGGCGTAGGGCTTGATGATCTTGACGATCTTCGCGCCGGTGGACAGGGCGGATTCCATTTCCTCGCAGCTGCCCATGCCGATACAGCAGGCGGCCCCGGCCTGCTTTGCGCCCAGGGCGAAGGCGGCCATGCCGCGCTTCAGATGGCTCAGGGCCGCGGTGACGATGGGGGTGGAAAAGGCGCAGCCCAGCAGGCGCGTTTCCGCGGTGGGGTGCGCCGCGCCCACGATGCGGCCCTCCACCAGCAGATGATCCAGATACCGGCGGTTGAGGGCGATGGAATCGCCGGGCAGGGGACGGCTGTCGGCCATAAAGCGGTTTCCTCCTTTTTTCAGATGCTGACGCCCGCCCGGGCGGCGGCGCCGGAAAGATAGGCGTATGCGGCCTGATATTCCTCAAAGGTGCGCATGTGCTCCAGCAGCACCGGGGCGTCGGGGGGCAGATACCTGTCCAGGATCCCCAGGATCTTTTCAAAGTCCAGATCCCCTTCCCCGGGGCTGCATTCCTCCAGCACCGCGGTCAGCCTGGTGGGGTGCAGCCGGCTGTCCTTTATATGGGTGCTTTTGATATACGGGGCCAGACGGGAAAAGCACTCCTCCACGAAATCCTCCGGGGCCAGGGCGCGGCGGGGACAGTTGATCATATTCACGAAATCCATATGCGCGGCGAACTGCGGCCTGTCCACATCCTCCAGAAGCCGCAGATACGCCTCCGGGCTGTCCGGCACCATCCAGGGCATGGGCTCGATGCAGTAAAACGCGCGCGCCGGCCGCACGTCGTCGATGATCTCCCGGATGGAGGCGACGGTGCGGCGGTAGGTTTCGGGGGTGAAATTGCTTTTGTCCGCGGCGTCCCAGCCCGCCGCGCCGGGGGTGCCGGCGATATTGACGCAGCAGGGCACGCCCCATTCCTCCGCCAGGGCCAGCTGATCCTTGGCATAGCGCAGGGCTTCTTTGGCTTTTGCCGGATCCGGGTCCAGGCAGTTGCGCCATACGCCCACCTCCGCGATCACCGCCCCCCGGCGTTTTGCCGCGGAAACGTATTGCGCGGCTTCCCCCCGGGGCGTGCGGCAGTCAAAAGGCGCCGTAACGGCCTTGAAGCGGGACGCGGCCAGCAGCCGCTCCCAGGCTTCCGGGGCGTCGAAGGCGCCCGCAACGGTTCCGCCAAGCAGCATGAAAACCGCCTCCTGTTCTTTTATTCCGTCCGGTTTCATCATAAGCCCGGCGCGGGAACAAAGTCAATCCGCCGTGGAAAATTTTTCTTGCGCCTTCCCCGCCTGAACGGCCGGGAAAGCCTTGCGGGAGGGCGGGCCCGTTTGGTATAATGTAATGAGAAAAAGCCGCGTTTGCGGCGCGGAAGGAGAAATGCACCCATGCTGGCAAAACGGCCGCCCCTGGGATGGAATTCCTGGAATACCTTCGGCGATAAGATCAGCGACGCCCTGATCCGGGAAATGGCGGATTACATGGTGGACAAGGGCTACCGGGACGCGGGATACGAATACCTGGTGATCGACGACTGCTGGTCCCTCCGGGACCGGGACGAAAACGGGCTGCTGGTGCCGGACCCGGAAAAATTTCCCCACGGGATGAAGGCTCTGGCGGATTACGTGCACGGGAAGGGGCTCAAATTCGGCATGTATTCCTGCGCCGGGGTCATGACCTGCGCGGGCTATCCCTCCAGCTACGACCATGAATTTACGGACGCCGCCACCTTCGCTTCCTGGGGCGTGGACTTCCTGAAATACGATTTCTGCAATTTCCCCCAGACCGGTGACTGCCGCACCCGGTATCAGACCATGAGCATGGCGCTGAAGGCCACGGGGCGGGAGATCCTGTTTTCCGCGTGCAACTGGGGGCAGAAGGAGCCCTGGAAGTGGATGCGCTCCGTAGGCGCGCAGATGTACCGCTCCACCGGCGACATCATGGACAATTACGTTTCCTTCACCGATATTTTCAAATCCCAGATCGACAACCTGTGCATGAGCGGCGCGGGCTGCTTCAACGATATGGACATGCTCACCGTGGGCATGGGCGGCAAGGGCAACGTGGGCGTGGGAAAAACGTGCACCTATGAGGAATACCGGATGCAGTTTGCCCTGTGGTGCCTGGCGGGCGTGCCGCTGATGATGGGGGCGGACCTGCGCGCCGTGGCGCCGGAATATCAGGCCCTCATGCAGAACAAGGACCTTCTGCGCATCGACCAGGACGAGGAATGCCGCCCGCCTTACCTGATCCGCCGGGGATCGGTGTTTACCGGCAACCCAGACGCCAAGGAAGGGGAGATGCCCTGGCGGATGATCCCGGATTCGTCCTTCACCTTCTTCCGCCATCTGTCCGATAACGAATTTGCCCTGGCGTACGTGAATATGTCCGAAGCGGAAAGCTGCATCCACTGCGAATTGGTGGATCTGGGGCTGCCGGTGGCCGGCGGCTGGGCGCTGGAAATCCGCGACGTGTTCACCGGGGAAAACCTGGGCGCGAAGTTCGATTATTTCAACCCCACGGTGCCCGGCCACGATATGCGTTTGTATCTCTGCCGCCTGGTCAAAGCCCATGGATAAAAAGGAGGACGGGCGCTGCGTATCCTGCGGACGAATATTGGAAAAGGACGAGATCGCCCTGACGAAAAAGATGGTGAACCGCGGGGCGGAAGCGTTTTACTGCCTGACCTGCCTGGCGGCGCGCTTCTGCGTGGAGGAGGACGCCCTGCGCCGGAAGATCCGGGAGTTCCGGGAGATGGGGTGCACGCTGTTCCGTTGACCCCCCACGCCCCGGCGATATTTTCATTCCGTGTCCGGCGCTTTGCCCGCGCACGGGTTTCGGCGGCGATCAAAAGGATTTGCTTTGCCTTCAGACGCTTGCGGCGATACAGCCGGAGGCACGCTTCTGTTCTATGATTTGACGGCTGCTTGCTCTGCTTTTTGGCGGCTGCTTTCTTAGCCTTTTGGCAGTTGCTTCTGGCAGTTGCTTTCTAAATCCTCCCCTTTTGGGGGAGGTGCCCCGAAGGGGCGGAGAGGGTTTCCTCCCCCTCTGGGGGAGGTGCCCCGAAGGGGCGGAGAGGGCATTGAGATCGTTTGCTGGATAGCATCTATGCCCCCTCAGGCGCTGTGCGCCAGCTCCCCCCCAGCGGGGGAGCTAAACTTGCCCCCCCCAGGGGAATACACATACCAATGTACTTTCAGTATGCGGGAGATGGTTCGGCAGGGTATCGCTGATTTTACCTCCCCCGCCGGGGGAGGTGCCCCGGAGGGGCGGAGAGGGTTGCGATTTTATTTTTCCCGTTCACAAGGAAATCCGTAAGTTTTGTCTAATATTGTCCTGGGGCGGCGAAAAGACGCCGCCCGGATAAGGAGCGGACGGACGATGAAACTGAGCGGACTGCTGCCGGGGAAAACCGCCCGGGTGCGGACGGTGGGGGGCGAGGGGGCCCTGCGGCAGCATTTTCTGGATATGGGCGTGATCCCCGGGGCGGAGGTGACGGCGATCAAGCTGGCCCCCATGGGCGACCCGATGGAGCTGAGGATCCACGGGTATGAGCTGACGCTGCGGCTGGCGGATGCGGAAAAGATCGAGGTGGAGCCGCTGCAGCAGGCGGCGGCGCCCCGGGAGAAGCAGGACCGCCGCCGGTACAGCGATCACCCCGGATTGGGCGAGGAAGGCAAATTCCATCCCAAGGGCACGGGCGATCCGCTGCCGGAGGGCACGAAGCTGACCTTCGCCCTGGTGGGCAACCAGAACAGCGGGAAGACCACCCTGTTCAATCAGCTCACCGGGTCCAACCAGCACGTGGGCAATTTCCCCGGCGTCACCGTGGACCGCAAGGACGGCGTGATCCGCGGCCATGCCGATACCCTGATCACCGACCTGCCGGGGATCTATTCGATGTCCCCCTATTCCAGCGAGGAGCTGGTTTCCCGGGATTTCGTGCTGAAAAATCATCCCCGGGCCATCATCAATATCGTGGACGCCACCAACATCGAAAGGAACCTGTACCTGACGGTGCAGCTATTGGAAATGGACGTGCCCATGGTGGTGGCGCTGAACATGATGGACGAATTGCGGGGCAACGGCGGCACCGTGGACGTGAACGCCATGGAGCGGATGCTGGGGGTGCCGGTGGTGCCCATTTCCGCGGCGAAGAACGAAGGCGTGGACGAGCTGGTGCGCCACGCGGTGCACATCGCCAAATATCAGGAACGCCCCGTGGAGCAGGATTTCTGCGGCGCGGAGGATCACGGCGGGGCGGTGCACCGGGCGCTGCACGCCGTGGCTCACCTGATCGAGGATCACGCCCGGGCGGCGGACCTGCCGCTGCGCTTCGCCGCCGGGAAGCTCATCGAGGGCGACCGGCTGATCGAGGAAAAGCTGGCGCTGGACCAGAACGAAAAAGAGATGCTGCAGCATATCATCCTGCAGATGGAAACCGAACGGGGGCTGGATCCCAGCGCCGCCATGGCGGACATGCGGTTCGATTTCATCCGCCGGGTGTGCGGCGAATGCGTGATCAAGCCCCACGAGAGCAAGGAACACCGCCGCAGCCAGCGCCTGGACCGGGTGCTGACGGGGAAGTACACCGCCATTCCTTTCTTTATCGGCATCATGGCCCTGGTATTCTTCCTCACGTTCTTCCTGATCGGCCCCTTCTTCCAGGATCTTCTGGCTGACGGCATCGGCGCCCTCCGGGATCTGGCGGACGCGGGCATGCGGTCCGCCGGGGTCAACCAGACGGTGCAGAACCTGGTGATCGACGGCGTTTTCGAGGGCGTGGGCACGGTGGTGAGCTTCCTGCCCATCATCGTGATCCTGTTTTTCTTCCTGTCCCTTCTGGAAGACAGCGGCTATATCGCCCGGGTGGCCTTCGTGATGGATAAGCTGCTGCGCCGCATCGGCCTGTCCGGCCGCAGCATCGTGCCCATGCTCATCGGCTTTGGGTGCACGGTGCCCGCCGTCATGTCCACCCGGACGCTGCCCAGCGCCCGGGACCGCAGAATGACCATCCTGCTGACGCCCTTTATGAGCTGCACGGCCAAACTGCCCATCTACGGCTTCTTCGTCAGCGTGTTTTTCCCGGAGCGGAGCTGGCTGATCATCACGGGGCTGTATCTGCTGGGCATCCTGGCAGGGATCCTGGCGGCGCACGTGTTCAAGAACACCCTGTTCAGAGGCGAGGCGGTGCCCTTCGTGATGGAGCTGCCCAATTACCGCTTTCCCAGCCCCCGGAACGTGATGCTGCTGCTGTGGGAGAAGGCGAAGGATTTTCTGCACCGCGCCTTTTCCGTCATCCTCATCGCCACCATCGTGGTCTGGTTCCTCAAGAGCTTTGATTTCCGCTTCAATCTGGTGGAGGATCCCCACGACAGCATCCTGGCGGCGGCGGCCAGCCTGATCGCCCCGCTGTTCGCGCCGGTAGGCCTGGGGGACTGGCGGATCGTCACTTCCCTGATCAGCGGCTTCATGGCCAAGGAAAGCGTGGTTTCCGTGATGAAGACGCTGTTCCGGGACGGGCTGGAAGCCCTGGGCGGCCTGGGCGCGGCGTGTATGCTGGTGTTCAGTTTGCTGTATACTCCCTGCGTGGCGGCGGTGACCGCCATCCGGCGGGAAATGGGGCGCAGATGGGCCCTGGGCGTGGTGTTCTGGCAATGCACGCTGGCGTGGATCGGGGCGCTGATCGTGCGCTTGATCGGCATGGCTTTGGGCTGAGAAAGGAACGGCCATGAATCTGTGGGATATCCTGATCCTGGCGGGGATCGCCCTGATCGCGGCGCTGGGGATGCTGGGCGCGCGGAAGAGAAAGAAAAACGGCTGCGGCGGATGCTGCGAAGGCTGCTCCCGGCGGGGCGGCTGCGGGCTGTGAGCGCCGTGCGCCGGATCCACCGCTATTTTTCGCCCCTGGGCATGATCCTCATGGCCGGCGAGGGCGAGGCCGTCGCCGGGCTGTGGTTCCAGGGGCAGAAGCGCTTCGGCGCGGGGCTGGACGGAACGGAAAAAGAAATGCCCCTGCCGGCGTTCGACGCGGCGGACCGCTGGCTGGAAAAGTATTTTGCCGGGACGGAGCCGGGCGCGCCGCCGCCGCTTCTGCTGGCGGGCACGGCGTTTTCCCGGGCGGTCTGGGCAGAACTGCTTCTGATCCCGTACGGGCAGACAGCGACCTACGGGGAGATCGCCGCCCGGCTGGGCGCCGGGCGCGCCGCTTCCCGGGCAGTGGGGGCCGCGGTGGGGCGCAACCCCATTTCCCTGATGGTGCCCTGCCACCGGGTGATCGGTGCGGACGGGGCGCTGACGGGCTACGCCGGGGGCCTGGAGAGGAAAAAATGGCTGTTGGCCCTGGAAAAAGACGGGGCGCGGAAAAAGGGGTGACATATGGACAGGGGCGTTCAGGTGCTTTCCACGGTGCTGCCGGTGATCCTGATGCTGGGGATCGGCATGCTGTGCCGGGCGAAAAGGATCCTGACCCGGCAGGGCGTGGACGCGCTCAAGACCGTGGCGGTACAGATCGGGCTGCCGGCGGTGCTGCTTAGCACGTTTGCGTCGGCGGAATATTCCCCGGCCATGCTGGCGGTGCCGCTGATCATGTTCGCGCTGTGCTGCGCCGCTTTTTATCTGGGGAAAGCCGGCGGGAAAGCGCTGGGGATCCAAAGCCGGTTCCTGCCCTTCCTGACCACGGGCTTTGAGGCGGGCATGCTGGGCTACGCCCTGTTTGAGCTGCTCTACGGCCGTGAGAAGCTGGCGGATTTCGCCCGGATCGACCTGGGGCAGGTGCTGTTCGTGTTCACGCTTTATAAGGCGCTGCTTGCCCGGGAGGCGGAGGGAAAAAAGAAATCGCCGGCCGGGATCGTAAAAGAAATGGCGCTGTCGCCCATCATCATTTCCATCGCCGCCGGGGTGCTGCTGGGGGTCACGGGGCTGTATCAGGCCATGGGCGAAGGAAAAGCGATCCTGGACGCCTGCGCCCAGATCGCCGCGGCGCCGGTGAGCGCGCTGATCCTGATCAGCGTGGGGTACGATTTGGTGCTGCGGGATATCCCCTGGCGCGCCGCGCTGCAGGCGGTGGGCCTGCGGCTGGCCGTCATGGCGGTGCTGGGCGGCGCCGCGCTGCTTCTGTTCCGGGCGCTGTGGCCCCAGGCGGCGTGGGAAAAGCCCATGCTGCTCATGTTCCTGCTGCCGCCGCCCTACGTGCTGCCCGTCTTTTCCAACGACGATAAGCAGAGAGCGTATCTGTCCTCCGCGCTGTCGGTTTCCACGATGGTGACGCTGCTGGGGTTCGTGGCGCTGGCAGCCGTCGGATGATCCGGCAGACGGAAAAAAGGGGCTGCTGCACAGCCCCTTCGATCAAATGGATCCTCCATTTGATCGACATAAAACGCCTTTTCCTCTCGTAATGCTCCTCGCAGCGCACAGGTCGCTGCTGCGGATTCCGCTTGGAGGGGCTGCGGCCCCTCCAAACCACCCCGGGATTCTTCGATTTCCCGGTATTCATTGTTGCTCATTCTTTTTTTGAAAACCAATATCCCTGTAAACAAACAGGATATTGTAGATTGGCTTCTGCAATATCCCCATGTTTTTTGTTTATTGCGGCTTGTGCTTCTTTTCCCGGTACATGGCTTTGTCCGCTTTTTTGAGGTACGTTTCCGCCACGGACTGGAGCGAAACGCCGTCGGCGACAGGCCCGGGAACGCTGCGGCAGCAGCCGATGCTGACGGTGATTTGGTACTGCTTCCCGGCCGCTTCCAGCCTTTCGTCGATCTGTTCCCGGATCCGGCGGCGGTATCTTTCCTCTTTTTCCTGATCGTAGTGCTTGGCCAGCACCACGAATTCGTCCCCGCCGGTGCGGACGCAGATTTCGTCCGTCAGGGCGCTTTTCTGCATCGCTTCCGCAAGGACGCACAGGCAGAAATCCCCTTCGGCGTGGCCGTAGACGTCGTTGATTTTTTTCATGTTGTTCATGTCGATGAGGAATACGGCCAGCTCGTCGCCTTCGGCGCGGCATTCCTCGTAATAGCTCTCAAAGAACCGGTAATAGCCCCAGCGGTTGTACAGGCCGGTGAGCATATCCGTCTGGTAAAGGTAATCAAGCTCCTGCACGGAGTTTTTCAGCTGATTGCGGAAGAGCCAGTTGATCAGCACCGTGCTGACGCTGACCAGCCAGGATTTGATGTGGAGCTGCTCCATTTCTTTAAGGCGCGGATTCACAATGAAATAGCCCAGGAAATACTGCAGGTGATGGATGGGGAAAATATAGTACGGCACATCGTCCTGCATCATTTCATCCGGGAGCAGCCTGCCCTTGGGCAGGGTCTGCCGCCTGACGGGCTTGCCGTGCCAGGTGCCGCAGACCACGTTGAAGGTTTCTTCCTTCAGGGTGTACCGGTGCTGGATCAGCTTTTTCTGATCCCACCCGTCGATGAGGCACAGCGCGGCGTCCTGGAAGCCGGTTTCCCGCAGGCAGCCCTTTTCGATCTCGCTGTAGAGCTCCTCCGCAGTTTCGCAGATAGCGCCGCCGAGGATCAGGTTGGTGTTGGACAGGGCCAGGTTTTCCAGGTTGGTGACCGTGCGGATGTATTTTTCCCGGATGGTATCCTTTTTGTGCACCGAGACGGGCTCGCATCCGCAGGACTGGCGCAGGCACAGCACGCCGGGAACGGCGGTTTTTTCTTCTATCGGCTCTCCCCGCAGGCGTTTGAGCACCAGCTTCATGCCATTTTCGCCCACGCGGAAGAAGGGCTGGGCGGAGGTGGTGATGGACGGCTCGTTGAACTGCGCCCGCAGGATATCGTCGTACCCGGTGACGATCACGTCCTGGGGCACCCGGAAGCCCCGGTCCTCCAAGGCGCTGATGATGCCGATGGCGGTATAGTCGTTGACGCAGACGATAGCCTCCGGCAGCCTGCGCTTTCCTTCCTCCGCATAGCGCGCCAGAATCTTCTCCACGATCTCCGGGCCGCAATCCGGGCGGAGGGTGCCGTAGTAGATGCGGTCGTCCCCGCAGGGAAGGCCGTGGGCGGACAGGGTGTTCTGGAAAATCCGGATGCGCTCCAGGCAGAAGGACCGCTCCACCGGTCCGGCCACGTGGACGAGGTCCCTGCAGCCGTGATGGCCGATGAGATGCTCGATCAGCTCGGAAAAAGACAGATCCTGATCGTTGACGATGCTGTAGGTGCCCTCCTTCACCGTGCCCAGGGTGAATACCGGGCAGGCTACCGCTTTTTTCAGCCGGTCGATGGGCTCGATGAAGGAGCCGGTCATGTAGGTGTCGAAGGTGATCAGCGCGTCGTATTTTTTCAGATCCGGCAGCAGATACACCACAAAGTCGCCCACGTCGTAATCCTGATACAGATCGTAATTCTTGCTGGTGTGGTTGTCCGCGAAGCTGGCGAAGAAGACGAGCTTCACGTTTTCTCCCCGGGCGGCCTCCAGCAGGCCGTCCACGGTCTGGCGCACCATGTCCTCATAGAGCGCGGAAATAAAGACCGCGACGGTTTTCCGGCCGGCGGGGAGGGGAGACAGCTCTTCTTCTTTGCGTTCCGTGCGTTTTTCTTCCATTTTCTTTTCCCTGTTTTTCTTTTCTGCTCACGTCCGGGGATACAGCAGGTGCAGCTTGGCGTAGAAATCCCCCAGCAGGTACCGGCTGTCCATATCCTGATAAACCAGGATCTCCCGCCCGCCGGGCAGGGGCGAATAGGAGGTATCGTTTTCCACCCGGCAGACGGGGCGGCGCGCCGTGCGCCCGCAGGCGGGGTGCAGCACCGCGGCCACCGCGGGGGAATCCCCCAGGGACCAGCTTTCGCCCTGGGTCCACGCGGCTTCCGGGGTCATGTTGTAGGCAATCATCTGCTCGAACAGATACCGGCCGATCTTTCCGTAGGGCATCACCTGCTCCTGCAGCTCCGCCAGCCCCACCCGGATGCTGCCGTACACGTCGGAGGGGATCTGCCACACCGGGGCGGCGGATTGCAGCACGGCGTTGGCCGCGTCCGGATCGTTGCCGAAATTGAATTCCCGCCAGGGCGGACGGTTTTCCCCGTAGGGATGGCCGCCGATGGAAACCACCGTGAGCCGATTTGCGATATCCGGCGCGTCCCGCAGCGCCCGGGCGATATTGGTCAGCGCGCCCATACACAGGATGAACAGGGGGCGCGGATCGTCTATCCGGGCTTCCCGGATCATCCGCTGAACAGCCTCGGACGGCGCGCCTCCGCCGCCGGGGCCTTCCTCGCCCCGCAGCACCGGCACGTCCGATCCCATGGCCTGCGTCACCCGCAGGGCGGCTTCCCGGCTTTGTTCCATGGATCCGGGCTGGGCGAAATGCGCCGCCGTCACCGCGCGCACCAGGAGCTTGGGGCTCATCAACGCGTAGGCGATGGCGAAGGGATCGTCCGCCTCGCAGGCGGCGTCCGTATCCACGATCACCCGAAGCCTTTTCTGCTCCGGCACCTGAAACTGAAGCAAAGGGAACACTTCTTTCCGGCCCGGACGCCGCCCCGGGAACATTTTTTCCGATTATACCATAATCTGCGGCGGCATGCAATCCGGATGCAAAAAATGCAGCCGGGCGGCGGATGTTTTTTTCCGTTGCGTTTCTCCGGCGCGGATGATATAATGGATTCAGAAACAGGGATATCCGGCTTCATGCCGCTTACAGCGAGGTGCAAAAGTGAAAATCACGGCTATCGGTGAAATCCTGGTGGACATGACTCAAACCCGGATCGACGAAAACGGCATACCCCATTTTGCGGCGAACCCCGGCGGCGCGCCGGCCAACGTGGCCGTTGCGGCGGCGAAGCTGGGGGCGGAGGCCGCCTTCGTGGGGTGCGTGGGGGAGGATGCCTTCGGCGCGTTGCTGCGGGATACGCTGGTGCGCTTCGGCGTGTCCGCGGACGGGCTGCAGACCGCGAAAGGCGCCAGCACCACCTTGGCGGTGGTGACGGTGGACGCCCGCGGGGAGCGCAGCTTTTCCTTCTGCCGCAAGCCCGGGGCGGACACCCGCATCGACATGGAACAGGCAAAGGAGGCCGTGCGGGGCACGGGCATCCTGCATTTCGGCAGCGTCAGCCTCACCGATCCCGAATGCCGGGAGGCGGTGGTGGCCGCGGTGCGGAGCGCCAAGGCCGCTGGGGCTCTGATCACCTACGATCCCAATTACCGCTCGGTACTGTGGGATTCGGAGGCGGAGGCCGTTATTCAGATGCGCGCCGTGCTGCCGCTGTGCGACATCGTGAAGATCAGCGACGAGGAAACGGCGCTGCTGTGCGGCGTGAAGGAGCCGGAAGCCGCCCTTGAGAAGCTGATGGAGCTGGGGGTGCGCCTGGCGGTGGTGACGCTGGGGGCCCGCGGGGCCATGTGGCGCTGCGGCGCCCTGACGGGCACCGTGCCCGGCTGCCCGGTGAAGGTGGCGGACACCAACGGCGCGGGGGATACCTTCTTCGGCGCCCTCTTAAGCCGCATCGCCCGCCGGGGCGGCATCGACGGCCTGACCGCGGAGGAGCTGAACGCTTTCGTGGGCTTCGCCAACAAGGCGGCGTCCATCACCGCCAGCCGCCCGGGGGCTATCCCCGCCATGCCCACGCTGCGGGAAACCGAGGAGGGATGACGAAAATGAAGAGCCATTGGAAAAGCGAATTTACGTCCCGTTTCCGCCGGCATGAGGACGAGCTCAAGTGGCTGTACTGCGAGCTGTACCACAGCGACATGCGGGCATACGATTACTTTACGGACATGCTCTACCGCGCCTGGGAGGAGCGGCCGGAGCCCCTGAAAATGATGGACCGGGCCCGGGAGGAATACCCGGACTGGTACAAGGGGCACGACCTGGTGGGCATGCTGATGTACGTCAGCGCCTTCGCGGGCACCCTCCGGGGCGTCCGGGACAAGCTGGATTACATCACCGACTGCGGCGTCAGCTACCTGCATCTCATGCCCCTGCTGGAAAGCCCCGCCGGCCGCAGCGACGGGGGCTACGCGGTCAGCGATTTCCGCCGGGTGCAGCCGGAATTGGGCACCATGGAGGATCTTCGGGCCCTGGCGGACGACTGCCACGAGCGGGGCATCGCCCTGTGCCTGGACTTCGTGATGAACCACACCAGCGAGGACCACGAATGGGCCCGCCGCGCCAAGGCGGGGGATAAGGAATACCAGGCCCGGTATTTCTTCTACGACGACTGGACGCTGCCCAACGCCTTCGAGCAGACCGTGCCCCAGGTGTTCCCCACCACCGCGCCGGGAAACTTTACCTGGTGCGAGGAGGCGGGCAAGGCGGTGATGACCACCTTCTATCCCTACCAGTGGGACCTGAATTACGCCAACCCCACCGTTTTCAACGACATGACGGACAACATGCTCTTCCTGTGCAACCACGGGGTGGACGTGATCCGTCTGGACGCGGTGCCTTACATCTGGAAGGCCCTGGGCACCTCCTGCCGGAACCTGCCCCAGGTGCACACCCTGGTGCGCATGATGCGCATGGCCTGCGAGATCGTGTGCCCCGGCACCTTGCTGCTGGGCGAGGTGGTGATGGAGCCCAGCAAGGTGGCGCCGTATTTCGGCACGGTGGAAAAGCCCGAATGCCATCTGCTTTACAACGTCACCACCATGGCCACCGTCTGGCACACCGTGGCCACCCGGGACGTGCGGCTGCTGGCGCACCAGATGGCGCAGGTGTTTTCCCTGCCCCGGGATTATACGTTCCTCAATTACCTGCGCTGCCACGACGATATCGGCTGGGGGCTGGATTACGGCTTCCTTTCCCGCTTCGGCTGGCAGGAGGTGCCCCACAAGAAATACCTGAACGATTACCTGACGGGCAAATGGCCTGGCAGCCCCGCCCGGGGAGAGCTCTACAACGACGATCCGCGGCTGGGGGACGCCCGGCTCTGCGGCACCACGGCGTCTCTGTGCGGCATTGAGGCAGCCCGGGAAAGCGGCGATAAGCAGGCCATGGCCCAGGCGATCCGGCTGGACGAAACGCTGCACGCCTTCATGTTCACCTTAAGCGGCGTGCCGGTTCTTTACAGCGGCGACGAGATCGGCCAGGAGAACGACGGCGCCTACCACGGCGATCCCCTGAAACGGGAGGACAGCCGCTACCTGCACCGGGGGAATATGGACTGGAAAAAGGCGGAAAAGCGCACGAAAAAGACCACGGTGGAAGGAAAGCTCTTTTCCGCGCTGCAGAAGATGGAAAAGATCCGGGCGGAGCACCCCGCCTTCGACACCGAGGCGGATACCTGGCTGCTGGATACGGGGAATGACCACGTGCTGGGCATCGGGCGCTATTACCGGGGGGAAAAGCTGCTGGCCCTGTTCAATTTCGCCGACGGGGAGCAGACCGCCTGGATCAAGGACCGGGAAATCTATACCGACCTGATGGACCTGACGGAAACGGACGCCGGGGCGGTGCGCGTGCCCGCCGGCGGCTTCCGCTGGCTGCTGCATACGTTTTAAGGAGAATGCGCCATGAAGAAAAAACTGATTTTTCTGGACATCGACGGCACGCTGACCCCCGCCGGGAGCAACACGCCGCCGGAGAGCGCCATGCGGGCGGTGAAGCGCGCCCAGGCCCTGGGGCATAAGGTGTTCCTGTGCACGGGGCGCAACCCCGCCATGCTCTCCCCGGTGCTGGCGCTGGGCTTCGACGGCGCGGTGGCCGGGGCCGGGGGCTACGTGTTCGCCGGGGAAGAAGTGCTTTTCGACTGCCCCATGACGGCGGAGCAGCTGGAAACGGGGATGCGTTTGCTCAGGGAAAACGGCGTGTTCCGCACCATCGAGGCGAAGGATGCCACCTGGGGCGACGAGGACCTGGGGGAATTCCTGGCCCAGGCGGGGGAGGGCAACAGCGAGCTGGTGCGCTGGCGCAAGGCCCTGGCGGAGCAGCTCAACATCCTGCCCATGCGGGAATACGACGGGCGGCCGGTCTACAAGATCGTGTTCATGTGCAAGACCGCGTCCCAGCTGGAGCCCGCCCGGCAGGCGCTGGAAAAGGATTTCAACTTCGTGGTGCAGGACGTGGCGGCCTATCAGTGTTTAAACGGCGAGCTCATCAACCGCCGGTTCGACAAGGGCCGGGGCGTCCGCATCGTGGCGGAGCACTTCGGCCTTCCCCTGGAGGACACCATCGGCTTCGGCGACAGCATGAACGATCTGGAAATGATCCAGACGGTGGGCTGCTCCGTCTGCATGGACAACGGCAGCCCCAAGCTCAAGGAAATCAGCGATCTTGTCTGCCCCGCGGTGGAAGACGACGGGCTGTACTGGGGCTTTGAAAAGCTGGGGCTGATCTGAAATAAGGCACAGCGTGCCGCGTCGGCAGGCGCGGCGCGTTTTTTTGGGAGGGAAGGCCATGGACCGTCAGATGCGCGCGGATGCGGACAGGATCGTCCGGGCAGCCGTCGCCGCCGTGCAGCCGGACGCCGCGGTGCGCCGGGCGCTGGAAAACGCGGCGCTGTCGGGCCGGGTGGTGCTGGTGGCTGCCGGGAAGGCGGCCTGGCGCATGGCGAAAGCGGCGTACGACTGCCTGGGCAGCCGCATCGAAAGCGGCGCGGTGATCACCAAGTACGGCCACGTTATGGGCCCCATCGCGAATTTTTCCTGCTATGAGGCGGGCCATCCCGTGCCGGACGAAAACTCCTTCCGGGCTACCCGGGCGGCGCTGGAAACGGTATCCGGGCTGACGGAAGAGGATACCGTGCTGTTCCTGCTTTCCGGCGGCGGCAGCGCCCTGTTTGAAATCCCGCTGATTCCCGGCGGGGAATTACAGGATATTACGGAGCAGCTGCTCAGAAGCGGGGCGGACATCGTGGAGATCAACACCGTCCGCAAGCGCCTGAGCGCCGTCAAGGGCGGGCGGTTCGCCCGGCTGTGCGCCCCTGCCCGGGTGGAAGCGGTGGTGCTGTCGGACGTGCTGGGGGACCCGCTGGATATGATCGCCTCCGGCCCGGCCTGCCCGGACGGGAGCACCTGCGCGGACGCCCGGCGCGTGGCGGAAAAATACGGGCTGCGCCTGACGGATCGGGCGCGGCGGCTGCTGGACGAAGAAACGCCCAAGGCGCTTTTCAACGTGCACACCCAGGTGACGGGCAGCGTAAAGGCGCTGTGCGCCGCGGCGGCGGAGGCCTGCAGGGGCCTGGGATACGAGCCCGTGCTGCTGACGGACCGGCTCTGCTGCCAGGCCCGGGACGCGGGCAGCTTTCTATCCTCCATCCTGCGCACCCATGCGGAGGACGGGAAAAGCCTGGCTTTTCTGGCCGGGGGCGAAACGGTGGTGCGGGTCACGGGAAAAGACCTGGGCGGGCGGAATCAGGAGATCGCCCTGGCTGCGGCGCCCCTGCTCTGCGGCATGACGGGGGCGGCGGTGTTTTCCGTGGGCAGCGACGGCACCGACGGCCCCACCGACGCGGCGGGGGGCTACGCCGACGGCGATACCTGCCGGGCGCTTCAGGAATACGGGATGACCGCGGAGGACGTGCTCCGGGACAACGACGCTTACCATGCCCTGGAAAAAACCGGCGGCCTGATCAAAACCGGGCCCACCGGCACCAACGTGAACGACATTTCCGTGGCCCTGCTGCGCCGGTAAAAAACGTCAGGAAGAAAAAGGAAAAAAATAATTGTTTACGGATTGCGGATTCTATTGTATAATCACCATGAATGGTGGATTTGTGAAAAAACGGTCCAATACGAACAAACAACCAAATAAAGGGGGGTTACCGCATGGCTCTGGACTACCGGAAATGCGCTGAGCAGATCGCCGCCAACATCGGCGGCGGCGCCAACGTCATCAGCGCGGCCCACTGCGCCACCCGGCTGCGCCTGGTGATCGCGGACAACGGAAAGGTCAACAAGAAAGCCCTGGAAGAAATCGACGGCGTCAAAGGCATGTTTGAGAGCAACGGCCAATTGCAGCTCATCATCGGCACCGGCACCGTCAACAAGGTGTACGACGAATTCCTCTCCGTCACCGGCGCTTCCGCCGCCACGAAGGACGACGTGAAGGCGGCGGCGGCTTCCAAAATGCCCTGGTGGAAGAAAATCCTGAAAACCCCCGGCGACATCTTCGTGCCCATCCTGCCCGCCATCGTGGCCTCGGGCCTGATGATGGGCCTGGTGGAAGCTATCCCGAAATTCTGGCCCGCCTTCGCCGGCACCGGCTGGTTCTCCTTCCTGGACCTGGTGGCCAACACCGCCTTTGCCCTGCTGCCCGTGCTGGTGGCCATTTCCGCCGCCCGGGTGTTCGGCGGCAACGTGTTCCTGGGCGCGGTCATCGGCCTGATGCTGGTGCATCCCGCCCTGCTCAACGCCTGGAACGCCGGCAACGTCAAGGAAGTTGCGCTGAAATTCAACGAGCCGATCCCCATTGAATATGTTCAGGATGCGCTGAACGCAGACAGGCTCAAAATCGAAGTTGACGGAAAACAGGTGTACGTGGACGGCCTCACGGAGGCAGAAAAAGCGAGTCTGCCCGGCGGCGGAAGCGACGCCTATCTCCTGATGCTGGACACCTTTGACGGAACCGAGCCGGACGGCAAGATCGCGCCCGCGCTGCTGAATAACCTGGCCACCGTCAAGCGTGAAAATGAAACCATCAGTCTATCCTACAGCGTGTGGGATCACATCAATTCCGACACGAATCCGGAGCGCAAAATCGGCAAGAACGGGATCGAGATCCAGAAATGGAATCTGTTCGGCGACATCGGCATTGCCCAGAGCGGCTATCAGGGCCACGTGATCCCCGTAATCCTGGCCGTGCTGTTCATGTGCTTCATCGAAAAGAAGCTGCACAAGATCGTACCCGAAATGATCGACCTGTTCGTGACGCCGCTGTGCACCGTGCTGGTCACGGCGTTCGCCGCGTTCCTGATCATCGGGCCCATCTTCTCGGTGGTTGAAAACTGGGTGTTGAGCGGCGCGGAATGGCTGGTCACCAAGACCGGCGGTATCGGCGCCGCGATCATGGGCGCGATTTATCCCTGGACCGTGGTCATGGGCCTGCACCACATGTACAACGTGATTGAGGCCGGCATGATCGCATCCTCCGGCGTCAACACCTGGATGCCCATTGCCTCTGCCGCCAACTTTGCCCAGTTCGGTGCCTGTATTGCGGTAGCGCTCAAGGTGCATAACCAGAAGACCAAGTCCGTGGCGCTGCCCTCCTCGCTCTCCGCGTCCCTGGGCATCACGGAACCCGCCATCTTCGGTATCAACTTCCGCTTCATGAAGCCCTTCATCTGCGGCATGATCGGCGGCGCGGCAGGCTCCCTGTTTGCCACGTTCCTGCGCAGCTCTGACGGCTTGGCGGCCTTCGGCGCCACCACCTACGGCGTCACCGGCATCCCCGGCATCCCGGCGGTGAACAATACCTTCATGTACATCGTGGAGCTTCTGATCGCCGCGGGCATCGCCTTTGCGCTGACCTGGATCATCTGGAAGGAAGAGCAGCCCGCGGCGGCCGCGGAAGCTCCCGCTCCCGCGCCGGAAGCGCCTGAAATCGAAGTGCCTTCCGTCAGCGTGATCCGCTGCGCCGCCGGCACCGTGCTGCAGCCCGTGAAGGGCACCGTGATTGCCCGGGAGGAGATTCCGGACGATACCTTCGCCTCCGGCGTCCTGGGGGACGGCGTGGGCATCCAGCCCAGCGACGACAAGGTGGTGGCCCCCTTCGACGGCACCGTTTCCTCCGTGGCGGAAAGCCAGCACGCCGTGGGCATTGAGGCCAACGGCATGGAAATGCTGATCCACGTGGGCGTGGACACCGTGAATATGAAAGGCGACGGCTTTACCTGCCTGGTGAAGGAAGGCGACGCAGTGAAGGCCGGCCAGCCCCTGATCCTCTTTGACCGGGAAAAGATCAAGGCCGCCGGATACAGCGACACCGTGGCCGTGCTGCTCACCAATTCCGAGGATATGGAAAACGTGGAGTGCGGCGCCCGGTAACGGACGGGCCGCCCGGGAGAGCCGCTATCCGAATGCGGAAGAACGGCTCTCCCGGCCCCTTTTTCGGACTGCATCAATGTAATTTATTCCGTGAAAGCGGAAGAGAGAAATAGGAGGAAAAAACATGAAATCTTTTGAGTACACCATCACCGATCCCGTGGGCATCCATGCCCGTCCCGCCGGCGTGCTGGTCAAGGAAATCAAGAAGTACGCCTCCACCGTCACCGTGATCAAAGGCGAAAAGGCCGTTAACGCCCTGAAGCTCATGGCCCTGATGGGCATGGGCATCAAGCAGGGCGACACCGTGAAGGTCACCGTGGAGGGCGCGGACGAGGATACCGCCGCCGCTGCCATCGAGGAATTCTTCAAGGCCAATCTGTAACGGGATCACACAAAAACGGCTGCCTGCGGGACAGCCGTTTGTTTTCAGCATAGAGGAGGAAACGATATGATTTCCATTCAGGGCAAGGGCGTATCCACCGGCGTGGCCATCGGCCCGCTGTACTATTATCAGCGCGCCAAATCCACCATCCGCCGCTACGAAGTGGAGGATGCGGAGGCGGAGTGGGCGCGGTTCAAGGCCGCCCAGGAAAAGGCCATCGCCCAGCTGGGCGAACTGGCGGAAAAGGCCCGGGCCGAAGCAGGCGACGAAGCGGCGCTGCTGTTTGAAACCCACCAGATGATGGCGGAGGATATGGAATACGAAGAAGCCATCCAAACCGCCATCCAGGAAAACAAACTGAACGCGGAAGCCGCCGTCACCGATACCGCCGCCCAGTTTGCCGAAATGTTTGCCGCCATGGACGATCCTTACTTCCAGGCCCGGGCCGCGGACGTGAAGGACGTGTCCGGCCGCATCATCGCGGCGCTCACCGGCGTGGCCCAGGGGGGCATCGACTCCCCGGTGCCCGTGATCCTGGCGGCGGACGACCTGGCCCCCAGCGAAACGGTGCAGCTGGATAAGAGCAAGATCCTGGGCTTCGTCACCGAGGGCGGCTCCGGCTCCTCCCACACCGCCATCCTGGCCCGCACCATGGGCATCCCCGCGATCATTGGCGTGGGGGATCAGCTGAAGCCCGAATACGAGGGCCGGGAGCTCATCATCGACGGCAGCACAGGCAGCGTGGTCATCGACGCCGACGCCGACACCCGGGGCCGTCTGCTCAAGAAAATGGAGGAGCAGAAGCGGCAGCGGGAGCTGCTGGAGAAGCTCAAAGGCCAGCCCAACGAAACTCTGGACGGGCAGAGCATCCGCGTCTACTGCAACATCGGCTCCCCGGACGACGTGGCCGCCGTGCTGGGCAACGACGCCGGCGGGGTGGGCCTGTTCCGCAGCGAATTTCTTTATCTCAACTGCGACGATTATCCCACCGAGGATTATCAGTTCGAGGCGTACAAGAAAGTGCTCAGCGACATGGGCGGCAGGGAAGTGGTGATCCGCACCCTGGACATCGGCGCGGACAAGCAGATCGGCTATTTCAATCTGCCCAAGGAAGAAAACCCCGCCCTGGGCAACCGCGCCCTGCGCATCTGCCTGAACCGGCCCGAGATCTTCCACACCCAGCTGCGCGCCCTGTACCGGGCCAGCGCCTACGGGAAGCTGGGCATCATGTTCCCCATGGTCACCAGCGTGTGGGAGGTGAAGGAAGCAAGGAAGATGTGCGAACGGGTGAAGAAGGAGCTGACGGAGGAAGGCATCCCCTTCAGCGAGGACGTGGAGATCGGCATCATGATCGAAACCCCCGCCGCCGTGCTCATGAGCGACCGGCTGGCCAAGGTGGTGGATTTCTTCTCCTGCGGCACCAACGACCTGACCCAGTACACCCTGGCCTGCGACCGGCAGAACGCCGATCTGGGCAGGTTCTACAATCCCCATCACCCGGCGGTGCTCCGCGCCCTGAAAATGGTGTGCGACAACGCTCATAAGAACGGCGTATGGGTGGGCATCTGCGGCGAACTGGGGGCGGATCTTACGCTGACGGAGACCTTCCTCTCCATCGGCATCGACGAGCTGAGCGTGTCCCCCCGGTCCGTGCTGCCCCTGCGGCAGAAGATCCGGGAGACGGACGTTTCCCAGGTGAAGGAAAAGGTGCTGGCAGAGCTGCTCAGCGACGAAAACGACCTGTAACGGCTGAAAACCATTTTTTCCCGCCCGGAGCGATCGTGCTCCGGGCGGGAAATTGCTGTGAGGAGGAACTGTGAAAACGGCGCAGACGCGATGGCGCATCCTGTTTTCCGGCCATGTGCAGCGCGTGGGTTTCCGCTATACCGCGCTTTATCTGGCGCGGGCGCTGGGACTGACCGGCTGGGTGCGGAACCTGCAGGACGGCCGGGTGGCGGTGGAGGCCCAGGGTAGGGCTGCGGCGCTGCGGCAGCTGGTGATTCGGCTGAAAAGCCAGCCCCACATCCACATCGAACGCACGGAGATCCTTCCCATCGATCCGGTGAGCCGGGAAAGCGGCTTCCGGGTGCGGCGGGAAGGGGAAAATGCGTGATTGCCTGCGGAAAAGAAGGTGAAGGACGTGGAAACGCTGCAGATCGCGGGCAGGCGGATCGGCCTGTATCCGGCGGCGGAAAAAGGCGCGCCGCTGGTGCTGCTGTGCGGCGGCGGGGAGGAGAGGGGGCCGTCTTTGGCCGGCGCCGGCTTTTCCCTGGCCGCCGTGGAGGAGCTGGATTGGAACAGGGATCTGTCCCCCTGGCCCGCTCCGGCGCTGCGGAGAGGGGATGAGGCGTTTTCCGGCGGGGCGGACGCTTTCCTGGAAATCCTTGCGGGCAAGGCCCTGCCTGCGGTCCGGGAAGCGCTGGGCGCGGCGCCGGCGGGCGCGTACCTGGCGGGGTATTCCCTGGCGGGGCTGTTCGCGCTGTACGCCCTGTACCGGACGGACGCTTTCGACGGCGCGGTCAGCGCCTCCGGATCCCTGTGGTATCCGGGGTTTTCCGAGTTTGCGGCCCGGCACGCGTTTGTGAAAAAGCCCCGGTGGGTCTATCTTTCCCTGGGCGATAGGGAAAAGCGGTCGGCTCATCCGCTGCTGCGGAGGGTGGAGGACGAAACGCGGCGGTTTGAGCAACTGCTTCGGGAGCGCGGGGTGGAAACGGTGCTGGAAATGAACGCAGGCGGCCATTTCCAGGATGCCGGGGCGCGGCTGGCCCGGGGCATCCGGTGGATCGCGGCGCGGCAGGAAAGGGGCGGATGCGCCCGGGCCGGCGGAGGAATACAGGCGGAATAAACCGAAATTTGCCCACAAATTTGATGGAAAAAGAAGGAAATAAAAACCGCGGGGAGAAAAATTATATAAACTGGGAAAAATGCGGCTGCGCCGCGGCAAAACAATCCCCCCCGATCGGGCGGCAAATAAGGAAGGAGAAATAGATGAAAAAGACGTTATCCATCCTGACGGTCCTGGCGATCCTGCTCTGCTGTGTTCCCGCCGTGGCGGAGATCCCCCGGGAGCTGGCGGGGAAATGGCAGGGAACCGGCACCCCAAAAAATGGCGGCCCGTCCATTGACCTGACGGCGGAAATCAACGCAGACGGCTCCGGCCAATACACGTTCGAGCAGGCGGGCTACCGGGAAAGCTATCCCTTCACCGTTTCCAGCTCGGACAGCACCTTCTCCGTGGATATCCCCGCCACCAGCAGCCTGGGCAGCGTGGCGGGCACCTGGGCGCTGGAGGACGGCGTGCTGGTGCTGGATATCACCACTACCTTCCCCAACGGCCGCACCTATTCCTATATCGCCCGGTGCGAGCGGGTTACGGAGGAAGCGGCTGCCGTGGACATGGGGGAAACCGCCGAGTACGCCGACGCGGTCATCAGCTTCCGGTATCCCGCGGCCTGGAAGTGCGGCGTTGCCTACGACGGCAGCATCATTCTGGAGATCACGGGCACCGACAGCGCCGTGATCGTCGCCGCGATGATTTCCGATCTCGTCAGCTATACCGGCGACCGGGAAACCGACGCGGTGGCCATCGAAAAAACCATCGCGGAATACAGCCTGGAAAAGCAGGAGGCGAAGGGAAAGAACCTGACGCTGAACGGCGCCTACGAAATGAAGCAGGTGGGCGATATGCGGGGCTTCCGCGCCCTGGGCACCTGGCGGGCCACCGGGCAGGACCTGGTGATGACCACGCTGTCGGGGGACAGGCACCTGGTATCCTTCACGTTTATCGGGGATGAGGCCATCCCCATGGAGGACGCGCTGCTTTCCACCGTGACGCTGCTGGGCAGCGAAACGCAGGACGGCGGCGCGGGCTTCCGCCGCTGGCAGGGCGCGGGCTATTCCCTGGATTATCCGGAAGCGTACGCCGTTCAGGAAGCGAGCGTGGGCGTGGTGTTCATTGATCCCGAGGATAAAAACAACCTTATCATGGCCCGGACCTACAGCCTGGATTTTGATTATTCCGACGAGCTCGCCGTGCCCATCGCGGCCCAGGCCCTGCCCAAATCCACCAAGGTGGAGCCCAACGCCGTGATGGAAACGGCGGGGGACTGGAACACGGCGGTGATCCGCGGGCAGCTGGACGCCGGGCCGATGGCCTTCTACCTGATCGGCAGCGGCCGCACGGCCATGGCGCTGCTGTTCACGGGAGAAGCGGCCGTGGGCATGGCGGAGGCCATCGTAGCTTCGGCGGCCATCGAGTAACGGACGGATCGGGAGGACGGAATGTACAGAAAAATCCTGGCATGCCTTGCCGCGCTGGTCCTGCTGAGCTGCTGCGCCCCTGCCCGGGCGCAGGACGCGGCCGACGGGATTTGGGCGTTCAGAACGAACGACGGCGTATACTGCCTGAAGCTGGAAAGCATCCAGACGGATCCCGGCGGGATCGCCGTGGTGATCTCGGGCTTTGGCGAAAACTGCCCCATGATGGAAGCTGCCGTTTTCCTCAAGGGGAAAACATACCGCGCCGACAGCGTGGACACCGGTGCGGACGGGAAATGCACCTACTGGTTCCGGAACGAGAAATTCGACGGCACGAAACCGGACGCGGTGTTCCTGTATTACCCGGGCAAGAAAGAAAAACGGAAGCTGTTCTGGCAGGACCCGGATTCCGACTATCTTCTCACAGAGCAGGACGGGGAAACCGCCGCTGCCGGATTCATGCCTGCCTGGCAGCTTGCGGAAAGATACGGCCTGGAAAACCCGGGGGATCTGTACGTTCCGGCGCATCCTGCGCCCCTGACCGCCTATATGATCACCCACGACGAATGCGAGATCGGCATCAACCGGGACGGCATGTATCCGGTGAATAAAAAAGGCATCGCAGCGCCGCTGAGCGATTACCTGAAGGAATGGGCGGGGGACATCGTGGACGAATCCCGGGGCACGCTGCGCTTTACGGACGATCCGGATGAAGCGGATATCCTGGTGTCGGTGCGGATGAAATATCTGTATTCCGGCAAGTACAGCGGGGCCGGCATCACCGCCGAAGGATACTCCTGCCAGGTGGAATGGACCGCCTATTCCCTGTCCAATCCCGGGGTGGAATGTTCCGTCAGCCTGCTCAGGACGCCCCCGCGGTCGGTGAGCGTTTCCGGGAGCGGGAAATTCTGGGAAGATCCGCCTGATTTCAAGGGGACGGAGGAGCTTTCCCGGTTCGTGAAAACCATCATGCAGTGGTACGGCTATACGGCGGCGATCCGCAGCGATGGGACCGGGGCGCGCGCGGTCCGTCAGGCGCTGATCGCCCGGGGCCTGCTGCAGGGCGAAGCGGCGGGGATTTATGACCTGGACACGGCGAACGCCGTGAAAAAGCTGCAGGCGGATTACGGGCTGAAGGAAACCGGCTGGATCGACCGGCTGACGCTGGCAGCGCTGTATTACGACGAAGACACGCTCCGGGATATGCTGCAGGCCTATCCCCTCACCCAGAACGAGCAGTAAGCAGGACGGCGGGGGAACCCCTCGCAGGCTGGGCAGCCCGCCCGTCGGGGCAGGCGGCCGGGCCGCGGATAAAAGATTCAAAAGAAAAAGGAGAGGATACCATGAACGAGTACCGGATCACCAGAAATTGCAGCATCTGCAATCAGGAAAAGGAGTGCTCCGCCGCGGTGTTTGTGCCCGCAGGGGAGAATAAGGCGAAGACCAAAAGCTACACCGGCGCTGTCGACACCACCTTCGCCAACGAATTCACCCTCTACGCCTGCGACGACTGCGGCGCGGAGAAAGGGAAGATCCCCACAAAATGCTGGTTCTTTGCGCTGCTGGGCAATCTGATGCTGATTCTGGCTATCGTGCTGCCCATCGTGCTGGGATCGCAGACGAAGGGGGACAGCCCCATTTTCATCGGGCTGAGCCTGGGCATGGTGGGCTGGATCATCGCCATGATCGCCGGCTGCATCCTGATGGCCAAGACCCGCTTCAACAGCCATAACAACGCTTACGGAGCAGTCGTGGCGCAGATGGTGCCGTATGTGGGGCTGATCCTGCTGCTGAAAAACAGGAAGCGGATCAATCGCTGCGCCTGCGCCACCACCGCCCTCAAGCCCATCGCCGACGAATACCAGCAGAAGGAAAAGCAGAAGGACGAGGAGATCACCCGCCTGGTGGAAAGCGGGAAGGAACTGACCGAAGAGGAGCAGCAGCGGGTGGACGAGCGGGCCCGGGAGAAGGAAATCGCCGAGCAGCAGGCCGAGTACGCCCGGGAAGCGCAGCAGGAGCAGGTGAAGAAGAACAACCTGCGCGGCGCCATTTTCGGCATCATCTTTACCGTTCTGATCGCCATCTGGGGCGCTACGGTGTACGGCTCCGGCCGGGGCGTGATGACCCTGTTCCATACCATCGAGCTGTCGCCCACCGCGTTCGCCATCATCATCGTGGTGCTGATCGTGTGGGACATTCTTTCCCTGGTGAAGGCCATCAAGGATCGCAACCGGTAACCGCGCCGCCTCCCCGGCCCGGGAGGGCCTGCGGGGACGGGCGGAGAAGCGTTCCGGGGCGGCTTTTCCCGGCGGTTTGCGGCCTGCCGAAAGGGCAGGGAATGTACATTTTATCCCTTGACAAACCATTTTGTTAATGCTATAATCACAATAATCAAATGCGGAGTGGAAAACAGTCCGCAGAATAATAATCAAAGGAGAGTGTCCGTATGAAGAAAATCCTTGCAATGCTCCTGTGCCTGCTGATGGTGTGCGCGAGCTTCGGCGCGCTGGCCGAAGGCCAGAAGGTCGGCATTTCGATGCCCACCAAGGACCTGCAGCGCTGGAACCAGGACGGCGAAAACATGCAGAAAATGTTTGAAGATGCCGGCTTTGTGGTCGACCTGCAGTATGCCGCCAACGATGAGCAGATTCAGCTGAACCAGGTGACCAGCATGATCAACAACGGCTGTGATGTGGTCATCATCGCCGCGATCACCAGCACCTCCCTGGGCTCCGCTCTGGATCTGGCCAAGGAAAAGGGCGTTCCGGTCATTGCGTATGACCGTCTGCTGATGGCCCATGACTGGGTCAGCTACTATGCCACCTTCAACAACTACGCCGTCGGCACCATCCAGGGCACCTACATCAAGGACCAGCTGGATCTGGAAAACGCGGAAGGCCCCTTCAACCTGGAAATCACCGCTGGCGACCCCGGCGACAACAATGCGGGCTATTTCTATCAGGGCGCTATCGACGTGCTGAAGCCCTACATCGATTCCGGCAAGCTGGTTGTGAAGTCCGGCCAGATCGACTTCTCCGAAGTTGCGACTCCCGCCTGGAAGACCGAGACTGCCATGAACCGCGCCAACAGCATCATCGCTTTCTATGATGACGGCTCCAACATCGATGCCTGGCTGTGCTCCAACGACTCCACCGCCCTGGGCGTCATCAATGCTTTGGAAGACAACTATGACGGCGAATGGCCCATCATCACCGGCCAGGACTGCGACATCGCCAACACCAAGAAGATGATCGCCGGCGAGCAGAGCATGTCCGTGTTCAAGGACACCCGCACCCTGGCTGCTCAGGTTGTCAAGATGGTTACCCAGCTCCTCAACGGCGAGGAAGTGGAAGTGAACGACCTGGAGACCTACAACAACGGCGTCATCACCGTTCCGTCCTTCCTGTGCGTGCCCGTGTTCGCTGACGTGAACAACTACTCCGAGCTGCTGATCGATTCCGGCTACTACACCGCTGATCAACTGCAGTAATCATTCAAACGCCGGCCTTTGACCGGCACCATTGAGGCGATGCAGGTGGGCCATGCTCACCTGCATCGTTTCAGAAGAGGGCATCGGTTCCCATCTTTAAGGAAAGCGGGAGGAACGCCATGGGCAAGATTCTGCTTGAGATGAGAAACATCACCAAGACTTTTCCGGGCGTCAAAGCGCTTGACAACGTGAATCTGCAGGTGGAAGAAGGCGAGATCCACGCGCTGGTCGGTGAGAACGGCGCGGGAAAGTCTACCCTGATGAACGTGCTGAGCGGGATCTATCCCCATGGGACGTATGAGGGAGAAATCGTCTACGACGGAGAAGTCTGCAAGTTTTCAAAGATCAAGGATTCCGAGAGAAAAGGCATCGTCATCATTCACCAGGAACTGGCCCTGGTGCCGGAGATGACCATCGGCGAAAACATGTTCCTCGGCAATGAGCAGGGGCACAAGTTCGCCATCAACTGGAACAAGACCTACGCGGAGGCCGATAAATACCTGAAAATGGTAGGCCTCACGGAGAGCTCCAAGGAGCAGATCAAGACGATCGGCACCGGCAAGCAGCAGCTGGTCGAAATCGCAAAGGCGCTGGCCAAGAAGGCCAGGCTGCTGATTCTGGACGAGCCGACCTCGTCTTTGAACGAAGAAGACTCCCGCGCACTGCTGGACCTTATGCTCAGCTTCAAGAAGCAGGGAATGACCATGATCATCATTACCCATAAGCTGAACGAAGTGTCCTATGTGGCGGATAAGATTACGGTCATTCGCGACGGCGCCACCATCGAGACCATCGACAACCATGGCACGGAGCCGGTCAGCGAAGAGCGGATCATCAAGGGCATGGTTGGCCGCGAGATCACCAACCGTTTCCCCAAGCGCACCCACGTTGTTCCCGGGGACGTCAAGATGGCGGTCCGCCACTGGACGGTGCGCCACCCGCTTTACCCGGAGCGCAAGGTGGTGGATGACGTATCGGTATATGTCCGCGCGGGCGAGGTCATCGGCATTTACGGGCTGATGGGCGCCGGGCGGACAGAGCTGGCCATGAGCATTTTCGGTCAGAGCTACGGCGTCGGCTTCTCCGGCGAGCTGGAGCTTGACGGGAAGCCCATCAGGATGCGCAAGAGCGTTGCGGACGCCATCAAGCACAAGATCGCCTACGTTACCGAGGACCGCAAGGGCAACGGCCTGATCCTGAGTAAATCAATCACGGTCAACACGACGCTGGCCAATCTCGGCGCCGTCTCCAGCCACACCGTCATCGACGGGGACAAGGAGTTTGCGGCTGCGGAGAAATACCGCGGCAAGCTGCAGATCAAGACGCCCTCCGTGGAACAGCTGGTGGGCAACCTGTCCGGCGGCAACCAGCAGAAGGTGCTGCTGGCCAAATGGATGTTTGCCGAGCCGGATATTCTGCTGCTGGACGAGCCGACCCGCGGCATCGACGTGGGCGCCAAGTATGAGATCTACTGCATCATTAACGACCTGGCCGCGGCGGGCAAGAGCATCGTGATGATCTCTTCCGAGCTTCCCGAGGTGCTGAACATGAGCGACCGCGTCTATGTCATGAACGAAGGCAAAATCATCGACGAGGTCAAGGCTTCGGAGGCGTCCCAGGAGAGCATCATGGCAGCGATCATCCGATCCGGAAGGGGGGCGTGACGATGAGTGAGCAAGTAAAAAAGTCCCCGCTGAAAGAATCGTTCAGCTTTGGCCCGAAGGTGGGCAACTTTCTGCGTAAATATACCATGGTCCTCGCGCTGGTGGCGGTGGTCATCGCCTTCGGCGTCCTGGTGGACCCCAAGAACAGCATCCTTTCCAACAAGAATCTGACGAGCCTGATCACGGCGAATACCTACGTCTTCATCCTGGCGACCGGTATGCTGATGTGCATCCTGACCGGCGGCAACATCGACCTTTCCGTCGGCGCGGTGGTGTGTCTGGCCGGCGCGGTGGGCTGCATCATGCTGGAAGCCAAAATGAACATGTGGCTGGCTGTGCTGGCCATGATGGGCATCGGCCTGGCCATCGGCGTGTTCCAGGGCTTCTGGATCGCCAAGATCCGGGTGCCGGCGTTCATCGCGACGCTGTCGGGCTTTTACGCGTACCGCGGCATTGCTTCCTGGATCATGCGGGGCGAATCCCACGTCGGCATGATCGACAAGGATTCCGCGTTCATCAAGTATTTCGGCAGCTACAACAACAGCTATGTGTCCTCGGTTCTCAAGGGCTGGTTCCCGGCCCTGGAACAGTCGGCGAAAGACGGCTGGATCGCCAATGCGGAGAAAACCTTCACCGGCGAAAATTCGCTGTTCAAATCGTTCCTGTTCGGCGTCAACAACACAAAAAATTTCGATGTCATCAGCTTCCTGATCGGCCTGATCGCTGCGCTGATTTTCATTGCGCTGATGATCCGCAAGATCATCGTGCAAAAAAAGATGGGCATCAAGCAGTCCATCCCGGGGCAGATCGTCACCACCGTGATTATCACCCTTGCTATCGTCTGGCTGAGCCTTGCCCTGAGCTACTACAAGGGCTTCCCGATGGTGCTGGTTTGGATTCTCCTGGTGCTGGGCGTATACGCCTACATCACCAACCGGACCGCCATGGGCCGTCACCTGTACGCTGTGGGCGGCAATGAAAAGGCCACCGCGCTCTCCGGCATCAAGACCCGGAACGTATACTGGTTCGCCTATGCCAACATCGGCCTGCTGGCCGGCCTGGCGGGCGCTCTGACGGCGGGCCTCAACAAGGGCATTGACCCCAAATACGGCGAAGGTTACGAGATGGACGCCATCGCCGCGTGCTTCATCGGCGGTGCGTCCGCCTACGGCGGCACCGGCAAAGTGTCCGGTATGATCATCGGCGCCATCCTGATGGGCGTCATCAACAAGGGCATGGATTTGAACGGCGTGGAAGACCCCTACAAGAAAGTGGTCAAGGGCCTCGTTCTGCTGGCGGCCGTGCTGTTCGACGTGCTTTCGAAGCGGCGCAAGCGCTGACACAGGAAGGAGGGACAGAATAATGGAAAGCAAATCGATCCTTGCCGTTCTGAAAAAGAACGTCATGCTCATTGTCCTGGTTCTTGTGTTTGTGCTGTTTGTGATCCTCACCCACGGCGGGTTTTTCAGCGCGAACACCTTCACCGATCTGGTACAGAATAACGCTTATGTCTTCATCCTCGGCACAGGCATGCTGATGTGCATGCTGACCGGCGGCAACATTGACCTGAGCTGCGGTTCCACGGTCTGCATGTTCGGTGCGCTGGGCGCCTTCTTCATGTCCACCAACAAAGGCACGCTGGAACTCCCGATTCACGTTCTGGATCTGGGCGTACCCCTGTCCATCCTGATGATGCTGGCCATCGGCTTTGCCTACGGTTCGCTGCTGGGTTTCCTGATTGCCTATGTCCGGATTCCGCCGTGGATCGCGACGCTGACCTTCTTCCTGGCCTTCCGCGGCCTGGGAACGGCGCTTCTGAACTGGGCCAATTCGGATACGAAGTCCATCGCCTACCTGCCGGAATCCTTCCTGCAGATCTTCTACAAGGGCGTTCTCTTCCCGACTGAGGGCTTTAACTGGCCATGCCTTGTCATCGGTCTGCTGGCGGCCGGCGCGGTGGTCTTCCTGCTGTTCTTCAGCCGGAAAAAGCGGATAGAGAAGGGCTATTCCGTGGAGCCCATGTACATGACTTATCTCAAGGCCGGCCTCGGCGCCGCCGGCATCATCCTGCTGATGAGCCAGCTGGCCATGGACAAGGGCCTCCCGGCGCCGCTGCTGTGGGTGGTTGGCATCATTCTGATTTACTACTTCATCACCAGCAAAACCACCATCGGCCGTCATTTCTATGTGGTGGGCAGCAACATGGAGGCCGCGCGCCTCTCCGGCGTCAATACCCGCCGGATCATGTTCCTGGCTTATCTGAACATGGCGATCCTGACCACCCTGGCTACCATGATCAACATGGCGCGCTTCCAGACCGCTATGTCCAACGCCGGATTGAACTATGAGATGGACGCCATTGCTGCCTGCGTGGTGGGCGGCGTATCCGCCAGCGGCGGAGCGGGCACCATCATCGGCATGGTCATCGGCGCAACCCTCATCGGCGTCATCAACCTGGGCATGATCGCGGTCAAGCTGGACCAGCACTTCCAGTACATCGTCAAGGGCTTCGTGCTGCTGGCCGCCGTGGTGTTCGATATCCTGTCCAAGAAAAAGCAGAAGTGATCTTTCTGCCTGCGATTTTTCTCCCCCGCGGCGCCGGCCGCGGGGGTCTGTCCGTGAAAGGATGTGGCGGTTTGAATCAGGGAAAGAGCCGGGCCAGCCTGATGGGCATTGCGGCGGCGTATTTATTGTATCTCGCCTATGAGCTCCTCAAGGGCCGGGCAGACCCGAATACCACCATGGCCCCCATCGTGCGGTTTGGGTTCATCGCGCTGTTCGTGATCGCCGCGGCTGCCATCGGGTATTATGCATTCACGCTTTGGCGGAAGAGCGGGAATACCCGGGAGGCGCCCCACAAGGACGATGAGGACGGGATCAAATAATATCCCTTCGACGTAAAGGAGAGCCTCGATGGAAACGTTTTTCGCCCAGGCGGAGCAGGCCTTCCGGGAGTACCGGAGGGAGCTGGAGGAATGCGAAAAGAAACGCAAGCCCACGGATGGGCTGTTCGGCTTCGGCCATTCGCTGCAGGACGATCCCTGCCACGGGCGTGCGGATGAAAAGGTGCGCCTGGCAGCGGAGGGCCTGTGCGCCGCGCAGCCGCCCTCTGAAACCGCGGAGCGGATGGTGCGGCTGCTGCTGCTCCGGGACGATATGAATACCTGGCCCGAGGCCGCCCAGTGGATGCTCCGGGCCATGGAGCGGCACGCCCTTCCTTTGATTGCTTTCCTGTCCCGGGACGCCGCCGCCGCCGTGAGCCTGGAGTATACGGGCCGATACCGGCGTTGGGAGCGGCTGCCCGTGCAGAAGAAGATCTGCAAGGCGCTGAAAGAAAAAAGCAAATGAAGCAGGCTTTTCGCCTGCCCCGGCGATGCGGGGCGGGCGTTTTTTTGCTTGTTTCCCGGCAAGAAAAAACGCGCTTTTGTCCGCCGCACAGCGGAGGGAAAGCGCGTTTTGCCGTAATATAACGGGAATATGATCCGGGGAAAGCGGGCTCAGAAAGCCCACTTGCCCCGGCGGAAGATGGGCACCGTCCTGCCGTCGCGGGTGACGGCGTCGATGTCCAGCCCCTCGTAGCCGATCATGAAATCGTTGTGCTCCATGGAGTCGTTGATGCCCATCGCCCGGCATTCTTCCAGTGTCTTGTTTTCAAAACCCCGGATGGTGTTGGTGAAGCCCATGCCCAGGGCCAGGTGGCAGGCGGCGTTCTCATCGAAGAGCGTTTGGTAGAACAGCAGGCCGGATTCGGAGATCGGGGAATTGACGGGCACCAGCGCGCACTCGCCCAGATAGGCGGCGCCCTCGTCCATGGCGATCATCTGTTCCAGGAGCGCCTGGTTCTTCTCCGCCTTCACCTCCACGGCCTTGCCGTTTTCAAAGCGAATGGAGAAATTCTCGATCAGCTCGCCCTGATAGGACAGGGGCTTGGTGGCGTAGACGATGCCCTCCGCCTTGCCGCGCATGGGAGAGGTGAAGCACTCCTCGCTGGGAATGTTGGGGTTGAAGCTGATGCCCTGCAGGCTGGTTTCGATGCCGCCCTGGAATTCCGCCTCGGGGATCAGGCCCACGGTGAGGTCGGTGCCGTTGTCGCCTTTATAGTGCAGCTCGCTGATGCCCAGGCCGTTGAGATAGGCGCACCGGTCGTGCAGATCCTTGTTGTGGGCTTCCCAGGCCGCCACGGGGTCTTCCGTCGCGCGGGAGGTGAACAGGATGGCCTCCCACAGCTTCTCGACGGCCTTGCCCCGGGGCAGATCGGGGAAGAGCTTCTTGGCCCAGGCCACACCGGGCACGGCGGCGATGCACCACTGATACTTGTTCTCCATCTTGTCCCAGTAGGGCTTGACGATGGGGTAGCACTTCTGGTCGGCCTTCGCCATCTTCGCCTGATTGATGCCCTTCAGCCCGTCAGGGTCCGAAGAGTCCAGGTAGATGCGGCAGGGCAGGGTATCCACATAGTGCTGCAGCCGGGCCTTTTCCCACTCCTCCACTTTGGCCAGGGTGGCGACGGTCTGGTGACGGACGTGCAGCTTTTCCAGGGGCTGGTGTTCAAACTCCACCTTCACCTTCTTGGCCCCGGCCTTGTAGCATTCGTCCACCAGCAGCTCCACGAACTTCGGCTGGTCGAGCTCGCAGCCGATGATGACTTCCTGGCCCTTTTGAATATTGACGCCGGCCCGCGCGATCAGGCGGGCGTACTGGCGCAGAACGGTTTGTTTCATATCTGAATCTCCTTTGAGTTTTTTTCCGTCGCGGGTTCCCTGCGGCGGTTTACGGCACCTGGCCCGGCGCTTCGTAGCGGATGCGCATTTCCGGGGCCTTTTCCAGCACCGTGCGGTAGTTGAAAAGCCAGTCGGGATTGCCGTCGTCCACGTTCAGGCCGTCGGCGGGGGGCGCGAAGACGCGCAGCGTCAGCGTGGCGGGGCCGGCGAGGGGCTTGTGGAAGAAGGCGCTCATCATGTCGATGGTCCGGACCCCCGGGGCCTTGTAGAACCAGCGGCCGTTCAATTCCACCATCAGGCCGATTTCCTGCTCCACCGTCATTTCGCAGAACACGGGGTTTTTCTCGAATTCAAGGGGGATCGCCACGCCCTCCGCGTCCTCGGAGCTGCCCCAGCGCATGGGGGCGGGGAAGGAGGCTTCCTCGCCTTCGGTCATTTTGGGCATGAACCAGGGATCGTAAAGCACCTGATCCCGGTACTGAGCCAGCATGGGCTGCTCCACGCCCACGGCGGGGTTGTTGGGATCCTCGCATTCCAGGCCCAGGCGGCCCTTGTCCCGGAACTGATAGAGGCTGAAGGATTTGAACCAGCCGATTTTGTGATCCCGCCAGTAGTGGGCAAAGCGCACCACGCTGTCGCCCTGGGTCCAGGGGCCGGTCACGTCGCCGTCGGTGTCGAATTCGGCGCTGATCACGGGCTTGCTTTCCCCGGCCAGCTCCGCGGCCCGCTTGTGGGTGCGAATGAACTGGTCGATGATCTCGGAAACGGGCTTGGCGTAATACTTGCCGCCGCCGATCTCGGCCACGTCGTAGGGCCAGCCGAAATGCAGCGCCGGATAGCCGTCGCAGCTCCACAGATCGGAGGCGGCGTAGCAGTCCTTAAACGCTTCCTCCTGCTCCACATGGCCGTCGGGCAGGCCCCAGCCGCCGCAGAAGATCCTGCGCACGTTGGGCGCTTCCTCCTTGAGGATATTGGCGAAGCGCACGAAGAACGCCCCCACCTCGGGGTAGGTGTAGCGCTTGTTGTGCTGGAACCAGGTGCCGCAGCATTCGTGGTTGATGCGGATCAACATCCGCCCGTAGGGGCGCAGCTGCCGGGCCACCTGGCGCAGCTCCTCATCGGAAAGGGCGCAGTCCAGTGTCAGCGTCAGCATGACCTCCTGGCCGTGGCGGCGGATATCCTGCATCTGCCCGAAGGGCTGGCCGTCCACGCCGTAGGGGAAATAATCGTCGTAGGGGTAATCCCAGGCGAAGGTGACGTTCCGGTCCTTCCAGGCCACGGAGATCCGGGCGGGCCATTCTTCATCGTGGGGATAATACGTGTACATGATGTTCACCGCCCGGTGGGGACGGCCCAGCTTGTGCAGGATGTAATCCTGATTGACGTATTCGGCGCGCTCGCTGCCGTCGCCGATATCCAGCGCGCAGCCGGCGGGGCCCATGTGGAGTTTCTTCATGCGATCACCTCGTTGAATTTCATCTGTTGGGGAAATGTGCTGATCTGCCTGTATGATATCCGATAACGGGGGAAAAAGCAAGCCGTGGCCTTTTTATTGCTTCTGCACGAACATGATTTCGGAAATGCACACGTCGTTGGGATATTTGCTGCCGGCATGAACGGCGTCGATGCGGATGCGCACGCCGATCACCTGGTTTTTGCCCAGCAGGTCGATCACCTTCCATTCCTTCTGCCGGCCGTCGTCCTTGAGGGAGGCGGTTTTCAGCTCCAGGTAATCGCCGCCGTCGGCGTAGCGCAGCGCGATGGTCATTTTTTTCACCCGGCAGTTGCGGGTGTATTGGTCCTTCCCGTCGGTGTAGCGCCAGAAGCCGTTTTTCATCCACATTTCATCCAGCGCCACGGGGCTGTCGAACTCGAAGTACAGGTATTCCTGGCCCAGGGGCGTGGTTCTGGTGGAAAACTGGAAGGCGGTGGTTTCGTCCCCGTCGATCATGCGGAAGGGCGCGTAGGCGTCGGGATCCTGGCCCACGATGTAGCTGGTGGCGTCCACCCGGGCGACGGGCACCTGCATGTACCCCGGCTTGCCCGGGATGGGCAGCAGGGCGGCGCGCTCCGTTTCCGGTTCTTCGGTGGGGAGGATGGGCAGGATGGTGACGGGGGGAATACCGTCCTGCTCTCTCAGCAGCGCTTCGGGAATTTCGATGCTGATTCTGTCTGCTTCCAGCGCGCGCTCATACATCACCACGCCGTAATAGGCGTTGCCGGTGAGGTCGTATATCGCGTCGATGTTGGAGCCGATCTCCAGTACGGCGATGCGCTGCAGCTTCCGGTTCAGGATCAGCATGCAGTTGAAATCGTCGTCATACAGCGCCGCGATGGTGTCGCCGGCCAGATCCAGCAGGCCGGAAAAACGGTACTGGCCCAGGGTGATTTCCATGAACAGGCCCCCGTTTTCCCGGCTGATGCGCACCGTTGACGGGACGCTGGCGGTCATGGACGCCCAATCGCCCAGCCAGTCCGCCTCGGTGCAGGCGGCATCCTCCGGGGTCTGATACCACATGTCTTTGTAATCGGCGGGATAATACAGGAAGCCCCGGGCGAAATAGCCCTGATACTCCGTGGCCTCGTCGTCCTCCATGGTGTAGCCGCCGGTGACGGTGAGGCGCAGCGTGCCGTCCGCTTGCCGGACGATGACGCCGCTCAGGTTCCCGTATTCGGTGTCAAAGCGCATGCTGCCGTCCGCCTGGGGGGTCAGCGTGGCGTTGTTATCCCCCGCGGGCAGGAACATCATCCGGGCGCGCAGCGTGCCGTCCCCGCCGTCGGTGACGATCATTTCCGCATAGGAATCGTCGTGGGTCATCCAATTTCCCGTCCAGCCGTCAAAGCTGACCGCGGGGGCGGCGGGAGCAGCGCCGGAGGTAAAGCGGATGCTGCTTAGGAAATGCGAATAGATGGGGTCGATCTGAGAAAAGTATTTCGAGTCCGTGCACAGCTCGATGTACAGATCGGTCCCGTCGTCCCGGCGCAGATAAACGAGGGTGTCGATCCTGCTTCTTCCTGTTTCGAACTCAAAAATGTCCTCGATCACCCTTGCGCTGTGGCCGTCAATGGTCAGGGTATATGCGCGGGTGCTGGTGTTGCTGCCTTGCTTGAGGCTGCTCAGCATCTCCTCGTAGGTTTCTCCCGGCATGCTCCAAAGAATGATCTGATTGTAAACCGTCTCGTTCAGCGGCGACGGAGGAAAATAGCGGTGCAGATCGAAGTCTGATTCAATAAACGTCCAATCGTCGGGGACTTCAAAGGTGATCTCATCAAATTCGCAGCGCATATAGCCCGTGGCCTTGTCATCCGCCGGCTTTTCGCTGCCGGCAGCGGGAACAGGCTCCAGATTCAGGGATTCCGGGTTTTCCGTGTCCGCGAAGAAGCCCCAGCCGTCGTCGCCGGTGAGGGTGATGAAGCGGGAATAATCGCTCCATACGTCGTATGTGCCGCCGATCTCGCCCTGCACCAATTCCGGGATCTCGTCGTCCGGCGTGCCCGGCAGGGTCAGCCGCAGATAGCTGCGGTCATCGATGGGCGCGTCGTCGTACACGATGCGGTCGCCGTATGCGCTCACCGCCTCGGTGCCGGGGGTTTGCTCCGTCTTGAGGTTTTCCACCCACAGGCCGTAGACGTTATCTCCCCAGCGCTCGGTGCCGGAGGGGATGAATTCGCCGGAGAAGGAGACTTCGCAGACCACGTCCGCGTCCGCATCGTAGTAATAGCCGGTGAAACTGCCATCGGGCAGGACGTGCAGTTCTCCCGCCCACGCCCCGGCCCCGGAACAGGCGATCAGGGGATAGCGGCTCAGGGTTTCAAACAGCTGCGCACATTCCTCTTCGGAAACGTACCAGTCCCCATCCTCGTAATCGGAGCCGTCCACGAAATCCCAGACGTAGCGGCTCAGGTCCGGCATGTCGTCGGTGGTGAAGAGGATCTCGTTCTGGAAATACTGATAGAACGGGTCGTCCTCGTCCCAGGCGAAGGTGTCGATGAGCAGGTGCAGGAAGCTGTCCTGCTTCGGATCGAAATACATGATGCCGGAAAATTCGCCCAGCGTATCCTCAAACTGGATACACGCGTAATCGTAGGGATCGAAATACACCTCGATGCCGCCCACCATGCGGTAGAAATACATGTCCATGCGCAGCATGCCGTCTTCGTTGGGGGTGATGATCAGCTGGGTTTCCGGCTCGTCCGCCCGATACCAGGTATGGGCCCAGACCCCGGTGTAATCCCCGGGATTGTCGCCGGAAAACAGTTCGTCCGAAGGCGCGTCGGCCGGCGCCTGGGTGGGCTCGGGCGCGGGCGTCTGGCTGGGCGCGGCGGTGGGGGCCGGCGTGGTGCCGGGCTGGAACCATTCGCCGTCGGAGCAGAGGACGCGCAGGCCGGTGAGGTCTTTGAAATCCCAGCTGGCATAGTCCGTCCAGGAACGGTCGTCCAGGGCCTGCCATTCCGCCCGGGTGCCCGCGTAACGGATCACGCAGCCGTCCGTGGTGGCAAAAACCCGCGGATAGCCGTCGTTGCTCATGAATTCCAGGGAGGAAGGCAGCCGCAGATCCGTCAGGTTATTCCCGCCGATCACGCCGAGCCGGATCACGCCCTCCGGGATCGTCAGCGCCTGCACCACCTGGTTGGTTTTGCTGTACGGATCCAAAGAAACGATGATCACGGGCTTTCCGTGGATCTCCGCGGGGGCCTGGACAGTGCTTTCCCCGCCCACATAGTCTTCCACGACGACGCAGTTTTCATATTCGGTGAACTTCCAGCCGTCTTCCTGCTGCGGCTCCGGCTCGGGCTCCTCCTTCAGAAGGATCTCGGCTTCCTGGAAGAAGCGGGCGGAACGGGGCACGCGGAAAAGCACCCTGTCACTCCGGCGGAGGTAAAAATAGTTTTCTCCCAGCGCCAGCCCTTCAAAGCCTTCCGTGTCCCCGGAGATCAGCAGCGTTTCGTCGTCCGCGCCGATGGTTTTGACGTAGAGCCCGTCCGTTTTCAGGAAATATACCTTTCCGTCTTCCACATTCAGCGTTGCGCCGTACTGATTGGAAATATGCGTAACCTGATTCATCGCGAACTGGTCCACCGTCTGTTTCGACGCCAGATCCACGCAGAACATTGTTTCGCCGTTGAACAGGAAAATCATATCCCCCTGAACGAAGGCGAAGGTCACTTCGCCGTAATCGGCGAGGCGGGGGATCACGAGCTCCCGGTCCCCGCCGGAAACCGGCCTGCGGAAAATGCAGTAATACCGGCTGTCTATCGGATCGTCCGCCAGCGGATCGGTGCCCACATAGTAATAATATCCGTTCTTGATTTCCAGCACATGGCCCGGACCGAAGTAACGAGAAAAAGAATCGGACTTTCTTCCGTTTTCCAGACCGAATTGCAGCGTCCACGAGCTGATTTCCTTCGTGCGGGCATCCAGCGTCATGGCTTTCCCGGAGTAGGCCAGAAAGTAAATTTGATCGCCGTCAAGAAAGAAGGGAATGCTGACGTAATTCGTGCTGTCGATCACGCAGGCGAGGATCCTTTCGAGGATCTCCGCATTTCCGGAGGCAAGATCCAGCCGGCAGAGCTGATCTATGAATTCATGGGGCTCGCCCGGCCACTCGCGCACAAACCAGAGCGCGCCGTCCATCGGCACCAGGGAATAGCCGTGATCCAGAACCACTCCGCCGATCTGCGCCGCGGGCAGGGAAGCCAGCAGCTCCTTCTGCGCGCCGGGGCGATCGGCGATCCGCCAGAATTCCACGGAATTCGGGTAGCCCGTTTCCCGGCCGTCGTTCAGGGTTTGGCTGGTCCAGTCCTTGCCGACGAAGTACATGTAGCCGTCCTTGTAAGCGTACCAGCCGCCCAAACTGACGAAATTGCTGTTTTCCGCCAGGGCGGGGACGGCCAGCAGGCACAGAAGCAGAGCCGAGAGCAGGATGAATAAGGCTCTTTTCATGATAGATCCCTCCTTGAAAGATGGGGATTGCCGGAAGCGGGAAAAATCGTACTTTAGTCCTTGCATATTATAGCGGAAACGGCAGGAATTGGCAACCGGGGCGGAGGCGCCGGGATCAGGCGGGGCGGCGCTTCGCCGCGGTTTCCAGCAGCATCTGCTCCATGGCCTCCATACAGCGCTGCTGCTCAAACTGGCGGGTATAGCCCTGGTATTTCAGGCTGCACTGCTCCTTTTCCTCCGGGTGCTCCATCCAGTATTCGATTTTCCGGGCGAGGTCGGAGCTGTCGTTGCAGCGGAACAGGTTGTTTTCCTCCAGGGCGAAAAAGCGCGTGGCGCTGCGGGGGGAATCGGCGATCACCGGCACCAGCCCGCAGGAGATGGCCTCCAGGCAGGCGATGGCCTCGATCTCGATTTCCGCGGGATGGACGTACAGATCCGCGCTGTTGATGACCCGGAGCATGTCCTCCCGGGAAAAGAACCGCATCACGGGGGGATGGATCAGCTTTTCCCCGTAAGCCCGCAACTCATTTTCCAGGGGGCCCGCCCCGGCGAAAACCAGCTGGATCCGGGATTGGTATTTGGATCCGGCCACGGCGTCGATCAGCACCTTATGGGATTTTTCCAGCCCGTAGCGGCCGGTAAAGAGGATCACGTATTTTCCTTCCCATTCCGGGGGGCGCTGCACCGCGGTTTTCACGAAGCGGCTGTTCACGCCGTTGGAAATCACATACCCGTTGGTGGGGCCCACCTCTTTTTCAAACACCTCCCGGATGAACCGGGTGGGGTAATGAATGGCGTCCACATACTGAAACACCAGGCGGTACATCGCCTTGTAGGTCAGGGCGTTCACCAGATGGCTGTTCATCAGGTGCAGGTGGTTGGTGATGTTTTCCGCTTGGGCGTGGAAGCCCGCCGTGACGGGGATCCGGTGCCTGCGGCCGTATTCCAGGGCTGCCTTGCCCAGGAAAAACGGGGTCATGATGTGGATGATGTCCACGCCGTCCAGGGCGCTGCGCAGCACTGCGTCGTCGGATACGGCGATGGAAACGCCGTTCCGGCGCACGTAATCGTTCAGCGGCCCCACGTTGAGCTGGGGCACCACAAAAAAGCCTTCCTGTCCCCGCCGGTATTCATCCGGACAGACCACGCGCACCTCGTGGCCCCGGCTGCGCAGGAAACGGATCAGGTTCATGGCGGCGACGGTGGTGCCGTTGTTTTCTTCTCCCAGCACGTCGCAGACCACGGCGATTTTCATGGGCATTTCCCTCCCCGCCGTTCCATCAGGGTTTTGGCATACATTTCAAAAATATTATAAATGACCGGGCCGGGAAAATCAACTGCGGACGGGCTTTCCGGGCAGCAAAAAAGCGCCGGAGGAAGGAGCGGCGGGCCGCTTCTTCCGGCGCGGGAGAACGGGAGGAGGGTTATTGGAAAGCGGCAAGCCATTCCCGGCCCCGGGCGACGGCGGCGCGGACCTGACGGGGCGCGGGGCCGCCGGTGAGATCCCGGGCGGAGACGCAGGCGGAAAGGGAAATGGCGGCGTAGACATCCTGATCGAAAACGGGGGAGAATACGCGCATTTCCTCCAGGGACAATTCGTCCAGGGCGCAGCCCTTTTCCAGGCACCGGGCCACCAGACGGCCGGATACGGCGTGGGCGTCCCGGAAGGGCACGCCCTTTTTCACCAGGTAATCCGCCAGGTCCGTGGCGTTGGCAAAGCCCGCGCTGGCGCTCTGAAGCATCCTGTCCGTGCGGAAGGAGGCCGTGCGCAGCATTTCGGTGAAGACGTGCAGGCACTTGATCCAGGTATCCCGGGCATCGAAGAAGCTCTCCTTGTCCTCCTGCATGTCTTTGTTGTAGGCCAGGGGCAGGCCCTTCATGGCGGTGAGCAGGGCGGTCAGATCGCCGTAGACCCGGCCGGTCTTGCCCCGGATCAGCTCCGCCACGTCGGGGTTCTTTTTCTGCGGCATCATGGAGGAGCCGGTGGCGAAGCCGTCGTCCATGGTGACGAAGCCGAATTCCAGGCTGCTCCAGAGCACCATTTCCTCGCAGAAGCGGCTCAGGTGCATCATGCCCATGGAAGCGGCGGAGAGGTAATCCAGCAGGAAATCCCGGTCGCTGACGCCGTCCAGGCTGTTTTGGCTGACGGCGGCAAAGCCCAGCTCGCCGGCGGCGAATTCCCGGTCCAGGGGATAGGTGGTGCCGGCCAGGGCGCCGCTGCCCAGGGGGCAGACGTCGGCGGCGGCCCGGGCGTTCCGGACGCGGATCATATCCCGCCGAAACATTTCAAAATACGCCATCAGGTGGTGCCCCAGCGTGACGGGCTGGGCGCGCTGCAGATGGGTGTAGCCGGGCATCACGTCCTCGCAGTGCTTTTCGGCCAATTCCAGCAGCAGCTCCTCCAATTCCCGCAGCAGGGTCAGCGTATCGCCGCAGGTGTCCTTGGCGTACAGGTGCATATCGGTGGCTACCTGGTCGTTGCGGCTGCGGCCGGTGTGCAGCCGCTTGCCCGCCTCGCCGATGCGCTCGGTGAGGATGGATTCCACCAGCATGTGGATGTCCTCGCTCTCCGGCGGGAAGGAAATTTTCCCCGCCTCCATATCCGCAAGGATTTCCCGCAGGCCCCGCTGAATGGCCTGCTCGTCCTCCGCGCTGAGGATGCCCTGGCGGCGGAGCATTTTGGCGTGGGCCATGCTGCCCCGGATATCCTGGGCATACAGGCGCCTGTCAAAGGAAATGGAGGAATGGAAATCGTCCACCAGATGATTGGTTTCCTTTTGAAACCGTCCGCTCCATAGCTTCATGGCTCATCCTTCTTTCGTTTCCGCTGCCCACCGGCCGAAATACCAGCCGGCGGCGCCGTCTTTTTTTACATAGCAGCCCCCCTTCAGGGCCAGGATCAGATGCATTTCGTCCCCCGGCTCAACGGGGAGACGGTAATCCGTCACGTCGGAGCAGCTGAGCACCCCGTCGTGGTCGAAAAGAAAGCGGGTGGGCACGTCCATGGGCGCGCCCTTGTAGAGGACCCGGCTCATTTCCTCGCCCCGGTCCAGGAGCGTCACCGCATGGTCGTTCCAGCGGATGTAGCGCGCCTTTTCCTTCGGGGAGGCGGCCTGGAAATCCAGGGCGGTGATCCTGGGCAGGGCGTCCCAGGTGAGGAAGGAATAATCGTCGCTCTTCCACTCCGGCAGGATCAGCAGGTTCAGCTGGCCTTCCGATTTTACCCCGCAGGCCCCGTCCAGGCAGATGATGTGCCTTTCCCGGTCCACGATGGGATCGAACACCGGGTTCATGGGGCTGTAGAGCACCGTGGGCCAGTGGCCTACCACCACGGTTTTGCGGAAGGACAGGCCCGCACTGTAAAAATCGTCGAATTTCAAAAGGGGAAAGGCGTCCGTGCCCTCCAGGGCGGCAAGGTCCTCGTGGGGAACGCCGCCGTGGACGAAAATGAAGCGCTGGGTTTCCAGAATGGTGGGCAGGGAATGCAGAAACGCGATCTCCGGGGCAAAATGCCGCCGGATCTCCGGGAACAGGGCGCAGATATCGGTATCCTCCGTAAGGGGACAGCCCAGCTCCGCGCACATTTCGTGCAGCAGGCTGCCGCCCCACCACGCCTTCGCCTTTAAGGAATAGGCCTGCATTTCACGCTGGAGCTCTTCGTCCCGGCTTTCCAGCATTTCCAGCCGCCACAGGTCCACGTTCCCCATGAGGGGATACACGACGCGGGTGCGCTGCAATTCCATCACCAGCCGCAGCGTTTCCAGGCTCTGGGGCCCTTTTTCCAGATAATCCCCCAGCAGGATCAGCACGTCATCCCCGGAAAAGCCCGCTTCCTTCAGGATCGCCCGCAGGCCGTCCGCGTGGCCGTGGGGATCGGACAGCATCAGGATGCGCCGGTGATCCGGGAGGGACAGGCGCCGGACCGTGGTTTGCATAAGGACCTCCCCGCTTCGTTGATACGGTGCTATTATATCAGGTTTGCCCCGGCGGGACAAGCCCCGGGGAATTGACATCTTCGGCCGTAACCGATATAATATCAAAAGGCGCCCGAGCGCCTGGAACAAGGAGGCGTACCGATGAAAAATGCCCTGCGGATCATGCTGAGCCTGACGCTGATTGCGGCCCTGCTTCTGCCCGCCGCGGCGCTGGCGGACATCATTGAAATCGCGCCGGACGTGATCAAATGCCCGGAGCCGCGCAAGGACGGCCTGGTGGACGAGATGACGTATGAGGACCCTTCGATCTCCGTCCGCATCGAAACGGGGAAAATGTTTGATTCCAAATACTTCGCGGCGCATATTAAAATCGCCAACGCCACCCAGATCCGGTCCTACGTGCTGGACGATTTTTACAGCACGGTGACGAAGCCGGGCTACATCATGGCGGGGCGCGTGAACGCCGTGCTGGCCATCGACGGGGATTTCTGCGAGCGCCGCCTGGGCAGCAACACGCCCATCGGCTTCGTGGTGCGCCAGGGCGTGGAATACCGCCGGAACATCAAGCCCCTGGTGGACGACCGGATGCCGGATATCCTCATCATCGACGATCAGGGGGATTTCACCATCCTGCCCGCCGCGAAGCCCGCGGACGTGGACGCCTTTGAGGGCAAAGTGATGAACGCCTATACCTTCGGCCCCGGCCTGGTGATCAACGGGGTGCGCCGCACCGAATACCAGAACATGGACGATGGCCCCAACAAAAAGACCCAGCGCATGTGCGTGGCCCAGGTAGGCAAGCTGGAATACCTGTGCGTCTGCTGCGAAGGGCCGGACGATCCCGGCTCCAAGGGCATGACGCTGGATGAGTTTTCCCAGCTGGTGGCCTCCTTCGAGGGCGTGCAGAACGCCTACACCCTGGACGGCGGCTCCTCGGCGCAGATGGTGTTCCTCCAGAGAGAAACCTCCGGGAAAAAGAATTTCAGCCATGTGAAAATCAACGCCATGGAAAAGGATACCAATAAAAACAGGCCTATCCGGGATATCCTGTTCTTTGCCAGCGCGTATGTGGAATAACGGAGATGCCCATGAACAACGAACCGATGTTTGAACTGTTTGGCCTGCAGGTGACGCCCTACGCCCTGAGCGTGGCGCTGGCCCTGGTTATGGGGATTGCGGCGCTGGCGCTGGTGTGCCGCCGGGACGGCCTCAAGGGCGGCACTGCGGCGCTGTGCGCGGCGTTCTGCCTGCTGCTGGGCCCCCGGGCCGCGCGGCTGGGCTATTGCCTGGTGCGCATCCGGCATTACCTGGAGATCGGGCTGGAAAACGTGCTCCGGCCCGGGGAAGGGGAATTCATGCTGCTGGGCGCCGTGGCCGGCTGCGCCCTGGCGGGGTGGCTCACCGCCCGGCTCACCCGGCAGAAAACCGGATCGGTGCTGGACGCCATGGCCGCCCCCGCGGCGCTGACCATCGCCCTGTGCCGCTTTGCGGAATACCTGAGCGGCGACGGATACGGCCTGGACGTGCTGGACGAAACCTTCATGCGCTTTCCCTTCGCGGTGGTCAACGAGTATGAGGAATGGTACTGGGCCATTTTCGTGCTGGAGGGGCTGTGGGCGCTGATGATGCTGGTGATCCTGTTGACCAGCCGGCGCACCGGCGGCGAAAAGGCGAAGCTGTTCCTGATCCTGTACTGCGCCGCCCAGATCACCCTGGAAGGGCTGCGGCGGGACGAATACCTGCGGCTGATCTTCTTTATCCGCGTGGCGCAGCTGCTCTCCGCCCTGGTGATCGCCGGGCTGATGATCGCCGCCACGGTGCGATGGGCAAAGAAACAGCATAACCCCGGCATGGGAAGGACGGGGATCATCGTGTGCTGGGCCGTGGCGCTGCTGTGCGCCGGGGCGGTGATCGCCCTGGAATTCGCCGCGGACGGCAAGATCCTGACCTGGATGCCGGTGTGGGCCATTTACCTGGTGATGGCGCTGTGCAGCGTCGCCTTCGGCATCGCGGCGGGGCGGATGGTGCTGTCCCGGGGGAACAAGTTGACAAAACAGGCGCCGGCCTGTTAAAATGAATGGTAACAAGCTGTTACAATAAAATTGGGAAAGAAGCGAGAAGCAATGAGCATGACGTATCCTTTGCATGTGGCGGGGCTGACGAGAGAGCTGACTCTGTGCCCGGTGAATGAAAACCTGTATATCGCCGGGTTCGTGATCTTCGGGGACGTGGAGCTGACGGAAGCCTGCGCCCGGGAGCTGCTGAAAAAGGCGCCGGAATACGATATCCTGATCACCGCCGAGGCGAAGGGCATCCCCCTGGCGTATGAAATGGCCCGCCAGGCCGGCACCAACCGGTATCTGATCGCCCGGAAGGTGCCCAAACTGTATATGAAGAACGTGTTCACCGTGAAGGTGAATTCCATCACCACCGCCAAGGAGCAAACCCTGTGCATCGACCAGGAGGACGCGGACTTCATGCGCGGCCGCCGGGTGCTGATCGTGGACGACGTGATCTCCACCGGCGAATCCCTCCGGGCCGTGGAGGAGTTGGTGAAGCAGGCGGGGGGCAACATCGTGGGCAAAATGGCCATCCTGGCCGAGGGCGACGCCACCGAACGGGACGATATCATCTACCTGGAGAAGCTGCCCCTGTTCAACCCCGACGGAACGGAAAAAGCCTGAGGCGGAGGGAGAAACGTCAGGGCTTTACGCAGCCCTGAAACACGCCAAGCGAGTTTCCGGGCAAAGAAAAGCCGGACGGCAGATGCTGCCCGGCTTTTTGCTGTGCGCTTTGCGCACAGCCCGCCCAGCGTAGCTGGCCCGCCCGGAAACGACTTTTTGCTCTCATTTCATCCTTTACGAAGAAACTCTTCGACGAAAATCAGTATGATCCCATAAAAAGCCCCTCCCAGAATGCTTTCTCGGAAGGGGGCGTGGGGGGAACCGCTCTTTGGTTCCAAAGAGCGGTTCCCCCCACATTAAAAATTTTATAAAACCGTCTCCATGCCGATCTTCTGGGGCTTCATGCCGCAGGATTCGTAGAAGCGCAGGGCACCTTCGTTGAAGGCCCATACGTTCAGCGTCACGTTATGGCAGCCCGTTTCCCGGGCGAAAGCCAGGACGCGCTCGTACAGCGCCTTGCCCACGCCCCGGCCGCGGCAGGCTTCGTCCACGCAGATGTCGTCGATATACAGGGTGCGCACGGGGGCAAGCACCGCGGAATCCGTGATCTGACGGAATTCGCAGAAGGCGTGGCCCAGCACTCGGCTGTCCTCCTCCGTGCAGACGAAGACCGCGCGGGCGCCGTCCCGGAGCAAGCCTTCCAGCTCCGCGGCGGAATACTTGGTGGCCGGGCCGCGGAACAGATCGGGCCGGCCCCGATGGTGCACCATGTCCACCTGGGTGAGCAGCTCCAGCAGCCGGGGGATATCGGTTTGAGCTGCCCGGCGGATCGAATAAGCCATGGGGCCTCCTTTATTTTTCACCGTGGGCCCGGGCGCGCATGTCCAGGAAGGTGGAGCGGATGCGCTCGTTCACCTGCTCCACCACCGCGGCGTCGTAGCCCTGTTCCCTTAGATCGGAAATATCGATGGGCTCGCCCACGTACACGTGGCGCCGGCGCAGGAATTTGGGCTTCCCGTCGATGAACACCGGCAGCAGCGGCACGTTGGCCCGCAGGGCCATGAAGGCGGTGCCGGATTCGATCTCGCTCATCAGATCCGGCAGATGGCGGGTGCCCTCGGGGAAGATGCCCAGCACGTAGCCGTCCTTGAGCACCCGGCTGATCTGGCGCATGGCGGCCATATCGGTATGGTGCCGGTCCACGGTGATCATGTGCATTTTGCCCAGCACCCATTTGGCGAATCTGTTCTTCACCAGTTCCTTTTTGCCCACGAACCGCAGCTCGTACTTTTTGCAGGGCTTGGCCAGGATCAGGGGGTCCAGCCAGGTTTGATGGTTGGACATGGCGATGAAGGGCGCGTCGAGCTGATAGCGCTCTTTATTGTGATACCGCAGGGGGAACAGCACGTCGAACAATACCGCCGCCAGTAAGCGCGCCCCGGTATAGAGGAACGTGCGCTCCTTATCGGGGGCCACGGGCTTTTTTTCCGTTTTCTTGTTTTCCGCTGTGCTCATTGCTTTGCCTCCACCAAGGAAAGAATGGCGTTCACCGTTTCGTCAAAGTCCAGATCGGAGGAATCCACCAGCACGGCGTCCTCCGCCTGGCGCAGGGGATCGGTTTCCCGGTGCATATCCTGCCAGTCCCGGGCGTTGACCTCCTCCAGGATCTCCTCAAACGGCGTCTGATCGCCTTTTTCCCGCAGCTGCAGCATGCGGCGCTTCGCCCGGGCTTCGGGGGAGGCGGTGAGGTAGATTTTTACCGTGGCGTCTTTGAGCACCACGGTGCCGATGTCCCGGCCGTCCAGCAGCATGGGCTGCTGCCGGGCCATTTCCTGCTGCCGGCGCACCAGCATGCGGCGCACCGCCGGATAGCGGGATACCGCCGACGCCGCGCCGCCCACTTCCTGGGTGCGGAGGCGGGATGTTACGTCCTCTCCGTTGAGCAGCGTGCGCTGGGCGTCGCCCTCATACCGGGCGTCCACCTGCACTAAGCCCTGTTCGCACAGGCCGGAAACGGCCTTTTCATCCCGGATGTCCACCTGGTGATCCAGCATGTACAGCCCTACGGCCCGGTACATGGCGCCGGTATCCAGATGCAGGATGCCCAGGCGTTTTGCCACCACGTCGGAGATGGTGGATTTGCCCGCGCCCACGGGCCCGTCGATGGCGATGGTCAATGGCATGGATAACCCCCCTCTTTTACAGAATGTACCGGCGCATATCCAGTTCTTTCGCGGCCTTGAGATGCTCTTTCACGTAATCGGCGGTGATGGCCAGGTACACGTCGGGCATGCTGTCGCCGCCGGCGTTGAAGGAAACGTCCTCCAGCAGCTCCTCAAACACCGCGTGGAGCCGCCGGGCGCCGATGTCCTCGCCGGCCTCGTTGGAGAGCATGGCGATGCGGGCGATCTCCTTCAGGGCGTCCTCCTCGAAGGTCAGGTGCACCTTGTCCACCTCCAGGAGCGCGGCGTACTGGCGGGTAACGGCGTTGTCCGTTTTCGTCAGGATGGCCACGAAATCCTCCTGGGTGAGGGATTTCAGGTTCACATGCACGGGGAAGCGGCCCTGCAGTTCGGGGATCAGATCCGTCACCTTCGCCACGTGGAAGGCGCCGGCGCCGATGAACAGCATGAAATCCGTGCGGACGGGGCCGTACTTGGTATTGACGGTGCTGCCCTCCACGATGGGCAGGATATCCCGCTGCACGCCTTCCCGGCTCACGTCCGGGCCGTGGCCCGAGCCGCCCCGGCCGGCGATCTTGTCGATCTCGTCCAGGAACACGATGCCGCTTTGCTCGCAGCGCCGGAGGGCTTCCTCCTTGACCGCGTCCTCGTCGATGAGCTTTTGGGATTCCTCCTGGGTCAGGATCTCCCGGGCTTCCTTGATCTTCACATGCCGCATCTTTTTGCGCTTGGGCATGAGGCCCCCCATCATATCCCCGATGCTGATGGACGCGCCGCCCACCTCCAACTGCGGCGCGGCCTCCTCCACCTCCACCTCGATCTCATGGTTTTCCAGCGCGCCGGAGCGCAGCTGCTGCCGCACCTCCTCGCGGCGGCGGCTGATCTCGATTTTTTCTTCCTCGGAGGGTTCGGGCTCGGTTTTCTTGCCCAGGATGAAATCCAGGGGGTTCGCGTTCGGATTGGTTTTCTTGGCCGGATGGATCAGCAGCGACACCAGCCGGTCCTCGGCCAGCACCTGGGCGCGGGTGCGCACCCGGGCGGCGTGCTCGTCCTTCACCATGCGCACGGCGTTTTCCATCAAATCCCGGATGATGGATTCCACGTCCCGGCCCACGTAGCCGACCTCCGTGAATTTCGTGGCTTCCACCTTGATAAAGGGGGCGTTCACCAGTTTGGCCAGGCGGCGGGCGATCTCGGTCTTTCCGCAGCCCGTGGGGCCGATCATCAGGATATTTTTGGGATAGATCTCCTCCCGCATCTTTTCCGGCAGCTGGCTGCGGCGGTAACGGTTGCGCAGGGCGATGGCCACGGCGCGCTTGGCTTCGTCCTGGCCGATGATGTAGCGGTCCAGCTCCCGCACCACTTCCCGGGGGGTGAGCTCGGCGTGCTTGGCCGATTGCAGGGCTTTCATTTCACTCATGGATCACACCTCCTCCACGATGATGTTGTCGTTGGTGTAAACGCAGATGGAGGCGGCGATGTGCAGCGCCTTTTCCGCGATCTCCCTGGCGGACAGGCCGGTGTTCTGCACAAGGGCCCGGGCCGCGGCCAGGGCGTAATTGCCGCCGGAGCCGATGGCCGCCACGCCGTCGTCCGGGTCGATGACCTCGCCGGTGCCGCTGACGATCAGCATGCTGTTTTTGTCCGCCACGATCAGCATGGCTTCCAGCTGGCGCAGCCCCTTGTCGCCCCGCCAGTCCTGGGCCAGCATCACGGCGGCGCGCTCCAGGTTGCCGCCGCACTGGGTCAGCTTGTCCTCAAACCGTTCGCACAGGGTGAACGCGTCCGCCACGGACCCGGCGAAGCCCGTTACCACCGAATCGTTGTAGATCCGGCGCACCTTTTTCGCGGTGGCCTTGAAAACGGTGTGCTCGCCCATGGTCACCTGGCCGTCCCCGGCGATGGCGATGTGGCCGTCCTTTTTGACGGCGCAGATGGTGGTTCCCTTCATGGTCATTTGCGTATCCTCCGTATCGGTTCAGTAAATTTGCTGCTTCAGCATTTCAACGGTTTCCAGCGCCCGCCGGGCGATTTTTTCGTATCGGGCCTGCTTGCCGCCCCGCACCCGGTCCGGCCAGCCCTCCATGATGCCGAAGGTGACGTTCATGGGCTGAAAATTCCGGTTGTCCGCGGCCACGTAATGCGCCAGGGCGCCCAGGGCGGTGGCGCGGGGAAAATCGGGCGCTTCCCGGCCCAGCTGCTGCAAGGCGGCGCAGACGCCCGCCACCAGCCCGCTGGCGGCGGATTCCACATAGCCCTCCACCCCGGTCATCTGCCCGGCGAAGTACAGGCCGGGCCGGGCGATCATCTGATAGTGATGATCCAGCAGGCCGGGGCTGTTCAGAAAGGTGTTGCGGTGCATGACGCCGAAGCGGGCAAATTCCGCGTGCTGAAGGCCCGGGATCAGGCCGAACACCCGCTTCTGCTCCGGGAATTTCAGCCGGGTCTGGAACCCCACCAGGTTATACAGCGTTCCGGCGGCGTCGTCCTGGCGCAGCTGCACCACGGCGAAGGGCTCGCGCCCGGTGCGGGGATCGGGCAGGCCCACGGGCTTGAGCGGCCCGAAGGCCAGCACCATGCGCCCGCGCCTGGCCATGGATTCCACCGGCATGCAGCCCTCGAACACCTTCGTTTCCTCAAAGCCGTGAACGGGGGCGGTCTCGGCGGAAAGCAGCGCGTCCACAAAGGCGTGGTATTCCGCTTCGGACAGGGGGCAGTTCAGGTAATCGTCTCCCCGGCCGTAGCGGGAAGCGCGGTAGACCTTGCTCATATCCAGGGATTCCGCGGTGACGATGGGGGCGGCGGCGTCGTAAAAATTCAGGGTGCGCACTTCGGGCATCGCGGAAATGGCCGCCGCCATGGCGTCCGAGGTCAGCGGCCCGGTGGCGATCACGGCGGGGCCGTCGGGAATCTGCGTGGCTTCTTTTTCCTCCACCGTCACCAGGGGATGGCTGCGCAGGGCGTCGGTGATGAAAGCGGAGAAGCGCTCCCGGTCCACTGCCAGGGCGCCCCCGGCGGGCACCCGCGCCCCGTCCGCCGCCCGGAGCACCAGGGAATCCAGGCGCCGCATTTCTTCCTTCAGCAGCCCCACGGCGTTCACCGTTCTGTCGGACCGCAGGGAATTGGAGCATACCAGCTCCGCGAACAGGGGGGAATGATGGGCCGGGCTCATGGCGCGGGGCTTCTGCTCGATCAGGGCGACGGGAACGCCGCGCTCTGCGATCTGCCAGGCGGCCTCGCAGCCCGCCAGCCCCGCGCCCACCACGGTGATTTTCATGCTTCCTCCCCGCCTTCCGGGCCCTTGACCTCCACCCGGTGGCGGCACTTTTCATTGCTGCACATGTGCCATACTTCGCCCTTGCGGGAGCGCTTGAGCGTCATATAGCTGCCGCACTTTTCGCATTTTTCGTTGACGGGCATTTCCCAGGACACGAAATCGCACTCGGGATAATGCTCGCAGCCGTAGAACTTGCGGTTTTTCCGGCTGGTCTTTTCCAGCAGCCGCCCGCCGCACTGGGGGCATTTGGCGTCGATGTAGTTCAGGATGGGCTTGGTGTTGCGGCAGTCCGGGAAATTGGGGCAGGCCAGGAAGCGGCCGAAGCGCCCCACCCGGTAAACCATCTGGGCGCCGCATTTATCGCAGATCACGTCGCTGGGCTCGTCCTTGATCTCCACCTTTTCGATCTGCTCCTCTGCGCTGACCAGCATCTTTTCAAAGGGCGGATAGAAATCCCGCAGCACCTGATGCCAGTTTTCCTTGCCTTCCTCCACCTCGTCCAGCTGATCTTCCAGCCCGGCGGTGAATTCGGTATCCATGATGGGGCCGAAATACTCGGTCATCATGGCGGTGATCATCCTGCCCAGCTCCGTGGGGAAGAGGCGCTTGTTTTCCCGCATCACGTAGCCCCGGGCGATGATGGTGGTGATGGTGGGGGCGTAGGTGGAGGGCCGGCCGATGCCCTTTTCTTCCAGGGTCTTCACCAGGCTGGCCTCGGTGTAGCGGGCAGGGGGCTGGGTGAAATGCTGCTGCGCCTCCGCGGATTCCACGGTGACGGGGTCGCCTTCCTTGAAGGGCGGCAGGGTGGTCTCCGCGGCTTCCTGCACTTCGTCCGTGCTTTCTTCGTATACGCTGGTGAACCCGGCGAAGCGCTTGTGCTCGCCGTAGAAGCGCAGCCCCACGCCGTCGCCGCTGACATCCATGGTCATGGTGTCGTAAAGGGCGGGCTTCATCTGGCTGGCCAGGAAGCGGGAATAAATGAGGCGGTAAAGCTGGAACTGTTCCTTCGTCAGGGAGGATTTGATGGATTCGGGGGTGCGCATCACGTCCGTGGGGCGGATGGCTTCATGGGCGTCCTGGGCGTTGCGGCGGCCCTTGAATTCGTTGGGCTCCCCGGGCAGATACTGCTCGCCGAAGCGATCCTGAATATAGGCGCGGACGGCGGAGAGGGCCTCGTCGGAAATGCGCACGCTGTCGGTGCGGATATAGGTGACGATGCCCTGGGTGCCTTCGTTTTCCAGGTCCACCCCTTCGTAGAGCTGCTGCACCACCTGCATGGTTTTCTGGGTGGTGAAATTCAGCTTGCGGCCCGCCTCCTGCTGCAGGGAGGAGGTGGTGAAGGGAGGCGCGGGCAGCTTGCGCTTTTCCCCGTATTTGACGCCGTACACGGCGAAGCGGGCGTTTTCCACCCGGCGGCGGGCTTCCAGGGCCTCCTGCTCGTTATGCAGCTCGGCCTTCCGGCCGTCCAGGGTCTGCAGGTGCAGGGCAAAGGTGGTTTTCCGTCCCCGGGCGCTGGGCAGCAGGGCGTTCACGCTCACGTCCCAGAATTCCTCGGGGATGAAATCCTCGATGTCCTGTTCCCGGTCCACCACCAGGCGGGTGGCCACGCTCTGCACCCGCCCGGCGGACAGGCCCTTTTTCACCTTGGCCCACAAAAGCGGGCTGATCTTGTAGCCCACCAGCCGGTCCAGGGCCCGGCGGGCCTGCTGGGCGTCCACCCGGTTCAGGTCGATGGCCCGGGGATGCTGCAGCGCGGCCTGGACTGCCTTCTGGGTGATCTCGTGAAATTCGATGCGGCAGGGGGCCGCCACGTCCATATCCAGGGTCTGGGCCAGGTGCCAGGAGATGGCCTCGCCCTCCCGGTCAGGGTCCGTCGCCAGGAAGATTTTGGACGCGTTCTTGGCTTCCTTGCGGATCTTCGTCAGGATCTTGCCCCGGCCGTGGATGGTGATGTACTTCATGGAGAAGTCCCGGTCCACATCCACCCCCAGCTGGGATTTGGGCAGATCCCGGACGTGGCCCTGGGAGGCTTCCACCTTGTACCCCCTTCCCAGGAATTTCGCAATGGTGCGGGCTTTCGCAGGGGATTCCACGATGATCAGTTTGGTTGCAGTTGCCACGGTTGTTTCCTCCTATTGCTCCTCAGGCTCGGGCCCGGGCGTAGGCCCGGCCGGCACGGCGTTCGATTTTTCCGTTGATCTCCAGCAAAGTCAGCTGGGCGCTGAGCTGGGCGGCGGGGATCCCCGTTTCCCCGATCAGCTCCTCCAGGGTTTTTTCCTCCAGGGCCAGGGCCCGCAGGATGGGGTCGCTTTCCTCCTCGTCGGGCAGGAAGGTGCTCTGTACTGCCGGCGGAGCGTTCCAGCCCATGAAGGACAGCACGTCCTGGCCGCAGGTGCAGATCTGGGCGCCTTCCTTGAGCAGCTGCAGCGGCAGCTCGCTGCCCGGCGCGTCCAGGCTGCCCGGAAGGGCGAATACCTCCCGCCCCTGGTTCAGGGCGTGGTTCACGGTGGAATGGGTGCCGCTTTTCTGCCGGGCTTCGATCAGGACCACCGCGCCGCTGAGCCCGGAAATAATGCGGTTGCGCACGGGAAAGTGATAGGATATGGGCTGAGCGTCCGGCGCCAGCTCGGATACGATGGCGCCGCCGGATTCCAGGATGCGCCTGGCCAGATCCCGGTTTTCCGGGGGATAGAGCTGGCCCAGGCCGCTGCCCAGCACGGCGACGGTATGCCCGCCCGCGTCCAGGGCGCCCTCGTGAGCCGCGGCGTCCACGCCCCGGGCCAGGCCGCTGACCACCGTAACGCCGGCGGCGGCCAGCTCCCGGGCGATGCGCCGGGCATGGGCAAGGCCGTAGCGGGTGGCGCTGCGGGCGCCCACCACCGCGGCGGCGTGGCCGTCCGGGAAAAGCTGTCCCCGGCAGAAGAGCACGTCCGGCGGATCGGGGATCCGGGCAAGGGCGGCGGGATAATCCCCATCCCCCAGGAACAGCGGCCGGATCTTCAGCGAATCCAGCTGGTACAGGATCTCCCGGCAGCCGTTTTTCCGGCTGTCCGCCAGCTGGGCGTAGGCCTGATCCCCCAGCAGGGCATGGAAATCCGGGGAAAATACGTCCCACAGCTGCTCCGCGCCGCCCAGGTGCTCCTTCCATTCCCGCAGGCGGCTCCACACGCCCATGGGCGCGCACTGCAGCCAGATGCGGGCCAGCTTGTCTTTCGTGAATTCCATTTCAGGTCCCCCAATATTTGCTGTCCAGGGCGCGGTACTGTACGGCCTCGGCGATGTGGGCGGGGGAAATATCGCTCTCCCCGGCCAGATCCGCGATGGTGCGGGCCACCTTGACGATGCGGGTGTAGCCCCGCATGCTCATGCCCATGCGCTCCACCGCGGCGGAAAGCAGCTGCTGGGCTTCCCGGGTCAGGGGGCACAGCTCCTTCAGGGCCGCCGCGTCCATATCCGCGTTGCAGCGGAAGCCGTGGGCGGCCAGGCGCTTTTGCTGCCGATCCCGGGCCTGCTGCACCCGGGCGCGGACGGCGGCGGAGGATTCGGCGGAGGCGGCGGACTGGATCTCGTTCACCGGCACCGCGTCCACCTCCACCTGCAGGTCGATCCGGTCCAGAAGCGGGCCGGAAATGTGGCTCAGGTATTTCCGGATGGCGTATTCCCCGCAGCGGCACTGCCGCACCCGGCTGCCGTAATAGCCGCAGGGACAGGGGTTCATGCCCGCCACCAGCATGCACCGGGAGGGGTACTGCGCCCGGGCCTTCACCCGGGACACGGTAACGATGCCGTCCTCCAGGGGCTGGCGCAGCGCTTCCAGCACGTTGGGGGCGTACTCGGGCAGCTCGTCCAGGAACAGCACGCCGTTGTGGGCCAGGGAAATTTCCCCGGGCCTTGCGTCGCTGCCGCCGCCCACCAGGGCAGGGGCGGACACGGCGTGATGCGGGGCGCGGAAGGGGCGCTCGGTGAGCAGCCCCTGGCCGGGGCGCAGCAGCCCCGCCGCCGAATGGATGCGGGTGCTTTCGCAGGCCTCCTCGAAGGTCATCCGGGGCAGGATGCCGGGCAGGCACCGGGCCATCATGGTTTTCCCGCTGCCGGGGCTGCCCACGAAAAGCAGGTTATGCCCGCCGGCCGCGGCGATTTCCAGGGCGCGCCGGGCGCCCTGCTGGCCTTTCACCAGGGAAAGGTCCATCAGCGGCTGGCTGTCGGTGAGCTGATCCTCATAGCGGGTCTGGATCTGGGCGGGAAGGGGCGCTTTGCCGGTCAGATGCTCCACCACGTCGAAAAGGCTGCGGGCGGGATAGATCAGCATCCCGGTCAGGGACTGCACCTCCGCCGCGTTGTCCGCAGGGATCACCGCCTGGGTGATGCCCGCCTGCCGAGCGGCGATCACCAGGGACAGCACGCCCCGCACCGGGCGCAGCGCCCCGTCCAGGGAAAGCTCGCCCAGCAAAAGCACCCGGTCCAGATCCCGGAGGGGAGACTGCCGGCTGGCCGCCAGCAGGGATACGGCGATGGGCAGATCAAAGGCCGCGCCTTCCTTGCGCAGATCGGCGGGGGAGAGATTGATGGTGATTTTCCCGGTGGGCATAGCGAAGCCGGAATTGCGCAGCGCGCCGGTGACCCGGTCGCGGCTTTCCCGGACGGCGGTGTCCGGCAGGCCTACCAGGGAGAAGGAACTGACGTAGCCCCCGGCCACGTCCGTTTCCACCCGCACGGGGAATCCGTCCACCCCCTGCAGGGCGAAGCACAGCGTTTGCGCCAGCACAGATACGCACCTCCCCTCTTTTTCGTCAGTACCAAAGCCATTTGTAGCCGGTTTCGGGGTTGGAGAACCACGCCATGGTATCCAGCCATTTCTGCGGCACGGCGACGCCGCTGGCGTAGGGGAAGAAGGCAATAAACAGCGCCGCGGCCGCACACAGCAGCGCGATGAGCAGCCCCAGCGCCGTGCGGCTGTGCTTCTCGCTCAGGCGGTCCAGGCACAGCGCGGTGCACAGGATGATGAAGGGGACGCTGGGGAAGTAATGGTAAATATACGTTCCCCGGGGCACCAGGATCCAGGGCAGGTATTGGGCGGCGAAGCAGATCAGCAGCAGCGCCCAGCGGGGATCGTCCTCCCGGGCGCGCAGGTCAAAGGTGCGGTCCGATCGCAGATGCCGCCGCACCCAGACGCACAGGACGCACACAAGCGCGATCAGCCCCGTCCACCACACCGCGGGATTGCCCATGGCCATGATGGAGGACTGGTAGCCCGCGGGCTCCCAGGTGTCCCCCGCGTACCACATGGGCTTGCCGATGATGGGCCACTGGTACCAGGGCGAATTGAACCAATGCTCCGTGCCCCGGCCCGATTCGCTGTGGTATGCGAACATGCCCTCAGCCGCCTGGATGATCTTCTGCACCGTGACCCCGCCGGAGGGGGCGAAATAGGGAATGTAGGAAAGATAATAGATCCCCGCGGGCACGGCGATGAAGAACAGGAAGCAGCTGGCCACCGTAAGCAGCAGCCGTCGTACGCCGTCATTCGCTGCGGCGGCCTGGGCAGGCGTGCGTTTCTTTTCAGGGCAGCGCTTCGCCTCCCGGATCAAACGGGCGCGGCGGAAAACGCCGAAGAAGAATATGATCGCCAGGCCCGCCCCGGCGTAGCAGCCCGTCCATTTGCTGGCGATGCCCAGGCCCATCATCAGCCCGGACAGCCCCAGGGGCAAAAGCGTCTTCCACAGGGGAAGCTGCGGATCATCCAGGAAGAACCAGCGCAGCATAAAATACGTCATCCAGATGATGAAGAGCACCACGAAGCTGTCGATGGTGGCGATGCGGGTCTGGGTGAAGTGCATCAGATCCAGGGCCATGAGCGCCATGGCCGCAAGCCCGCCCCAGCTGCGGCGGGTGAGCAGCCGGCCCAGCAGGTACATTCCCGGCAGCATCAGCACCCCCGCCAGCGCCCCGGCAAAGCGCCAGCCGAAGGGCGTCATGCCGAAGATGGCGACGAACCAGCTGATGATCACCTTGCCCAGGGGCGGATGGGTGGTTTCGTAGGGGTAAATCCCATGCAGGTGCTCGTAGGCAGTGCGGGCGTGATAGATCTCGTCGAAATAGGTGGAGTTGTACCAGCCCGGCTCGCCCTCCAGGGTGCCCGTTTCGTCGTTGAGGCAGGCGGCGGCTTCATTGCCCAGGGAATCGGTGACGGAAACGGCGGAGAAGCCTTCCTTCGTTTCCGGATCCCGGAAGAGCAGTTCAAAGAGGGACAGATCGTAATTATCGGCAATGAGGCGAACATACCGGCCGGTCAGGGGGGTGTCGCTCAGGTATTTCCATTTGAAGCAGTCCCCGTTGTAGACCTGGCTGGTCATGTACATATTCCAGGCCTGGCCGTCGTTGCCGACCTCCACGGTGAAGGAGCCGGGGATCTCCACGTTTTCCTGCCTTACCTGGTCCCAGTAGCTGCTGTTGTTCTGGATGCCCGCGTAATACAGCACCTGGAAGGTGCGCTCCTGGCCCAGATCGAACACCACGGTTTCTCCCGGTTCCTGGCAGGCCCAGCCGGTCTGGGGGGCTTTTGCGGAGCCCAGGTTCACGAAGGCCAGCACGGCGTACAGCGCCGTGATCCCCAGCATCACCGCCGCATTCCGCAGGGAGAACGGCTTTGGGGAGGGAGAGGGGAAAGCGGAAGCTTTCTGCATTTTCAGCGGTTTCCTTTCCTCGTTTCTGCACAGCAGGGCGCCGAAAGCCACCGATGCGGCGCAAAGCGCGCTGTTCAGGGCGGCGGACAGGTATTCGGGCACCGTCATGTCGCTGTGAATGGGGATCACGCCGTTGGGCGCGTCCAGATGCCCGTCGTAGCCGCCGATGCGGTTGTTGCGGTCCAGCACGCAGCCCACGTTCAGGAAGCCCGCCACCGTTATGCCCAGGGCCAGCCACAGAAGCCTGGCATCCTTTTTCAGCACCCAGCCCAGCAGCAGCAGCACCACCGCCGTCACCAGGTATCTTTCGTGCATCATGGTGGCGGTATTGAACAGCATCAGCAGCAGGATCGCCCCGTAGACGGGCAGATTTTCCATCTGCCCGGAGAGCACGAGCCACGCGCAGCACAGCGATACGCAGTACACGATCATCACGGTGCCCAGCATCGCATAATTGAGCCTGTGCATCAGGGACAGCGCCGCCAGGGACAGGGCCAGGGCGCAGACCAGGCCGGCGGTGACAAAGAAGCGCAGCCGGGCCGGGCGGTTCTTCAGGGTGTGATCGCCCTTCAGCCCCCAGACCAGCAGCAGCGGCAGCACGGCGACCAGGAACACCCCCAGCAGCACCGGCAGGCCTGGCTGGACGTTGTCCGCCGCAGACATCCAGTTTTTCCCCAGCAGGAAAAACAGGTTGCATGCGTTTACGGTGACGTAGCCGTATTCGTTCATGGTGCTCCGGTACAGCGTCAGCAGCCAGTCCCAGGGCTGTTTTGGGGAGAAGGGCAGCACGATCAGCGCCGCCAGGACGGCCATGGCGCCCAGGCCGATGCCCGTCTGGATCCACGCCTGGCGCTGCGTTTTTGTTTTATAGCTGCGGATCAGATAAACTATCAGCACCGCCAGCCCCAGGGGGCCGAACATCAGCGACTGGGGCTTGATCAGGATGGAAAGAACGTACATGGGCAGCGCCAGGGCCCATTTGCCGTCGATGGCCCAGAGCACCGTCATGAACAGCGTCAGCACCATCAGGGCGTCCGCCTGGCCCCAGGCTGCGCCGGTCCAGAGCAGGAGGGGATTGAAGGCGTAGGCCGCGGTGAGCATCAGCGCGGGCAGAGGCCCCACCCGTTTCCTGCTCACGCAGAACAGCAGCGCGCACAGCCCCAGATCCGCCAGGATGGGGGGCAGCTTGATCATGAATTCCGTGACGCCGGTGCCCAGCCACCGCCCGATCAGGCCCATCAGCCCCAGGATCCACAGGTATCCGGGGGGATAATCGCAGACGTAGGTCTGATCCGGCGTGTCTTTCAGGTAGAAATCCGCCGGTCCTTTGACGGTCATGCGGCTGGCCCAGCCGGTGAAGCAGCCCACGTCCACGTCGTAGCCCGTCATGAACGCGGCGATCAGAAGCCGCAACGCCAGGGCCGCTCCCAGGATCAGCCCGAAGGCCAGCCAGGGCGCCCACCGCTTTTCGGGACGCAGCGCCGGCAGGGGATCGCGGACGCGGCAGAAGCTGCACAGCACCGCGAAAAGGACGATATAGGCGGCGCTGATCAGCAGAAGGCGCAGGAGGGCGGTTTTGGCGCGGCTGTCGGCCGTATTCTCCGCAGGCGCCGGCGCTACGGCGGCGGGAGCGGCATACCAGGAATAAACCGGGTATTGCGCGGGGACTTCGCTGACCGCGCAGAGTGTCACGTCCCGGAACCAGGCCTCGCCCGTCGCCTCCCCGCTGTATCCGCCCAGCCGGACGAACACGGTGACGCTGTGCTGGTCTTCCCCTGTGCGGCCGTACAGGCGCACCTCCTGCCATTCGCCGGCGGTGTCATAAACGGCATCGGTGAACACGAACAGATCGGCCACGGACAGATTGGCGCCGCGCCCGCCCTGGGCGTCCGCCTTGATATAACCCCGCAGGCAGTACAGCGTGTCGGGGGAAACGGCCACTTCCTGGACGAAGCGCGCGTCGTTGGCCCGGATGTTTTTGATGTGCGCGGCGGTCACGCCGTCCTCCTGAACGACGTCGTATTCGGTGCTGCCCGCCTGATGCAGCCATTCGTCGGTATACCAGCCGTCGGGGAACCCTTCGCTGTTGGGCACAAAAGCGCCGTTGCGAAGCAGATCGCTGCCATCGTTGCGGACGGGGGCGGGCCGCAGCAGAAGCAGGGCTGCCGCCGCCAGGATCACCGCCGCCGCGGCGATGAGCAGATACCGATCGCTTTTTTTCATACCTACCTCATTAAAATGCATTCTTGATATGGCGCAGGCCGACGGCGGTGATCTCGATCACGTCGAAGCGCACCTGCACGGCGGGATGGACGGCCAGATAAGCGTTGGCCGCGTAGCGCAGCCGCCGCCGCTTTTCGGCGTTGACGGCGGCCAGGCCGTCTCCCGCTTCGCCCCGGGGCCGGGCCTTCACTTCCACGAACACGGTGCAGTCCCCGTCCCGGGCGATCAGGTCGATTTCCCCGTGGGGCACGCGGAAGCGCCTTTCCAGGATGCGCATGCCGTGCAGCCGCAGATAAAGCGCCGCGCGGCCCTCGCCCCGCAGGCCGGTTTTGTATCCGTTCATACGAAATGCCCGATGAAGCTGCGCCGGTGGGCCGGGCAGGGCCCCAGCTGCCGGAGCGCCGCGATGTGCTGCGCGGTGCCGTAGCCCTTGTGCTGCGAAAAGCCGTAGCCGGGATACAGCCGGTCCAATTCCGGCATCTGCCGGTCCCTGGTCACCTTCGCCACGATGCTGGCCGCCGCGATGGAATAGCACAGCGCGTCCCCATGAATGATGCCCCTCTCCTCCCCGGGCAATCCCAGGCCCTGCACGGCGTCGATGAGGAACAAGGAGGCCGGCGCGCCCGCCGCCGCCCGGCGCATGGCGTTTTTCGTGGCCTCCAGGATGTTGATTTCGTCGATCTCCGCCGCCGTCGCTTCGCCCACGCCCACGAATACCGCAGTTTTCAGGATCTCGTCATAGACCTTTTCCCGCCGGGCGGGGGAGAGCTTTTTGCTGTCGTCCACCCACAGGAGCAGGGGCTCCGGCGGCATCACCACGCAGGCGGCCACCACGCTGCCCGCCAGGGGGCCGCGGCCCGCCTCGTCCATGCCGGCGAAGGCAATGCCTTTTTCCCACAGGGGCGCGTCGGTTTGGATCAGGGTTTGCAGCTTTTCTTCCCGTTTATTCATTGCCGTTTTCCTCTCCGGGCGCTTCCAGGGTGATCCGGCCCAGCTTGCCGGCGCGGAATTCGTCCAGCACGATCCTGCAGGCCCGGTCGGTGTCGCACACGCCGCCCTTCATCAGGAAGCCCCGCCCGCGGCATACCGCGTCCAGCAGCTCCGGGCCGCGGAGGGAAAGATCGTCGATTTTGAAGCGCGCCTGCACCGCTTCGGGGGCCGCCGCGATCAGATCGGTGAGCAGCTGGATGGCGAGCTGGGCGGTGTCCAGCACCTCGTCCCGGATGGCGGCGATGTAGGCCAGCCGCCGGGCGGCCAGGGGATCGTCCAGCCGGGGCCAGAGCAGCCCCGGCGTATCCATCAGCTCCAGATACGGCGTCACCTTCACCCATTGGTTGGCCCGGGTGACCCCCGGCATATCGCCCACCTTCGCCACAGCGCCGCCGTGGAGACGGTTGATGAGGGTGGATTTGCCCACGTTGGGCACCCCCACGATCATGGCCCGCACGGTTTTTTTGATGCCCCGCTGAGCCGCCCGGTCCACGGTCTCCCGGGCTGCCTGCTCGATCAGGGCCAGCGCCGCCTTCGCCTGGCGGTTCATATCCAGGGCAAGGCACCGCGCGCCCTCCTGCTGAAAGCGCCGGGTCCATTGCTTGGTAAGCGCCGGGTCCGCCAGGTCGCTCTTGCCCAGCAGCAGTACTTTTTCCTTCTTTTCCGTCAGCCGCATCAGATCCGGATTGCGGCTGGACCGGGGCAGCCGGGCGTCGCACAGCTCGATCACCACGTCCACCCGGGACAGCTGATCGCTGAGCAGCCGCTTTGCCCTGGCCATATGGCCGGGATACCAGTTGATCTCCATTTCCCGGCTCCTTCCAAAAAATGTAATTTAACCTTCCGGTTGCGTTTTTCTTAAATAAAATAGCACTATTTTTTTAAAAAGGCAAGGGTTTCGGCCCACGATTTACAATAAGTTAACAAAAAACGGCGGCGGCTATCGGGGCATAGCGAGGGAAAAAGGCGGGCAGGATAAGGGTGAAAACAGGATCGGGGAGCGATGCGCATGGGCCTGCAGGCAATCATCATGGCGGGGGGAGAGGGGGTGCGCCTGCAGCCGCTGACGTGCAGCCTGCCCAAGCCGCTGGTGCCCCTGCTGGGGGAGCCGTGCATGGGCTATGCCCTGCGGCTGATGCGGCAGCACGGCATCACCCGGATCGGGAGCACGCTGTGGTACCGCCCCAAGTGCATCCGGGACGCGCTGCACCGGGGGGAAAAATGGGGCGTCAGCCTGCGCTACTATGAAGAAACCGTGCCCATGGGCACGGCGGGCAGCCTGCGCATGGCCATGAACGAACTGAAGGATACGTTCTTCGTCCTCTCCGGGGACGGGCTGACGGACTGCGATCTGACCCAAGCGATGGCCTTTCATCTGGAAAAAGGGGCCGTCGCCACGCTGGTGCTCAAGCGGGTGGGGATCCCTTTGCCCTACGGCGTGGTGGTGACGGACGGATCGGGGCGGATCACCCGCTTTCTGGAAAAGCCCGCCTGGGGCGAGGTGGTCAGCGATCTGGTGAACACCGGCATCTATATCCTGGAGCCGGAGATCTTTGCCCACATCCCCGAGGGGGGCATGCCGGATTTCGGCAAGGATGTGTTCCCGGCGCTGGTGCGTTCGGGGCTGCCCGTATACGGCTATGAAACGGACGGCTACTGGTGCGATATCGGGGATCTGCGGGCGTACCTGAAAGCGCAGCAGGATCTGCTTTCGGGCCGGGTGCGCCTGCCGCATCCCGCGGGGGTGGACCCCGCCGCCCGGGTGGACCCCGCCGCCGAGATCGGGGAAAAATGCTGGATCGGCCCCGGGGCGGTGATCGGGCCGGGGGCGCGGGTGATCCGGTCCGCGGTGGGCCCGGACGCCGTGGTGGGCGAAGGCGCGGCGGTGACGGACAGCTGCCTGTGGACCCGGGCGGCGGTGCGAAGCAAGGCACGGGTGGCGGGCAGCGTGCTGTGCACGGGCGCGGCCGTCCGGTCCGGGGCGGAAACGGGCGAGGGCTGCGCCCTGGGCCCGGGGGCCGTGGCGGGCCCTTACGCGGTGCTGCGGCCCGGGGTGCGGGTGTGGCCCCATCTGAAGGTGGCTCCCGGGGCGGTGGCGGCCCGGAACGTGGTGACGGAGGACGTGGCCGCGCCCCAATGGAGCGCCGCCGGGGCCGCCTGCACGGATCCCGGGGACGTGTGCGCCCTGTGCAGCGCGTACCGGAAGGTGACGGGAGCGCGAATGGTGATCGTAGGCGGGCCGGACGGGGCGCTGCGATCCCTGGCCGAAGGGGCGCTGGCCGCCGCCGGGGCGAAGGTATTCGGCGCCGGGGACGTTACCTGGCCCATGCTGCGCACCCTGATCCGGGCGCTGCGGCTGGAGGGCGGCACTTATGCCGGGGGCGGCGCGCTGCGCTTTGCCGACCGCCAGGGAAGGGCCCTGTCCGCCCGGCAGCAGAGCGCCGTCAGCGCCTGCGTGCTGCGGCAGGACCTGCCTCCGGCGTTCGACGGCTCGGGAGAGGTGACGCATCTGACCGGGGCGGAGGCGGTGTACCTCTCCGCCCTGCTGCCGGGGGACGCGGGGCGGGAAACGGCGCTGCCGGTGCTGGTCTGCTGCGCCAGCGGGCCCCTGCGGCATCTGGCGGCGGAGGCGCTGCGGCGCATGGGCGTATCGCGGGTGCGCACGGCAGAAACGCCGCCCTTGCCGGAGCCGGGAGAAACCGGCTTCCTGCTGGCGCCGGACGGGGAAAGCGTATCCCTTTTCACCCGGGACACGGTGTATGCCCCGGAGCAGACGGCGCTGCTCAGGCTGCTGCTGCTTCACCGGGAGCAGGGGAAACTGTATGACCTGCCGGGCACGCCCCGGGCGGCGGAGGAAATCTCGGCCCTGCAGCCGCCGGACGGAAGCGACGCCTGCGCCCGGCAGCGCACGGCGGCGGAGGACGGATTGGCCACGATGCTGCTGATCTGCCGTTCCCTTCGGGAAAAACCCCTGGAAGCGTGGATGGCGGAAACGCCCAGAACCCATCTGGTCACCCGGGAGATCCCCTGCCGGACGGAGGACAAAGGCCGGGTGGTGCGGCAGCTGTGGCAGACCGCGCAGACGCCCCATGTGCTGGGGGAGGGCGTGCGGTTTTCCCATCCCCGGGGATTTGCCACCGTGGCGGCGGACGCCCACCGGGGCGCGGTGCGGATCACCGCCGAGGCGGGGGACACGGAATTTGCCCACGAGCTGTGCGATCTGTACGCCGGACGGGTGCGCGCCCTGGCGGAAGGAAGAAAAATGGCGGAAACGGAAAAAAACGCCCCGTTTTCGACTTGACAAGATGCGGCGGGCCGCATATAATAATACCGTTGAAGCATCCTGGGGTGTTCGCCAGCGTTCTGTTTTTACCCACATTTCATAAAACGGAACCCGGGACAGGTCGTCGGATGTCATGCCCCCGTGCCATGCACGCCAGGGGACGGCAGAAGCTTCCGCTGGGCACCGGCCTGCTTAACATAGCGGGTGAAAAAATAGAGGGCAGCGGCACTTTGGGATACGACGAAGAACAGGCCGGCGCTGAAAGGCGCGGGCCTGTTTTTTGCGTAAGATCATCCGTGTTTATTTGTCTCCGTATCCCCGGGGGTTGTGCTTCTGCCAGTTCCAGGCGTCCCGGCACATCTGCTTCAGATCCCGCTTGGCCTGCCAGTGCAGGACGTCCCTGGCCCGGGAGGCGTCGGCGTAGCATACGGCGATGTCGCCGGGGCGGCGGGGGGTGATCTCGTAGGGGATCGTAAGGCCGTTGGCTTCCTCGAAGGCGCGCACGATATCCAGCACGCTGTAAGGGGTGCCGGTGCCCAGGTTGAAAACCTCGACGCCGCTGTTTTTCAGGGCGTAATCCAGCGCCGCCAGATGGCCCTCCGCCAGGTCCATCACGTGGATGTAATCCCTTTCCCCGGTGCCGTCCCGGGTGGGGTAATCGTTTCCGAACACCCGCAGGTGATCCAGCTTCCCGGAGGCCACCTGGCAGATGTAGGGCATCAGGTTGTTGGGGATGCCGGCGGGATCTTCCCCGATACGGCCGCTTTCGTGGGCGCCGATGGGGTTGAAATACCTTAGCAGCACGAAGGAACGGGAGGGATCCGCCTTCGCTACGTCCGTCAAGATCCGTTCGCTGATCCACTTGGTCCAGCCGTAGGGGTTGGTGCAGCCGGTGGGGAAATCCTCCCGGAGGGGCATTTCCTGGGTGACGCCGTACACCGTGGCGGAGGAGGAAAACACCAGCGCCCGGCAGCCGTATTCCGGCATCACCCGGCACAGCGCCATGGTGGCGTCCAGGTTGTTCTGATAATAATCCAGGGGCTTTTCCACGGATTCGCCCACGGCCTTGAGCCCGGCGAAGTGGATCACCGCGTCGATGGGGCCGTGGTTTTCAAACACGGCCCTTACGGTATCCCCGTCCGTGCAGTCGCCGATGATCAGGGGGGCCTTTTTCCCCGTCAGCGCCTCCACCCGTCGGAAGGCTTCGGGGCTGGAATTGCTCAGGTTATCCAATACCACCACGTCGTAACCGGCGTTGAGCAAAGCCAGGGCTGTATGGGAGCCGATGTAGCCGGCGCCGCCGGTGAGCAGTACGCGCATAAAAAGACCTCCTTGCCGTTGATTGCTTTCATTATAAACGGCGGCGGCGGGCGTGTCAATGAAGAAAGGGAGAATTTGCGCCGGCGGGGCGAATATGATACAATGAAAAAAACGGCGGGGCGGAGGGAAAGCGCGTGGGAAAAAAGATCAGGAAACGGGCCCATAAAACAGGCTGGTCCGGCAGGCTGCTGATGCTGCTGCCGGCGGGCTGCGCGCTGTTTTACCCGCTGTATCTGGCGGCGCAGTTGGATACCGTGGAGACAGCCTGCGCGTTTCCCGAATGGCCGGAGGCCTTCGACGGCTTGCGGATCGTATTCCTGTCCGACATCCATTACGGCGCGCTGTTCCCGGAAAAGCGGGTGCGCCTTCTGGCAGAACGGGTGAACGCGCTGGAGGCGGACGTGATATTGCTGGGCGGGGATTACGGCGAGGATTCGGACGGCGCCATCGCCTTCTTTGCGCTGCATCCCGGCTTCAAAGCCCGGCTGGGGGTGGCCGCCACGGTGGGGAACCACGACCGCACGCTGCCGGAAGAAAACCTGAATAAGCTGACGGCGGCCATGCGGGAAAACGGCGTGATCCCCCTGGTGAACGACGTATGGACGCTCACGAAGGACGGGCAGACCGTCGCCTTCGCCGGGGTGGACGATTACTACAACGGATTCCCGGACCTGGAAAAAGCGCAAAGGCTGTGCGCCGGGGCAGACTTTACGGTGTTCGTACCCCACACGCCGGACATCCTGCCGCAGACGTACGAGGCCCCCGGCGGGCCGTTTTACCGCCTGGCCCTGTGCGGGCACACCCACGGGGGCCAGGTGGCCCTGTTCGGCCATAGCCTGCATTCCTCCAGCGACCTGGGGGACCGGTATCGCTCCGGCTGGTACCGGGAAAACGGGGCGGATATCCTGGTGAGCAACGGAGTGGGCACGTCGGTGCTGCCGGTGCGATTGGGGGCCAGGCCTCAGATCCATCTGCTCACCATGAAGCATCAGTGACGCGCGGGGCCTGTGCGCCGGCCCCGGGAAAGCAAGGATCAAATGGATCAGTCAATCGCAAAAATGGCGGACAGGATCACCGGCATCCTGGGCGGAAAGCCGCCGGAGGTCTGGCTGTACGGCAGCGTGGTGCTGGATGATTTCCGGCCGGGCTGGAGCGACATTGACCTGCTGGTTCTCACGAACGGGCAGATCACGCCCGGCCAGGCCGGGGCGCTGCTGATGCTCAGGCAGGAAATGACGCAGGAAGAGCCGGAAAACCGGTATTACCGGGCCTTTGAAGGGATCATCGCAGAAAAAGCGGAATACCTTTCCGGCTCGTTTACCCGCTTGGTTTACTGGGGCACCTCCGGCCAGCGGATCACGGACAGCTACGCGCAGGATGCGTTTTCCGCCTTTGAGCTGGCGAAGTACGGGCGGTGCGTCTGCGGCGGCGGGGACAGGAGCATTTTCACCGCGCCGTCCCGGGATGCGCTGGCGGAGGCGGTCAGGCGGCATTACGATGCCATTCGCCGCTGCGCCGTCCGGACGAACGGGAGTCTTTATTCCTGCGGATGGCTGCTGGATATCGCCCGGTGCATCTACACCCTCCGGTACGGCGGCGTGATTTCAAAGACCGGCGCCGGCGTCTGGGCGCTGCGGGAGCACATTTTTGAGGAGGAAGAACCCCTGCGGAAAGCCCTGGCGGTCAGGCGGGAGCCCATGGCGTACAGGGACAGGGACGATGTGAAGCAGTGGCTGAAGGGGCTGGGCCCTACGGTGCAGCGGTACGCGGACGCCCTGGAAAAGGAACTGAAAAAAAACTGCTTTCTGATATGCAAAACCCCCGCCGTCTGTTCTGCGCAGGCGGCGGGGGCTTTTTCGCTCCGGGTCATCCGATCACAAAATCCTGCAGGGCGGCGCGCAGCTTTTCCGCGTCCGCATCGGGCATATCGGCGGTATCCAGGGTCATGCCGTCTTTGGCGGAATACATCATGGCCAGGATGCCCAGGGTGGATTTGGGGTCGATGCAGTATACGTGGGAGCGCAGGAAGATTTCCTGCGGGAACTGCTTGCACACGTTGCTCAGCGTCTCCGCGGCTTTCATGGAATCGACGCGAATGGGGATCAGCATGGGGATCCACGCTCCTTTCCCGGGTATCATAGCATGATCCGGGGCAACGCGCAAGGCCCCGGTATTGAAAAACGGGCGGCGGTATGATACAATCATCGGGATGCGAAGGGGGAGGATGAGAGCATGAACGTGGTTTGCCTGGATCTGGAGGGTGTGCTGGTGCCGGAAATCTGGATCGCGTTTTCAAAGGCCAGCGGGATCCCGGAGCTCAAGCGCACCACCCGGGACGAGCCGGATTACGATAAACTGATGAAGTGGCGGCTGGGCATCCTCAGGGACCACGGGCTGGGGCTGAGGGAAATCCAGCGGGTCATCCAGACTGTGGATCCCATGCCGGGCGCGAAGGAATTCCTGGACGCGCTCCGGGAGATCACCCAGGTGATCATCCTCAGCGACACCTTCACCCAGTTTGCCACGCCCCTGATGAAAAAGCTGGGCTGGCCCACCATTTTCTGCAACACCCTGGAGGTGGCGCCGGACGGCATGGTGACGGGGTATAAAATGCGGGTGGAAAAATCCAAGCTGGCCACGGTGCGGGTGCTGCAGTCCGTGGGCTTTGATACCATCGCCGCCGGGGACAGCTACAACGACCTGGCCATGATCCAGGCCAGCAAGGCGGGGTTCCTTTTCCGCAGCACCGAGCAGATCAAGCGCGATCACCCGGAGCTGCCCGCCTTCGAGGAATACGGCGAACTGCTTTCCGCTATCCGGGCGGCGCTGTGACGGGAGGAATCGTGGTGACAGGCGGCATTGAACTGGTGATCAAGATCGGGTCCATGGCGCTGATCCGCCGGGAGGACAACGATATCGACTATAATATTTTTGCCCGGCTCAGCAGCGAGCTCAGGCCCGGGATGCTGCTGGTGTCCTCCGGGGCCACGGAGATCGGGCGGCTGGATTATTTGAAGCGCACCGGGAAAGCCCTGGGGGGCGACCCGGAGCAGAACAAGACCGATTATTCCGCCCAGGGCCAGGCCGTGCTGATGGAGACCTACCGGCGCTTCATCCGCCCGGAATACGGGGTGCGGCAGGTGCTGGTGGAGCACAACCATTTCAACGACCCCCAGAAGCGGCAGCACCTCTTTGGCCTTTTGCAGCGGGCGGCGCAGCAGGGGGCTATCCCCATCATCAATTATAACGACTGCGTCAGCGACGAGGAAAACCGCAAGATGGAATTGACCTCCCTGCAGGCCAGCCATCCGGACACCCCGGTGGTGGAGTGCGTGGACAACGACGAAACCGCCGCCGTGATCGCCGAGCTGGTGCGCACGAAAAAGCTGATCCTGCTCACCTCCACCGAGGGCATCTACGCCGACCCTCAGGACCCGGCCACCCTGGTCCGGGAGATCACGGCGCCGGACGCGGAGCGCCTGGAAAAGAAGGTGCGGGACTGGCAGGGCCACTGCGTGGGCGCGTCCCGGGCCGGGGCCAACGGCGCCGGGGCGAAGCTGGAATACGCCCTGCGCTCCGCCCGCACGGGGGTGGAGGTGTATATCGCCAACGCCCGCTATCCCATTGAGAAGATCCTCTCCGGCGCGGTGAACCGCACCCGGATCGCCATTGTATGAACGAAAGGAAGGAACTTACCATGATCGACCCCCGTTACGATACCCAGCTGCTCATCGAAGGCCACGACCTGGACGAAGACGAGATCCGGGATTATTTCCTGGAAAACCTCAAGGGCGACTGCCTGCTGGCCGTGGGCGACGACGAGCTGATCAAGATCCATTTCCACACCAACGAGCCCTGGGAAGTGCTGAAATACTGCGCCACCCTGGGCGAGATCCACGATATCGTGGTGGAGGATATGGACCGTCAGTCCCGGGGTTTGCCGGGCTGAAACCGGGGAAAGGCGGCAACCTGATTGAAAAGGGAATACTACGGCACCGTCCTGAGCCTGATCGGGATGGTGCTGAATATCCTTGCCTTCCATTCCAGGAAGAAGCGCACGCTGCTTCTCCTGCACACGGCGGCTACGGGCTTTCACATGTGCAGCTATGTGTTTTCCGGCGGCGGCATGGGCATTTACCTGAACGCCGTGTTCCTGGTGCGTTCGCTTTCCTTCCTGAAGGCGGAAAACAAATCCCGGGCGGAAAGAAAAAATTTGTACTTCGTGATCTGCGTTTCCTGCGTGGGGGCGTACGCGCTGTTCCTGGCGCTGCACCGCCCGTCCGCGGCGGACGCGCTCTGGAGCCTGATCCCCGTGATCGGCGCGTTTTTCGGCACCTATGCTTTCGTGCAGACGGATATGATCGCCCTGCGCCGGATCAAGATGGTGGATTCGGTGTCCTGGCTGCTGTATAACGGCCATGTGGGCGTGGGCGCTTTGGGCGGCTTCCTGGGGGAAGTGTTCAACATCGCCGGCATGCTGCACGCGATCTACCGGGATAAGAGGGAAGGAAACGGAGAGTAAGAAAAGGCGGGGGGACCGCTTTTGTGTCAAAAGCGGTCCCCCCGCGCCCCCTCCGAAAACCGGCTGGGGGAAACCAAAAAATTCTGTGTTCAGCCGCCTTTCTTGGAAAGGGGGTACAGGGGGGAAACCGTTCTTTGGGCTCCAAAGAACGGTTTCCCCCCTGCTTTCGTCGTTTTTTTATCCGTTGTTCTGCGCTTCCACCAGGCGGACGCCGCAGTACTGCTGGCGCAGCTTGGGCTTTTCGATCTTGCCGGTGGGGTTGCGGGGCACTTTGGCGAAAATGATTTTCCGGGGCCGCTTGTAGCGGGGCAGATCCAGGCAGAAGCGGTTCACCTCGTCCTCGGTGAGCTCCATGCCTTCCTTGACCTGGATGATGGCCGCGGCGATCTCGCCCAGCCGGGGATCGGGCAGGCCGATCACGGCCACGTCGTGGATCTTGGGGTTGGAGGCCAGGAAATCCTCGATCTGGACGGGGTAGAGGTTTTCGCCGCCGGTGATGATGACGTCCTTCTTGCGGTCCACCAGGAAGATGAAGCCTTCCTCGTCCTGCTTGGCCATGTCGCCGGTGTGCAGCCAGCCGTTGATGAGGGTTTCGGCGGTAGCCTTGGGATCGTGATAATAGCACCGCATGACCCCGGGGCCCCGGACGCACAGTTCGCCCACCTCGCCCTGCTGAACGGGCTGATCCTTTTCGTCCACGATCTTGCATTTCCAGCCGAAGCCCGGCACGCCGATGGCGCCCACCTTGCGCACGTTTTCCATGCCTAGGTGCACGCAGCCCGGGCCGGTGGATTCGCTCAGGCCGTAATTGGTATCGTACTTATGATGGGGGAAATACTGCAGCCAGTGCCGGATCAGGGAGGGGGGCACCGGCTGGGCGCCGATGTGCATCAGCCGCCACTGGGAGAGCTGATAGTCCTCCAGCTTCACGTCCCCGCGCTCGATGGCCGCCAGGATATCCTGAGCCCAGGGCACCAGCAGCCACACGATGGTGCACTTTTCCATGCTCACCGCGTCCAGGATGGCCTTGGGCTTATTGCCCTTGAGGATCACTGCCCGGCTGCCGGTGAAGAGCGAGCCGAACCAGTGCATTTTCGCGCCGGTGTGGTACAGCGGCGGGATGCAGAGGAATACGTCGTTATGGGTGGTTTCGTGGTGCATGGCCTCCATCCGGGCGGACTGCAGAAGCGCCGTATGGTCCAGCAATATGGCCTTGGGGAAGCCTGTGGTGCCGGAGGAATAGTAAATGGCGGCCTCGTCGGTATCCTCGATGAGCACCTTGGGGGCGGAGGAGGAGCAGTTCGCCACGGCTTCGTTATAGCTTTCGGCGAAGGAGGGCCGGTTGTCCCCCACGAAGAAGAGGATCTTTTCCCGGCTGATTTTGGGCACGATGTCCTCCACGCGGCCGATGAATTCCGGGCCGAAGAAAAGCACGTCCGCGTCCGCCAGGCGCAGGCAGTATTCGATCTCGTCGGCGGTATAGCGGAAATTCAGGGGCACCGCGATGGCCCCGGTTTTCAGGATGCCGAAGTAAATGGGCAGCCATTCCAGGCAGTTCATCAGCAGGATGGCCACCTTCTGCCCCTTGCGGATGCCCCGGCTCATGAGCAGGTTCGCCACCCGGTTGGCTTTTTCGTCAAAGACGCTCCAGGTGATCTCCCGGCGGTAGGGGGTGGCGGTGGTGGGCTGGATCAGTTCATATTCACGCCAGGTGACCCGGGGCTCCTCCTGGATCTCGGGGTTCATTTCCACCAGGGCGGTTTCGTTTCCGTAGAGCTTGCTGTTTCTTTCCAGCAGGTCGGTAATGGGCATGTCGGCGGCATCCTTTCTGTTTCCAGCGATACTCTTTATCGCTTTTATTCGCTAAAGAAGCATACCGCATTTTGCGGCGTTTGTCAAGGCGCGGACTGTATGGGCGTTGTACTAAAAAAGTACAGCGTCCGCGCTTTACTTACACGCTTTAATGTGCTAAAATACAGGCGGAATCAAAGCCGCGGCGCGCCCGGAAAAAGAGGGGGACGGAGAAAAAATGGCGAGGAACGCGAAAAAACAGCGGAGCAACGCGCTGTACGAGGCCATCGTGCAGCTCAGGGACGCGGAGGAGTGCAAACGGTTTTTCGACGATCTGTGCACCCCCACGGAGCTGCGCAGCATGGAGCAGCGCTACGATGTGGCGGCGTATCTGATGCAGGACAAGGTGTATCTGGAGATCCTGGAAAAGACGGGGGCCAGCAGCGCCACCATCAGCCGGGTGCGCAGGAACATCCTGGATAACGAATCCGGCGGCGCCATGCGGGAAATGATCCTGCGGATGGGGCTGAACAAAGAAGAACAGGGAGAAGAAAAGAAATGAAAAAACTGATGCTTGGCAACGCGGCGGCGGCCCGGGGGCTGTATGAGGCGGGGTGCGCGGTGGTGTCCTCCTATCCGGGCACGCCCAGCACCGAAATCACCGAGGAGCTGGCCAAATACGACGAAGTATACTGCGAATGGGCGCCCAACGAGAAGGTGGCCATGGAGGTGGCCTTCGGGGCCAGCCTGGCGGGAAAGCGCAGCTTTTGCGGCATGAAGCACGTGGGCCTCAACGTGGCGGCGGACCCGCTGTTCACCATTTCCTATACCGGTGTCAACGCCGGGATGGTCATCGCCGTGGCGGACGACGCGGGGATGCATTCCTCCCAGAACGAGCAGGATTCCCGGCATTACGCCCGGGCGTCGAAGGTGCCCATGCTGGAGCCCTCGGACGCGGGGGAGGCCCTGGCGTTTGCGAAAAAGGCGTATGAGATCTCCGAACAGTTCGATACGCCCGTGTTCCTGAAAATGTGCACCCGCATCGCCCACTCCCAGTCCGCGGTGGAAACGTCGCCCCGGGCGGACGTGCCCGCAAAGCCCTATGAAAAGAACATCGGCAAGTACGTGATGATGCCCGGAAACGCCATTCGCCGCCATCCCATCGTGGAGGAAAGGACGAGAAAGCTGACCGAGTTCGCGGAAAGCAGCGATCTGAACCGGATCGAGCCGGGCAGCGACGGGAGCATCGGCATCATCACCTCCTCCACCAGCTACCAGTACGTGAAGGAAGCCTGCGGAGACAGGTATCCCGTGCTGAAGCTGGGCATGATCTGGCCCCTGCCGGAAAAGAAGATCCGGGATTTTGCTGCGCAGGTGCAGCGCCTGATCGTGGTGGAGGAGCTGGACCCCTTCATTGAAAACCACTGCCGGGTGCTGGGCCTGGCCGTGGAAGGCAAGAGCCTGTTCCCGCCCCTGGGCGAGCTGAGCCAGAACATCGTGCGGGATAAGCTGGGCATTCCCCGGCAGCAGGGGCCGGACCTGGGCGAGCAGGTGCCCGCCCGGCCGCCGGTGATGTGCGCCGGCTGCCCCCACCGGGGCCTGTTCTATACCCTGAACCGCAACAAGTGCACGGTGCTGGGGGACATCGGCTGCTATACCCTGGGGGCGGTGGCGCCCCTGGCGGCCATTGAAATGACGGCCTGCATGGGCGCCTCCGTCAGCGCCATCCACGGGTTCAACAAGGCCCGGGGCGCGGAGAGCGAGCATAAGACCGTGGCCGTCATCGGCGACAGCACCTTCATGCACTCCGGCATGACGGGCCTGGCCAATATCGCCTACAACCAGTCCAATTCCACGGTGATCATTCTGGATAATTCCATCACCGGCATGACCGGCCACCAGCAGAACCCCACCACCGGCTACAACATCAAGGGCGACCCGGCGGGGAAGATCGACTTGGAAAGCCTCTGCCGCGCCATGGGCTTTGCCCGCGTCCGGGTGGTGGACCCCTACGATCTGGACGCCTGCGACAAAGCCGTGAAGGAGGAGCTGGCGGCGGAGGAGCCGTCCGTCATCATTTCCCGGCGGCCCTGCGCCCTGCTCAAGTATGTGAAGCACAAGCCGCCCCTCCGGGTGGATCCGGACAAGTGCGTGGGCTGCAAGAGCTGCATGCGCATCGGCTGTCCGGCCATCTCCGTCAAGGACGGCAAGGCCCGGGTGGACGAAACGCTGTGCGTGGGCTGCGGCGTATGCAGCCAGCTGTGCCGCGTGGATGCCTTTGAGAGCACGGCGAAGGAGGCGTGAGCAATGGAAACGAAAAATGTGATGATCGTGGGCGTGGGCGGCCAGGGCAGCCTGCTGGCCAGCAAGCTGCTGGGCCAGGTGCTTTTGCAGCAGGGGTATGACGTGAAGGTTTCGGAGGTCCACGGCATGAGCCAGCGGGGCGGCAGCGTGGTCACCTACGTGCGCTACGGCGACAGGGTGGCGTCTCCCGTCATCGACAAAGGCGAAGCGGATTTCATCGTGTCCTTTGAGCTGCTGGAGGCGGCGCGCTGGGTGTCCTTCCTGCGGCCCGGCGGGCAGATCGTCACCTCCACCCAGCAGATCGATCCCATGCCCGTGGTGACGGGCGCGGCGCAGTATCCCGAAAACCTGGTGGAAAAGATGCGCGCCGCCGGGGCGAAGGTGGACGCGCTGGATTGCCTGGCCCTTGCGAAGCAGGCCGGCAGCAGCAAGGCGGTGAACATCGTGCTCATGGGCCGGCTCAGCCACTATTTCGATCTGCCCCAGGAAGCCTGGCAGAAGGCAATAGAGGCCATTGTGCCCACCAAATTCCTGGAAATGAACAAAAAGGCCTTCGAGCTGGGGAAGAACGCGTAAACGCAGCGCGTCCGATCCCGGCTTTCCCGGCCGTAATGCCGTTTTCGTGACACAGGAATGACAAACTTTTTTGAATCAATCTGCTTATGAATGATTTTACCGCGAAAGAAGGAATTGCCTATGGCGGAACGCTATTTTCAGCCCGAAATCGAAACCGCGAGCCGGGAGCAGATCAAGGCCTGGCAGGATGAGCGCCTGGTCAAGCAGGTGCGCCACGTGTGGAACAGCGTGCCCTATTACCGTAAAAAAATGGAGGAAAAGGGCCTGACGCCCGACGAAATTAAGGGCACGGAGGACCTGCACAAGCTGCCGTTCCTGAGCAAGTACGACCTTCGGGACGCCTATCCCTACGGCATGCTGGGCGTTCCCAGGGACCAGGTGGTGCGCATCCATTCCACTTCCGGCACCACCGGCAAGCGGGTGGTGGCCTTCTATACCCAGGCGGACGTGGACCTGTGGGATGACTGCACCGCCCGGGCCCTGACCGCCGCCGGCGCCACGGCGGAGGACGTGTGCCAGGTCAGCTACGGCTACGGCCTGTTCACCGGCGGCATGGGCCTCCACGGCGGCAGCCAGAAGGTGGGCTGCATGACGGTGCCCATGTCCTCCGGGAATACCGAAAGGCAGATCATGTTCATCCGGGATCTGAACGCCACCATCCTCTGCTGCACTCCCTCCTACGCCGAATACCTGGGGGAGAGCATGAAGGAAATGGGCCTCACCCCGGATCAGATCCCGCTGAAGGCGGGCATCTTCGGCGCGGAAGCCTGGAGCGAGGAAATGCGCCGGGACATCGAAAAGACCCTGGGCATCAAGGCCTACGATATTTACGGGCTTACGGAGCTTTCCGGCCCCGGCGTGGCCTTTGAGTGCTCCGCCCAGCAGGGCATGCACATCAATGAGGACCACTTCATCGCCGAGATCATCGACCCTGATACCGGCGAGGTGCTGCCCGAGGGGCAGCAGGGCGAACTGGTATTCACCGCCATCACCAAGCAGGCCTTCCCCCTCATCCGCTACCGCACCCGGGATATCTGCGTGCTGAGCCGGGAAAAGTGTTCCTGCGGACGCACCTTCGTGCGCATGAGCAAGCCCCGGGGCCGCAGCGACGATATGCTCATCATCCGCGGCGTGAACGTGTTCCCCAGCCAGATCGAAACCGTGCTGCTCAATCAGGGCTATCCCGCCAATTACCAGATCATCGTGGACCGCGTCAACTATACCGACACCCTGGACGTGCAGGTGGAAATGACCCCCGAAATGTTCACCGACAGCGTGGGCGAGATCGAAAAGCGGCAGAAGGAGCTGGTGGCCGGGCTGCGGACCATGCTGGGCCTCACCGCCAAGGTCACCCTGGTGGCGCCCAAATCCATCGTCCGCAGCGAAGGCAAGGCCGTGCGCGTCATCGACAAACGCAGGATTTAAGGAGGATGCAGCCATGAGCGTAAAACAGATTTCCGTGTTCCTGGAAAATAAGCCCGGCGCCCTGGCGGACCTGACGCGGGTGCTGGCGGAAAACGAGATCGACATGCGGGCCTTCTCCCTGGCGGAAACCAGCGATTTCGGCATCGCCCGGATCATCGTGGACGATCTGTATAAAACCACTACGGTGCTCAAGGACGCGGGCTTCATCCACGCCGTGAGCAGCGTGCTGGCAGTGAAGATCCCCGACGTGCCGGGCGGGCTGAGCCACGTGCTCTCTATCCTCAACGAGGAAAATACCAACGTGGAATATATGTACGCCTTCCTGGGCGCCCAGGCGGGCAGCGCCTATATGATCTTCAAGGTGGCGGGCCACCATAAGGCTGCCGCCGCCCTGACGGGCCGGGGCATCCGCCTGGTGGATCAGGAGGAGCTGAACGAACTGTAAAAACGCCGGAAGGACGATCGGGGGGCTTCTTCAGCCCCCCGGCCCCCCGAACCAGGAGGGTCCCCCTCCTGGACCTCGGCTGGAGATGCGGGCAATCCGGATCATCGCTTTCGGGCATTGAGAAAACAACGAAGACCCTGGGAGAAACGCGAGCGCTTCTCCCAGGGTCGTTCGTTTGTTTTCACCGGTGCGCTTCTGCGCACCGGTTTGGCGTCCTGCGGACGCCGTGCCCGAAAGCCGCTGCGAAAGCGAGGAACGGCGGGAAACAGCGCTGTTCTTTACGAAAGCGGCATCCGCAGTCGGCGGGGTCCGGGGTGGGACGCCCACCCCGGCAGGGTTCGGAAGGGGCGGCGCCCCTTCCGGTCCTCCCCGGTCACAGCCCCAGCAGCCGCCGGGCGTTTCCGCCAAGGATGGCGGCTTTTTCCTCGTCCGCAAGAGGCAAAGCGCGGATTTTTCCGATCTCGGCGGTCTGGTCCTCCCAGGGGGAATCGGTGCCGAAGAGGATGTGATCCGGGCGGAACAGACGGATCATGTCGGTAAATTCCGTTTCCGTCAGCCGCTGCCGGGAGGCGGGGCGGGGATAATCGCTTTTGGTCAGGGGGGTCATGGGGCCCAGGGAGAAGGACGTATCCAGATACACGTTGTCAAAAGCCGGCAGCAGGGCCGACGCCCGCGCCCAGCATTGCCAGCCGCCCATGTGGGCCAGGATCAGCGTGACGGGCTCCGCCGTACGGAGGGCCCGGGCGATCTTTTCCGGCGTGGCTTCCCGGTGGCCCGGCAGCCCCACGTCCAGCCCCGCGTGGATGAGGACGATGAGATCCAGTTCGCCGCACCGCTCCAGGATGCGCAGATACCGGGGGTCGTCAAAATCCACCTCCTGATACGGGGGATGCAGCTTGACGCCTTTGATGCCCGCCCGGGCGATGCGGCCCAGCTCGGCGTGCCAGTCCGGAAAATCCGGGTGCATGCAGCCGAAGGAGAGGACGCCGGTTTCCGCCGCGTGTTCGTTCATTCGCAGGGCGGCGTCGTTGATGTGGGGCACCTGGCGGGGAGCGGTGGCAACGGGCAGCGCCACGGAATAGTCCACCCCCGCGGCGCGCATGGAGGCGCGCAGGGCCTGGGCGGTGCCGTCGGAAAAGGGATGGGTGTGGGATGCGGCGGCCAGCTTATTTACCGCGGCTGCGGCAATTTTATCCGGAAAGACGTGGGTATGGATATCGACGATCATGGCTTTTCTCCCGCAAAAGGGCTGCGGTTATCCTTTATGCCGCAGCCCTGATATCGAATCAATAACCTGAAAATGAAAAAGACGGCTTTCTCGGAAGGGGGTGCGGGGGGAACCGCTCTTTGGCCTGCAAAGAGCGGTTCCCCCCGCATTTTTATTCCTCTCATTACTCCCCGTCGCCCAGGGCTTCGGTCTGCTTGACCAGCACTTTCTGGCTGTAGCAGGAGAAGGCGTCCTCCACCAGCTGTTTGTCCGGCGCTTTGCTGATCAGGCTTACCAGCGGCACGATCACCAACCCGGCGATCATGCAGAACGCGCCGGCGTTGATGGGGGAGGCGAGCAGCCCGAGATTGAGCGTCAGGATGCCCAGCTGATTGAACATGACGACGGTCATAAAGATGCTGGAGAACAGGATGGATGCCCAGCAGGACCGGGACGTGGCCCGCTTCCAGTACAGCCCGTAGAGGAAGGGCGCCAGGAACGCGCCGGCCATGGCGCCCCAGCTGACGCCCATGGCCTGGGCGATAAAGGCCACGGGGGATTGGACCTGGATGATGGCGATGACGGCGGAAACGGCGATGAACGCCACGATCAGCCCCCGCATGGTAAGCAGCTGCTTCTTCTCATCCATCTTTTTGACGGCGTGGCCCTTGAGCAGGTCCAGCGTCACGGTGGAGGAGGAGGTGAGCACCAGGGAGGACAGGGTGCTCATGGAGGCGGAAAGCACCAGGATGATCACCACCGCGATGAGCAGGTCCCCCAGGCTGGATTGCAGCATGGCGGGAACGATGGAGTCAAAGATGATGCCGCCCTTGGCGTTGTACTGGATGCCGGGATCACCGGTGAACAGCCGCCCGAAGCCGCCCAGGAAATAGCACCCGCCGGCTACGATCACGGCGAAGGCGGTGGAAATGATGGTGCCCTTGTGGATATCGCCCTCCCGCTTGATGGCGTAAAATTTGCCCACCATCTGGGGCAGGCCCCAGGTGCCCAGGGAGGTGAGAATCACCACGCCCAGCAGCCCCAGGGGATCGGGGCCGAAGAAGGAATTGAAGATGCCCGGGGCGGCGGACACGCTTTCGTCCGATACCTTGGCAAGGCCTTCCAGAGATTGAATGAACCCGCCCTTGCTGCCCAGCACCGCCGCGATCACGGCGATGATGCCGAAGATCATGATGATGCCCTGAATGAAATCGTTGATGGCGGTGGCCATGTAGCCGCCGGCGATCACGTAAACGGCGGTGAGCACCGACATGGCGATCACGCACCAGACGTACGGAATGCCGAAGGCCATTTCAAACAGGCGGCTCAGGCCGTTGTACAGACTGGCGGTGTAGGGGATGAGGAAAATGAAGATCACCACGGCGGAAACGATCTTCAGAGACTGGGAATCAAAGCGCTTGGCGAAGAAATCCGGCATGGTGGCGCTTTGCAGATGCTGGGTCATGATCCGGGTGCGGCGCCCCAGCACCGCCCAGGCCATCAGCGACCCGATCACTGCGTTGCCGATGCCGATCCAGGTGGCGGCGATGCCGAATTTCCAGCCGAACTGCCCTGCATAGCCCACGAAGATAACGGCGGAAAAATAGGAAGTGCCGTAGGCGAACGCCGTCAGCCAAGGCCCGACGTTCCGCCCGCCCAGCACGAAGCCGTTCACATCCGTGGCGTTTTTCCGGCAGTACAGCCCGATGCCGATCATCACCCCGAAAAATACCACCAGCATAAGTATCTTGAGCACCATAAGCCATCCATCCTTCTTGCGTTCAAATCCCGCCGGCCGCGGCCGGCTGATGATACTTTAACGAATAAAAGCATTAAAGTCAAGCGAAAAACCGGAAAAATACAATGAAATACCGGGCGGGGGAGGAGAAAGGTCAGCCGGCGGTCTTTTTCGCGTCGGCGCCCAGGGCGCGCAGCTTTTCCTCCAGGCCTTCGTAACCGCGCATCAGGTGGCCGGCGGGGTCGTTGAGGCGGGTGACGCCCTGGGAAACCAGCCCGGCCAGCATCAGCGCGGCGGCGGCCCGCAGATCGGTGGCGGAGACGGCGGCGCCGTTCAGAGGAACGCCGCCCTGGATCAGGGCCAGCTGGCCCTCCACCCGGATCCGGGCGCCCAGGCGGCGGAGCTCCACCACGTGCATGAAGCGGTTTTCAAAAATAGTTTCCAGGAAAACGCTGAGGCCGTGGGTCTGGGTGGCCACCACCATCAGGGGCGCCTGCATGTCGGTGGGGAAGCCGGGGTAGGATAAGGTGCGGGCTTCCATGGGATGCCGGGCCCGTCCCCGCAGGCGCAGGCCCCGGGCGTCCTCCTGGCAGATCAGCCCCGATTCCGTCAATTTGAACAGCAGCGCCCGCATGTGATCGCTGCGCGCGCCGGCCAGCAGCACGCTGCCGTCCGTGAGCGCCGCGGCGCAGGCCAGCGTGCCCGCCTCGATCCGGTCCGGGATGGGGGTATATTCCGCGCCGTGGAGCGCTTCCACCCCCTCCACCGTGATGTTGGCCGTGCCCGCTCCGGCGATCCGCGCCCCCATCAGGGACAGGAAGCGGCACAGATCGAAAATTTCCGGCTCCTTCGCCGCGTTTTCGATGCGGGTGACGCCGGGGGTCAGCGCCGCGGCCATCACCAGGTTTTCCGTGGCGCCCACGCTGGGAAAATCCAGGTAAATATTGGCGCTTTTGAGCCGGCCCGCCACCTGCACCCGGCCGCCCTCCATGTCCACCCGGGCCCCCAGGCGCTGCAGCCCCTTCAAATGCAGGTCGATGGGCCTCTGCCCGATGGCGCAGCCCCCGGGCATGGTGAGGGCGCATTCTCCCGTCCGGGCCATCAGCGGGCCCAGGATCAGCACGCTGGCCCGCATGCTGCGCATGTCCGCGGTGTCTCCGGGGCTGTGGACGGCGCAGGCGCGCACCCGGATGCTGCCGCCCTCCCGGGCCGTTTCCGCCCCGCAGGCGCGCAGGATCCGCTCCATATGGTCCACGTCCGTCAGGCGCGGGATCCCGTGGATCACCGTTTCCTCCGGCGTCAGCAGCGCCGCCGCCAGAATGGGCAGCACCGCGTTTTTCGACGTACTCACCCGCACTTCTCCGCTCAGGCGCGGCGAATGGGCGATCACATACTGCGGCATGGGACAGTCACCTCCGCGAAAATTCCCGATTTCGCGGTTATCGTGCCCGGCCGGGAAGAAATCTTTCTGCTGCCAAAACCGCCGAAAACCCGCTTCCAGCAAGATTTTTTCAGCATACCGCCCCGCCGCCGCAATCATTCCGCGGCGCTGGCAGCCATTATTTTTTTGTTGGCAAAGGGCGGCGGTTATGGTAAAATATGAACACAAACATTTGTTTGTTTGAAAAAACGCGGGGAGGACCTGACATGGGCCGTTTTGTGCTGAAGGCGCCGTATGCCGCCCGGGGAGACCAGCCCCAGGCCATCGAAGCCCTGTCCCGGGGCGTGGAGGCGGGCATCCCGTACCAGGTGCTGCTGGGAGTGACGGGCTCGGGCAAGACCTTTACCATGGCGTCCGTCATCGAAAAGGTGCAGCGCCCCACTCTGGTGATCGCCCACAATAAAACGCTGGCGGCCCAGCTGTGCGCCGAGTTCCGGGCGTTTTTCCCGGACAGCGCGGTGGAGTATTTCGTTTCGTATTACGATTATTACCAGCCGGAGGCGTACATCCCTTCCTCCGATACCTACATCGAAAAGGACGCCTCCGTCAACGAGGAGATCGACCGCCTGCGCCACAGCGCCACCGCCGCCCTGAAGGAAAGGAACGACGTGATTATCGTGGCCTCCGTTTCCTGCATTTATTCCATGGGCGATCCCAGCGAGTACGAAGGGCAGATGATTTCCCTCAGGCCCGGCATGCGCATGGAGCAGCAGGAGCTTTTGCGCCGGCTGGTGGAGATCCAGTATGAACGCAACGATGTGGCGTTTGAGCGCGGAAATTTCCGCGTTCGGGGGGATACGGTGGAGGTGATCCCCGCCGGGCAAAGGGAAAACGGCATCCGGGTGGAGTTTTTCGGCGACGAGATCGACCGGATCAGCGAGTTTTCCGTGGTGGACGGCCACGCGCTGCACACGGTGCAGCACGCCGCGGTGTACCCCGCTACCCACTACGCCACCAGCGTGGAAAACCGGGAGGAGAACATCGCCCGGATCGAAAGGGACATGGAAGCGCGGGTGAAGGAATTCGAGGCGGAGGGGAAGCTGCTGGAGGCCCAGCGGATCGGGCAACGGACGCGGTACGACATCGAAATGATGCGGGAGATCGGCTATTGCAGCGGGATCGAGAATTACAGCCGGTATTTCGACGGACGGCAGCCCGGCGATCCGCCCTATTCTCTGCTGGATTATTTTCCCAAGGGCTTCCTGGTGATGATCGACGAAAGCCACGTCACCGTGCCCCAGATCCGGGCCATGTACGCCGGGGACCGGGCGCGAAAAAACATGCTGGTGGAGTACGGCTTCCGCCTGCCCTCGGCTTTCGATAACCGGCCGCTGACCTATGAGGAATTCGACGCCCGGGTCAAGCAGGTGATCTACGTGTCCGCCACGCCCGGGCCCTACGAACGGGAACGGGCCGGCCAGATCGTGGAGCAGATCATCCGGCCCACGGGCCTGCTGGACCCCAGAATTATCGTGCGCCCCGCCGTCGGCCAGGTGGACGATCTGGTGGGGGAGATCCACAAGGTGGTGGAAAAGCACGAGCGGGTGCTGGTGACGACGCTGACCAAGAAAATGGCGGAGCGGCTCACCGATTACCTGGACGAGCTGGGCATTCGCGTCAGGTATCTGCATTCCGATATCCAGACCCTGGAGCGCACCAAGCTGATCCGGGAACTGCGGATGGGCGAATACGACGTGCTGGTGGGCATCAATCTGCTGCGGGAAGGGCTGGACCTGCCGGAGGTGGCGCTGGTAGCCATCCTGGACGCGGACAAGGAGGGCTTCCTGCGCTCCGAAACCTCTCTCATCCAGACCATCGGCCGCGCCGCCCGGAACGTGGAGGGGCGCGTCATCATGTACGCCGACGCGCCCACCGATTCCATGATGGCCGCCATCGGCGAAACCAACCGCCGCCGGGCCATTCAGGAGGCCTACAACGAGGCCAACGGCATCACCCCCGAATCGGTGCGGACCGCCGTGCGCGCGCTGCTGGAGATCACGGACAAGACCAGCGAGGAGATCGACGGCGGCATGGACCGGGAGGAAAAAGAGGAATGGATCCGGCAGTTGGAGGATCAGATGCTCACCGCCGCGTCCCAGCTGGACTTTGAAAAGGCCGCCAAGCTGCGCGATCAGCTCTTCGCCATCCGCGGCGACGCCCCCGTGGACAAGCACCAGCCCAGCCGCAGGCGGCGGGAACGCGTGAGAAAGGCCGAACATTGACGGAAGCAGGGGGGAACCGCTTTTTGCTGGCCAAAAAGCGGTTCCCCCCTGTACCCCCTTCCGAAAAAGCCATTATTTATGTTGAATATGAAAGAATCTGTCAATCAAAGCAAGGAGCAAAAAGATGGTCTACTATCAGGATGAAGACGTATTGATCCGGGACATGGAGCCTGCCGATGGGCTGATCTTTACGGAAGAGGAAATTGCCCAGGGGTGGCATGCCACGGTGGAAAAATATGAGCAGCACCTGAAGGACCGGGCGGAAGGGAGATGCGTTTCCCTGACGGCGGAATACCGGGGCAATCCGGCGGGCTACATCAACGTGTACAATAAGCCCGTGGAAGGGCCCTTTGTTTCCCGCGAATGGCCGGAAATCAATGATTTCGGCGTGCTGCAGAAGTACCGGCGGCGGGGCATCGGCGCAAAGCTCATGGACGCGGCGGAGAAGATCGCCGCCGGGCGCGCGGACACGGTGTGCCTGTCGGTGGGACTGCACAACGGCTACGGCAGCGCCCAAAGGATGTACGTGAAGCGGGGCTATATTCCGGACGGTTCGGGTGCATGGTACAATGGCAAGCCCTGCACGCCTTATGATACCGTTTACACCAACGACGACGATCTGGTGCTTTACATGTCCAAGGAACTGCGGGAGGCCAAAAAATGAAAATAGCCTGTTATCCGTTTGCCGCCGGTGCGGACATGGAAGAAAACCTCTCCCACATCCGCACGGGCGTGAAGGCGGCGGCGGAGGAGGGGGCGCGTCTGGTGTGCTTCCAGGAATGCGCCCTGACCGGCTATCCGCCCGTGGAAACGCAGATCGAAAGCGTTACGGAAGAAAAATGCGCCGCCGGGCTCCGGGCCGTTTCGGCGTTGGCCCGGGAAGAAGGCGTTTGCATCCTGATGGGCGCCGTTGTGTACGACGGCGGCAGACGGTATAATTCCGCGCTGGTTTTCGATGCGAAGGGCGAGGAAATCTGCCGCTATGACAAGCGGGCCCTGTGGGGCTGGGACGCGGAAAACTTCACCCCGGGGGAGCGGGACGGCGTGTTCACCCTGGGCGGCATCAAAATCGGCGTCCGGATCTGCTTTGACGTGCGGTTCCCGGAATTGTTCCGTGAGCTTTTTATTGTCAAGGCGGATCTTTGCATCATGCCTTTCTGCGATACCGCGGAGCACCTCCCGGAGCGGCGGCGGATCCTGACGGGCCATCTGCGCACCCGGGCGGCGGAAAACGTGATGCAGCTTTTGTCCGTTAATTCCCTGTCCCGCTGCCCCGCCGTGCCTACGGCCTGGTTTGATCAGAACGGGAGAATCCGGAAGCAGATAAACAAGGAAGGGCTGCTGCTCTGCGATGTGACCGTGCCGGAGGAGGATTTCGGCATGCGGGGCCGCCGGGTAAACGCGGAAAAATTCATTGCGCAAAGGAATAAAAAGCCATGATCTGCACGCTGTGCCCCCGGAAATGCGGCGTGGACCGGAGCCGCGCGGCGGGCTTTTGCAAAATGGGAGAAAACCCGAAGGTGGCCCGGGCGGCGCTGCACTTCTGGGAGGAGCCCTGCATTTCGGGAAAGCGGGGCAGCGGCGCGGTGTTCTTTTCCGGGTGCACGCTGCGCTGCGCCTACTGCCAGAACCGGCCCATCAGCCACGAAGGGCAGGGGAAGGAAATCACCCCCCGGCAGCTTTCGGAGATCTTCAGGCGGCTGGAGGACCAGGGAGCGCACAATATCAATCTGGTGACCGCTACCCCCTTCGTGCCCGCCGTGCTGGAGGCAATCGGCATCCGCCGCCCCGGCATCCCCGTGGTATGGAACACCGGGGGCTATGAAACCGTGGAAACGCTGAAAATGCTGGAGGGCGCGGTGGATGTGTATCTGCCGGATCTCAAGCACGTGTCTCCCCGCCTGTCCGCCCTGTGCGCCGGCGCGCCGGATTATTTCGCCGTGGCGTCGGCGGCGATCAAGGAGATGTGCCGCCAGACGGGAAGCGCGCGGTACGACGAGAACGGCATGATGCTGCGGGGCGTGATCGTGCGGCATCTGATCCTGCCCGGGTGCACGGGCGACAGCTGCCGGGCGCTGGATTTCATCGCGGAGCAGCTGCCCCGGGGCACGCCCGTTTCCCTGATGCGCCAGTATACGCCCATTCCCGAATGCACGGTGAAGGGCCTGGACCGGCGGATCACCGATCGGGAATACGAACGGGTGCTGAGGCATTTTGAAATGCTGGGCCTGACGGGTTACACCCAGGAGAAGGAATCCGCCGACCTGGCGTACACCCCGCCCTTCGATCTGACGGGCGTGGAATGAAGGAGAAAAAAGATATGACGTATTACGAGATTTTTTCCGCCTGCCTGCCGGCGCTCCCCACGGGAGAGGAGGCGTTTGAACGGCTGGCAGAATTCAGGGACGCCCGGGTGATTGAGCACCGGGAGAACGGGAAAACGGTGGCCTTTGCCGCCGTTGCCGGGAATGCGCTGCGGCTGCTGTGCGTGCATCCCGCCTGGCAGCGCCGGGGCATCGGCACCGCCCTGCTGCGGCAGGCGGAGGACGCAGCCCGCGCCGGCGGGGAAAAGGAAATCTGGGTGGGCGGCTTTCATTCCCATCTGCTCATCGGCGCGCCGGAATCCGCCCGGGGCTTTTTTGAGCGCCGGGGGTATGAGCCTGCGGGCGGCTGCGACGAAATGACGGGGGATCTGAACGCGCTTCTGCCCGCCTCCCGGCTTTCCTGCCCGCCGGACGTGCATTTCGGCTGGTATGACGGGGACACGGAAACGCTGCAGAAGGCCGTGGCGGCGGTGGAGGAAGACTGGGTGCAGTATTTTTCCGGGCCGGAGAACGTGTACTGCGCCGTGAAGGACGGGCAGATCGCCAGCTTCTGCTTCGCGGAAGGGAAACGTACCTGCATCCTGTCCACCGGTATCAATAACGTGGGCATCCCCGGCTGCGTGGGCACGGTGCCCGCCTTCCGGCGGCAGGGGATCGGCCTGAAAATGGTGGCGAAGGCCTGCGAGGAGCTGAAAACCCAGGGCTGCGATACCGCCTATATCCACTATACCGGCGTGGCCCACTGGTATGAGCGCCTGGGATTCAGAACGTTCCTGCACCTGGCTTTCCTGCGCAAACCCATCGGCGGATGATGCGGTTTCCCGTCTGAAAGCCGTTTCACAAAGAAAAAACAAGAAGGAAAAGGTTAGGGCCTTCGCGGCCCTAAAACCCGCGCCAAAGGGCCCGTCTGGGCCCTCTGGACACCCGTTCCGGCGAACCGGCTTGAAACAGGAAACAGACAGTATCCGCTCGTAACTTGGAAGACGCCAGGTGAGTTTCCGGGCAAATGAAAGCCAGGAAGCCGGCCGGAAAATGAATGAATTCATTTTTCGGTCCGTTTGCCTGGCTTTCGCTGTGCGCTTTGCACACAGCCCGGCCAGCGGAGCTGGCCTGCCCGGAAACGGATCCTTACGTCACTGTCGCAGCTGCGGAGAGTTGCTTTTTTCCTGCTATCAAGCCGCATCCGCCGCCGGCGGGGTCTGGGGTGTAACTTACACCCCAGCGGGAGCACGAGGGCAGCGCCCTCGTCGTTCTCCCTGATCAATTATTTCTTTAATGCAATAGCGCTTAGAAATCATTCGAAAATTCATTTTCCGTTCACAATTTTACTGAAAATTGGGCTTATAATGAAGCCGTACCCCGGGAAAGAAAAGGAATAACGGGTACTGAGCGGCGGCAGCGCCGCTTTCAAAGGAGGAATGAAAAGATGAAAAAGCGTTCATGGATCATCGGCGCCGTGGCTGTTTTGCTGGCGGTGGGCATGATCGGGCTGACGGCGGTCACCGCCGGCGCGGACAGCAGCCGCATGACGGAGGAAGAAATCAACGCCGTGGTGAACACCCAGACGGACGCCACCCAGATCACCAGCCCCTTTATCGAAGTGGCCAATCAGGTGCGCAATTCCGTGGTGGGCGTGAATAATTATGCCTCGGCCGCGTCTTATTACGGCTACGGCTATTACTACGGCTATGGCCGCCAGCCCCGGTCCGAGGATGTGCTGCGCGGCACCGGCAGCGGCGTGGTGATCACGGAATACGGCCACGTGCTGACCAATTATCATGTGGTGGAAAATTCCAGCCGCGTCACCGTGACCACCGCCCAGGACCAGAGCGAGCATGAAGCCCAGGTGGTGGGCTATGACGCCGATCTGGATATTGCGGTGCTGCTGGTGCCGGATCTGAATTTGCCCGCCGTGCCCCTGGGGGACAGCGATCAGCTGCAGGTGGGCGAATGGGCCATCGTCATCGGCAATCCTCTGGGCGAGGACTTTGCCCGGACGCTGACGGTGGGCGTGGTTTCCGCCATTGACCGGCAGATCACCGACAGCACCCTGGACCGTTACGGCCGCCGCACCACCGTGACCAATACCATGATCCAGGTGGACGCCGCCGTCAATTCCGGCAATTCCGGCGGCGGTATGTTCAACACCCTGGGCCAGCTGCAGGGCATCCCCGCCCGGAAGTATTCTTCCAACATGCTGTTTTCCACCAGTATTGAAAGCATCGGCATGTGCATCCCCATCAACGTGGCGAAGCCTCTGATCGCTCAGGTGCTCAAGGATTACGACGGCACCGCGGTCTCCGCGCAGGCCGAACCCAAAGACGCCGAAAACGAACAGATCGCCCGGGAGCCCCTCAAGGGCAAGCCGCGGCTGGGCATCGTGGTCACCACTCTGGTGAGCGATTATGACCGCGTGCTGCCTCAGGGCGCGCTGGTGCGGTCCGTGGACGCGGGCTCTCCCGCCGAAAAAGCGGGCCTGCAGGCCGGGGATATCATCGTGGAATGCGACGGCGCTATCATCGCCAGCAGCGATGAATTGACCAATAAGCTCAAGGGCTTCCAGGAAGGCGATTCCGTGACGCTCAAGGTGTACCGCGATACGGATCTGCAGCAGCAGATGCGGGAAAACTACATTGATTACAGCAAACTGGGCAAGAATTACGATTGGGTGGAAATCACGGTGCAGCTCAAGGTGCTGGACCAGGTGGACCGTAATTCATAAAACACCGGATGGCCTTGCCGCCGTTCCCCTGCAGGGGGACGGCGGCTCAGGGTGTCGAAAAAGAATTTTCGACACCCTGCGAAAAAAAGCGGAAGAAAAGATTCCGCTTTTTTTCGATGCATCAATTTCTTGCAAAATGGCATTTTCGCAAGCGAAAACGCTCATTTTGCGGCCAGAAATTGATAGAGGAAGCAAATTACATTTGCTCCTCGGCGACGTACATGCCGCCGCCTGCGGATGAAAATCGAA
>CACWLP010000004.1:82432-137680 GCA_902761755.1 uncultured Eubacteriales bacterium | reverse complement strand
AAAATGGCAGTTCCGGCATATTTTGCCGGAACCGCTCATTTTACGGCCAGAAATTGATAGAGGAAGCAACATTCTGTTGCTCCTCGGCGACGTACACGCTGCCGCCTGCGGATTATTGATGAAGGGGCTGTGGCCCCTTCATACTTCCCCAGGATGCTTTGTCGACAGTCTGAAATGCCCAGCATAGACCCGGGCATTTTTTTCTTGTATTTTTGGGTTTTTCCCGATATAATGTTGAAAGCGCCTTTCGGCGCGTATTCACGTATTCTTTTTGAAGGAGGGATCGGCAATGGAAAACGAAAACGCGCGCAGCAACTTTATCTGGGACGCCATCGACCAGGATCTGGCGGAGGGCCGCGCCCAGCAGGTGCACACCCGTTTTCCTCCCGAACCCAACGGCTATCCCCACATCGGCCACTGCAAGGCTCTGGTGACGGATTTCGGCACGGCGGAAAAATACGGCGGGCTTTGCAACCTGCGCTTTGACGACACCAACCCCGCCAAGGAAGACACCGAATACGCGGAAGCCATCAAGCGGGACATCGAATGGCTGGGCTTCCACTGGACGGGCGGGCTGTATTACGCCAGCGATTACTATCAGCGGCTGTACGATATCGCCGAGGATTTCATTCAGCGGGGCCTTGCCTACGTGGACGAGCTTTCCGCCGATGAAATGCGGGAATACCGCGGCACCCTCACCGCCCCGGGCAAGAATTCCCCCTGGCGGGACCGGCCCGCGGAAGAAAGCCTGGATCTTTTCCGCCGCATGAAAAACGGCGAATTCCCCGAGGGCCGCTACATCCTCCGGGCGAAGATCGACATGGCGTCCCCCAACATGAACATGCGCGACCCCGCCATGTACCGCATCCTCTACAAGGAGCACTGGCGCACGGGGAACAAATGGTGCATCTATCCCATGTACGATTTTGCCCACCCCCTTTCCGATGCCTTCGAGGGCATCACCTTCTCCCTCTGCTCCCTGGAATTTGAGGATCACCGCCCCCTGTACGACTGGTTTGTGGAAAAGGCGGGCTTCCGCAAGGGGGACGGGAAAGGCTATTTCGGCCCCCGGCAGATCGAATTCGCTCGGCTCAACATCACCCGCACGCTGATGAGCAAGCGGTATCTGCGCTACCTGGTGGAGCAAGGCCTGGTCAGCGGCTGGGACGATCCCCGGATGCCCACGCTGTGCGCCATGCGCCGCCGCGGCTATCCCGGCAGCGCCATCCGCGCGTTCGTGGACCAGGTGGGCCTGGCGAAAGCCGATTCCACCGTGGACGTGCAGATGCTGGACGCCTGCGTCCGCGCATCCGTGGGCGAGACCGCACCCCGGGTCATGGCGGTGCTCAACCCGGTGAAGGTGGTGCTCACCAACGTGCCCGAGGACTGGAGCGACACCCTGACCATGGAAAACCATCCCGACCATCCCGAAATGGGGTCGCGGCAGGTGACCATCAGCCGGGAGATCTGGATCGAACGGGAAGATTTCGAGGAAGACCCGCCGAAAAAATTCTTCCGCCTCAAGCCCGACGGGGAAGTGCGCCTCAAGGGCGCGTACATCATCAAGTGCGAAAACGTGGTGAAGAACGCGGAGGGCGGCATCGACCGCCTGGAATGCACCGTTGACCTTTCCTCCCGTTCCGGCTCTGAAGGGGCCGACCGCAAGGTGAAGGGCACCATCCACTGGGTCAACGCCCGGGACTGCGCGGCCTTCGAAGCCCGGCTGTACGATCAGCTGATGACCGAGGAATGGGACAGCGCGCCCGCCGAGGAAAAGAAGGACTTTGAATCCTTCCGCCGTTTCCTGAACCCCGATTCCCTGATCGTGAAGAACGGCTGGTGCGAGCATACCCTGGTGCACGCCAAGGTGGGCGATACCTTCCAGTTCCTGCGCATGGGCTATTTCTGCAAGGACAAGGATTCCACGGCGGAAAAGAGCGTCTATAACCGCGTGGTGAGCCTGAAGGACAGCTACAAGCCCCAGAAATAAAGGGGACAAACACAATCAAAGAACGATCATGCTCCTGTCCCGGGATCGCTTTCTTGGAGGGGGCGCGGGGGAGACGTTCTTTGGCCCCAAAGAACGTCTCCCCCGCAAACATAATACAGGAGGTTTTTCTTATGACTCAAGTCCGCACCCGCTTTGCCCCGTCGCCCACGGGCTTCATGCACCTGGGAGGCGTGCGCACGGCGCTGTACGCTTACCTGTTCGCCAAGAAAAACGGCGGAAAATTTATCCTGCGCATTGAAGACACCGACCAGGAGCGCTTTGTTCCCGGCGCCACCGAGGTCATCTACGATACCCTCCGGGACTGCGGCATCCTCTGGGACGAGGGCCCGGATATCGGCGGCGATTTCGGCCCCTATATCCAGAGCGAGCGCAAGAGCCTGTATCTGCCCTACGCGCAGCAGCTGGTGGAAAAAGGCGCGGCGTATTACTGCTTCTGCACCAAGGAGGAATTGGACGAAAGGCGCGCCGCGGCGGAAGCACGGGGCGAGGTGTTCAAGTACGACAAGCACTGCCTGAGCCTTTCCAAGGAAGAAGTGCAGGCAAAGCTGGACGCAGGCGTGCCCTACGTGATCCGCATGAACGCGCCCACGGAAGGCAGCACCAGCTATCACGACCTGGTGTTTGGGGATATGACCTTCCCCAACGCCGACACCATGGACGATATGGTGCTCATCAAGCAGGACGGCATGCCCACCTACAATTTCGCCAACGTCATCGACGACCACCTGATGGGGATCACCCACGTGATGCGGGGCACGGAATACCTGTCCTCCACCCCCCGGTACAATTTCCTCTACAATGCTTTCGGCTGGGAGATCCCCCAGTATATCCACCTCACCACCGTGATGCGGGACGCCCAGCACAAGCTCTCCAAGCGGGACGGGGACGCCTATTACAGCGATTTCATCAATAAGGGCTTTCTGAAGGAAGCGCTGGTCAATTACCTGGCGCTGGTGGGCTGGAATCCCGGCACGGACCAGGAGTTCTTCACCATGGACGAGCTGATCCAGGCCTTCGACGTGCGGCACCTGAATAAGTCCCCGGGCATTTTCGACGTGACCAAGCTGGAGTGGATGAACGGCCAGTACGTGCAGAAGATGGACTTTGAGGACTACCTGAAAATGGCCGCGCCCTGGTTCGACAAGGTGCTGGCCGGGAAGGGCACCGATTACCGCCGCCTGGCGGAGCTGATGCAGAGCCGCACGGACATTTTCAGCCGCATCCCGGAGAAGATCGCGTTCCTGGCGGAAATGCCGGATTACGATCCCGCCATCTTCTTCAACAAAAAGCAGAAGAGCGACGAAACGGTGGCCCGGGAAGTGCTGCCGCAGCTTTTGCCCGTGCTGGAGAGCGTTCCCGAATGGACGGAGGCGGCCATCCACGACGCGGTGATGGCGAAGATCCCCGCGTGGGGGAAGAAGAACGGCCAGGTGCTCTGGCCCATGCGCATCGCCATTTCCGGCCAGGAGAGCACTCCCGGCGGCGCGTTCGAGATCGCCTACCTGCTGGGCCGGGAGGAAACGCTGCGCCGCCTGCGGGCGTCCATTGCGAAGCTGGGCTGATGCGACGATTGAAAAAACGGCAAAAAACGATAAGATTTTTCCATCCGATCCCTTGCAAACGGGCAATCGATGCGGTATAATAGCCGTAATTGAGGAGGTGCGCGAAGATGAAATCCATTCCCATCCGGCTGAATTATGCCGAGGAAGTCAAGGCGTTTGTCAATACGGTGAACCGGTATCCCTACGAAGTGGACCTGCGGGCGGGCCGCCATGTGGTGGACGCCAAGTCCATTCTGGGCATTTTCTCCCTGGATCTGAGCAAGCCCATTACGCTGGACGTGTATGACGACAACTGCGACGATCTGGTGGCCGATATTCAGCAGTTCACCATCTGACCGGTGCGGAGCATCCCGGGGGCGGCGCTTAAGCCGCCCCTGTTCTTTTTTGCCGCAAAAACCGCATATACTGCCCCGAGGTGATGGGCATGGGGATCGGCGAATGGATCGCCGCTGGCGGGGACTGTCTGCGGCCCAGGATCATCGTGAACGGCCGGGATGAAGTGACCATAGAGGGCCATACCGGCCTTTTTTCATATGAAACGGAGAAGATCCGGGTGCGCACGCCGAAAGGCACCGTGACCATTCTGGGGGAAGGAATGATCCTTTCCTTTTTCGGCGCGCAGGACCTGGCCGTGCGGGGCCGGGTGCATCAGATCCTGCTGGACGGGGAACAGTGAACATGCGGCTCAAACGCGTGCGCTTCACCGTCCGGGGGCTGAACCTGGAAAGGCTGATGAACGAAGCGGGGAAACGGAAGATCCGCCTGATGCGGGTGGTGAGGAAAGGCAGCCGGACGGCGGAGATCACCTGCGGGGAAAAAGACTGCGTGACGTTGTCGGCCCTGGCCCGGGAGAAGGGGTACGAAACGGGGGAGGCCCGCCCCGTGGGATGGCTGCGGTGGCTGCGGTTTTTTCGGGCGCGGTGGGGGCTGCCCGCCGGCGCGGTGCTGGGAGCCGTGCTGACGGCGTTTTCGCTGCGCTTTGTTTGGCGGGTGCAGATCGAAAACGCGGGTGCTTACGGGGCGGATGTGCGGACTTTCCTGGAGGAGAAGGGCATCCGCCCCGGCATATTGCGTTCGGAGGTGGATCTATCCGCGCTGCGGGAGGAAATGGAATGGCGCTGGCCCGCGGTGCAATGGGTGCGGACGGAATGGGCCGGGGTGACGCTGCGCATCCTGCTGGATGAAGGGGTGCGCGCGCCGCAGGTGGAAACCCGCGGGGAAAACGGGGACGTGGTGGCCGCGGAGGACGGGATCCTGCTGCGGCTGACGGTATATGCCGGCACGCCCGCCGCAAAGGCGGGGGATCTGGTGCGCGCCGGTCAGGTGCTGATCCGGGGAGAGGAGAGGGGACGGGACGGCGGAATGCATCCCGTGAAGGCCCGGGGCGAGGCCGTCGCCCGGGTCTGGGTCGCGGCGCGGTGCCAAATGCCGCTGTGGGAGGAAAAAACGTCGCCCACCGGAAGGCGAGAGGGCAGGTGGGTGATCGAAACGCCGTTCCTTTCCTGGAGCCCCAGGGAACAGCCGTCGTATCTTACCTGGGATCTGGAAACGGAAACGCTGCCCCTTGGCGGCGCATGGGCGCCGGTGCGGCTGCGGAGGGAAACGTATTGGGAGGCGTCGGCGGAAAGGACGCCCCGGGACGCGGAGGAAACGAAACGGGAATGCGCCGCAGCGGCCATGCGGCTGCTGACGGAAGCCCTTTCCGGGGATGAAACAGTTGACAAATGGATCAATTTCAGTATGATAGAAGGGGATGCTGTACGGGCCGAGGCGGTGGCCGAAGTCCGGCGGGATATCGGGCGTTTCGTGAAAAGATAAAGCGGCGGGGCGTCCGCAATGACACTGAAGGAGATGCACTTATTTTTGCAGCTGACACTTGAAAATATGGAAACCTATCTTTCCCTCTTCGGCATGAACGACCGGAACATGGCGGCGCTGGAGCAGGAGCTGAACGTTTCCGTCGCCCTGCGCGGCCAGGAGCTGCACATCCAGGGCGACGAAAATGATATTGCGCTGGCGGAGCAGGTGATCGAAAAGCTGATCGGCATGCTGCGCCGGGGGGAATACGTGGACGCCGCCCGCATCCGCTACGCCGTCACCCTGGCCCGGGAAGGAAAGCTGGACCAGATGGAGGAGATCCTGGGGGACGTGGTGGCCATCACCCACCGGGGGCGCCGCATCCAGTGCAAGACCCTGGGGCAGCGGGAATACGTGAACGCCGTGCGGCAGAACGAACTGACCGTGGCGGTGGGCCCCGCCGGAACGGGCAAAACCTACCTGGCCATGGCCCTGGCCGTTGTGGCGCTGAAAAACAAGGAAGTGGAGCGCATCGTGCTGACCCGCCCGGCGGTGGAGGCCGGGGAAAGGCTGGGCTTCCTGCCGGGGGACATGACCCAGAAGGTAGACCCCTATCTGCGGCCGCTGTACGACGCGCTGTATGAGATCATGGGCGTGGAAAGCTATCAGCGGCTTACGGAGCGCGGCACCCTGGAGGTAGCCCCGCTGGCGTTCATGCGGGGCCGCACCCTGGCGGACGCCTTTATTATCCTGGACGAAGCGCAGAACACCACCACGGAACAAATGAAGATGTTTTTAACGCGCATGGGCGCGGGCAGCAGGTGCATCGTGACCGGCGATATTTCCCAGATCGACCTGCCAAAGGGCCGCAAAAGCGGCCTGGTGGAAGCGATCGACGTGCTGCGGGATATTCCCGGGGTCAGCATCGTGGAGCTGACCGCCCGGGACGTGGTGCGCAACGACCTGGTGCAGCGGATCGTGCGGGCATATGAGGCCTATGAAACGAAGGAAGGGATGGAACCGTGAAGCGGCAAAATGACGGACCGGGCAGAAAAAGGAAGAGCTTCAGCGAATACCTGAAATCCTCCCTGACGGCGCGGATGCTGCTGTGCATGGCGGGGATCGCGGTGATCCTGGCTGTGTTCGTGGCGGCCATCATTCCGGCCCGGTATAATCTGCAGCTCGGCGAGCCGTCGCCCGCCACCATCGCCGCCACCAAGGACGTGGTGGATGAAAACACCACCCGGAAGCTGCAGGATGAAGCCGCCGCCCGGGAAACCAAATATCAGGATCAGGACGACGAAATCACGGAAGCGGTGCTCGCCGACCTGGACGAGATCTTCACCCAGCTGCGCAGCGTGATTTATTACGGCGACACCCTCCCCGGCCAGAGCGCCACCCGGATGTATTCCAAACAGGAAAAGCAGAACGCACGGGAGCTGCTGACGCTGGTGACGCTGAACGATCCCCAGATCACGGCGCTGCTGCACAGCAACGCCGCCGACCTGGAAAAAGCCTATGCCCTGACCTATCAGAACCTGCAGCTGTTTATGCAGCAGGGCGTGAAGGAAGGGAAAGAAGCCGAGACGGTGGCCGCCGTTTACCAGGTCATCAGCTACGGCAACGATTTCAGGACCCTCACCGAATGGGTGATCCGCCCGGTGCTCAACGCCTGCGTCCGGGCCAATATCCTGATTGACCAGGAGGCCACGGAAGCCGCGCGCCAGGCGGCCCGGGACGCGGTGGAGCCGGTGATCTACAAGCAGGGGCAGGTCATTGTGAACCGGGATGAAGAAATCACCGCCGGGCAGCTGGACATGCTTTCCAGCCTGGGCCTGCTGACCAACGGGGGCCTGGATATGACCACGTATCTGGGCGCGGCGCTGCTGGTGATCCTGACGATGGCGGCCATGCTGTGGCGGCTGAAAAACCTGCAGCAGGATCAGGTGCTGTCGGATACGGACCGGACGATCCTCATGTTTGTGATCCTGACGCTGGTGCTGCTCTTGAGCGTGCTGGCCCGGCTGGTGAACGCCTACATGGCGCCCATGGTGCTCTGCGCGCTGCTGTGCACCGCGCTGCTGGGGCTCAGGCCCGCGCTGGTGTGCAATACGGCGCTGACCATCCTGGTGGCGGCGCTGTGCGCCGGCGGCAGCGATGAATACGCGGAAAAAATGGCCGTGCTGATGGTCTGCGGCCTGATTTCCGGCACGGTGGCGGCCCTGATGACCAGCCGGAAGGCCGGCAGGCTGTGGATGCTGCTGTCCGGCCTGACGGCGGCGGCGACGGATGCGGCGGTGATGATCGCCCTGGGCCTGATGACGGCCAAATCCCTCAACGGGGCGCTGATCAGCGCCGCCTGGCGCGCCGGCGGCACGCTGGTGGGCACGCTTCTGTGCGTCGGGTTCCAGCCGCTGCTGGAAATGATCTTCAACCTGGCGACCCCCATGAAGCTGATGGAGCTGAGCAATCCCAATCAGCCGCTGCTGCGCCGGCTGCTTCTGGAAGCGCCGGGCACCTATCACCACAGCACTATCGTGGCCAGCCTGGCCGAAGCCGCGGCGGAGGCGATCAACGCCAATCCGCTGCTGGCCCGGGTGGGCGGGTATTATCACGATATCGGCAAGCTGAAGCGGCCTTCCTTCTTTGCGGAAAACCAGATGGGCGGCATCAACGCCCACGATCATACCGATCCTTACGTATCCGCCGCGATCCTCACCGCCCATACCCGGGACGGCGTGGCCATGGCCAAGCAATACCGGCTGCCCCGGGCTGTGCAGGACATTATCGGCGAGCACCACGGCAATACCCCCGTCATGTTCTTCTATCATAAGGCGCTGCAGATGGCGGACGGCAAGCCGGTGGACATAGACGCTTTCCGTTACGATGGGCATCCTCCCAGGAGCAAGGAGGGGGCCATCATTATGCTGTGCGATACCATCGAGGCCGCCGTACGCACCATGAAAAACCCCACCACCGAAGGGATCGAGGAATTCATCGTCAAGCTGGTGCGGGGCAAGCTGGAGGACGGCCAGCTCAGCGACAGCCCCCTGACGCTGCGGGACATCGACAAGATCTGCGCCGCCGCCACCCAGGTGCTGGCGGGGGTGTTCCACGAACGGATCGAATACCCGGACCTGGATGAAGTAAAGCAGCAGGCCAGGCAGGACCAGATGGAAGCGGCGGAAATGGAAATGGAAAGGGAAGACGCCGTGACCATCGTGACGCCCGAAGGAAGCAAGCTGCCCAAGGTGGAGCTGGCGCCCCGGGAGGCGATGCCCACCGTGACGCTGGAGGCCGCGCCGGAAGTGCGCACCGTGGCGCCGCCGCCCACGGTGACGCCCGTCGCCATCGACACCTTGGTGAACATCGAGCCGCTGCCCAAAAAGGAGGACGGCGGACAAGAGGAAAAGCCATGAGCGGGCTGCTGACGTTCGAATGGGAAGCGGAGGCGCTGCCGGGAGCGGAGGAAATGCTGCTGCGGGTGGCCGCCTGCTGCGTCCGGGCGGAAGGGATCACCCTGCCGGCCTATGCCCAGGTGCGGGTGACCGGCAATGCGGAAATCCGGGAAATCAACCGGGAATACCGCGGCGTGGACCGGGCCACGGACGTGCTGTCCTTCCCTTCCGTGAACGCGGACCCAGGATGCACCCTGGGCAAGCGGCAGGACAGGCTGAAAAGGGAAATGGACGAAACGGGGCGCTGCTTTCTGGGGGACATCGTGATCTCCCTGGAGCGCGCCCGGGAGCAGGCGGAGGAATACGGCCACAGCCTGAACCGGGAGCTGGCGTACCTGACCGCCCACGCCCTGTTTCACCTGATGGGATACGATCATATGAACGAAAAAGATAAAGAGAGGATGCGCGATATGGAAGAAAAAGCACTTCGGCACGCCGGGATCAGCCGGGTGACCGACGAAGAGCTGATCGAGAAGGCCCGGGAAGCGATGGCCTTTTCCTATTCCCCCTATTCCCACTTCAAGGTGGGCGCGGCGCTGCTGTGCCGGGATGGGAAGATCTATACGGGCTGCAACATCGAAAACGCCTCCTATGGCGTCTCCAACTGCGCCGAACGCACGGCGCTGTTCAAGGCGGTCAGCGAGGGGGAAAGGGAGTTTATTGCCATCGCCATCACCGCGGAAAAAGCGATGGCCTGGCCCTGCGGCGTATGCCGCCAGGCGCTGTATGAATTCGCGCCGGACCTGCGGGTGATCGTGGGCTGGGAAGACAAGAAAGAAGCGGCGCTCCTGTCCGATTTGCTGCCCCATGGCTTCGGCCCCGCCAGCGGCATGACGGAGATCCTGCAGGAAAGGGAATGAAAAAATGACGGACAAGCAAGCGTTCCGCTCGGGCTTCGCCACCATCGTGGGGCGGCCCAACGTGGGGAAATCCACCCTGCTGAATACTTTGGTGGGGGAAAAGGTGGCCATCACCTCCAGCCGGCCCCAGACCACCCGCAGCCGGGTGATGGGCGTGATGGGCGGCGAAAACTGCCAGATCGTCTTTGTGGACACGCCGGGGATCCACCGGCCCCGGACGAAGCTGGGGGAATACATGGTGCAGTCCATCGAGGAAGCCATGGAGGGCATCGACGCCCTGCTGGTGCTGGTGGACGTCACCGCCATCGGGCCCCACGACCGCGCCATCGTGGAGGAAATGAGCCGGAAAAAGGTGTACAGGCTGCTGGTGCTCAACAAGATCGACCTGGTGGAGCCCCAGGCTCTGCTGGGGATCATTGATTCTTTCAAGGACTGCAAATACGACGGCATCATCCCCGTCAGCGCCCGCACCGGGGATGGGGTGGAGCAGCTGAAAAAGGAGCTGACCGCCCATCTGCCGGAGGGCCCCAAGTATTTCCCTGACGATATGCTCACCGATCAGCCGGAAAGGGACATCTGCGCCGAACTGATCCGGGAAAAGGCCCTGCGGAACCTAAGGGACGAGGTGCCCCACGGCATCGGCGTGGAAATGATGGCGGTAAAGAAAATCAACGATCATTTTACCGAGATCGACGCCACCATCTACTGCGAACGGGCGTCCCACAAGGGCATCATCATCGGCAAAAAGGGCGCCATGCTGCAGAAGATCGGCGCGGAGGCCCGGGCGGATATCGAACGGCTGCTGGATACCCATGTGAACCTGCAGCTGTGGGTGAAGGTGCGCCCCGGCTGGCGGGACAGCGCCGAGGACCTGAAAACCCTGGGGTACGTGCAGAACCGGTAAACAGGGTGTCGAAAATAGAGTTTTCGACACCTTGCGAAAAAAGCGGAAGAAAGGATTTTCTTGCAAAATGGCATTTTCGCCAGCGAAAACGCTCATTTTGCGGCCAGAAATTGATAGCGGAAGCAAATTTCATTTGCTCCTCGGCGACGTACATGCCGCCGCCTGCGGATGAAAATCGAAGGGGCTGCGGCCCCTTCAATGCATCCCCTTGGTTTTTCGATAGACTAAAGGAGTCGACAAAATTGACGCCATGCAATGGACGATCTGTTCAAAGATCGTCCATTTTTTGCTTGTTTTGCGGCGGGATATATGATATACTGTATTTATCAGAGCAGAATAAAGGCGAGTCTTCGCCGATCATGAGAGGGGTATGAATGTGGAAATAAGGAAAAAACCTGTCACCCGGAAAATCATTTGGTACTTTGCCATCGGTCAGCTGGGCTGGTCTCTTTTGAGCGCCCTGATTTCCAGCTTCCTGGTGGCGTTCTATCAGCCGGATCTGACGGCTGAAAACCCCATCAACATCATTTTCATTCCCCAGGGCCGGGTGATCCTGGGCATTTTGACCATCCTGGGGGCCATCACCGCCTTCGGCCGGATCTTCGATGCGGTGACGGATCCGTGGATCGCTTCGAAATCGGATCGCAGCAAGGCCAAGGACGGCCGCCGCATCCCCTTCATGCGCATCGCCGCCGTTCCGTTCGCTGCCGCTACCATCCTTACCTTCTGGTGCCCCATTCAGGGACAAAGCTGGGTCAATGCGCTGTTCCTGTTCGTGATGCTGACGCTGTTCTACCTGTTCATGACCATGTACTGCACGCCTTATAACGCCCTGATTCCCGAACTGGGCACCGATCAGAAAACGCGCATGGCCATTTCCACTTCCATTTCCTTCACCTTCATCGCGGGCATGGCAATCGCTTATATGGCGCCCATGGTTGGCAACATGGTTCAGCCCATGGTGGGAGGAGACCGGGTGATGGCCCTGCGGCTCACCTACACCGTGATGGCCCTGATCGCGCTGGTGTGCCTGTTCGTGCCGGTATTCACCATCAAAGAAAAGGAATACGTAACCGCGCAGCCCAGCGAATCCACCGCCCTCAAATCCGTATCGGCTACTTTCAGGAATAAATCCTTCCGGATTTTTGTATCCTCCGATATCGTGTATTTCCTGGGCATTACCATGTTTCAGACCGCTATGCTGTATTTCGTCACCGGCCTGCTGAAGCTGAGCGACGGCATGTCCTCCATCTTTTTTGTGGGGATGACGGCGCTTTCGGTGCTGTTTTATCCGCTGGTGAGCAAGCTGACGCCGAAATTCGGGAAAAAGAAGCTGATCCTGATCGCTTTCTGCATCTTTACCGTGGCCTTCGGGTATACGGCGTGCATGGGGTCGGCCCTGCCGATCCCGGCGGAAGTGCAGGGCTATATCCTTTGCGTGCTGGCGGCGCCGGCCATGGCGATTTTCGGCATCCTGCCCCAGGCGGTGGTGGCGGATATCGCCGAGGCGGATGAATTGGACACCAAGGAAAACCGCAGCGGCATGTTCTACGCCGCCCGTACGTTCTCCATGAAAATGGGCCAGGCCATCGCCATGCTGCTGGTGACTTCGCTGGGTACCATCGGCAGAGCGCCGATCCCCGCGGGCATGGAGGATAACGAAGCCGCGCTGATCGAAGCGGCGAAGAACGGCACCGGCCTGGGCTATCGCCTGATCGCCATTGTGGCGGCGGTCGCCTGTATCGTGGGCGGATTGCTGTTCACAAAGTATAACGAAAAGAAGATTTATGACAAGATCCTCAACCGGAAAGACGGGGAAGCGTGACGGACATGGCGGAAAACGATTGGTTCAATGAGGATCATCTGGCGAAAAGCGAAGCCTATGCCGACGCCATGGAGAAAGCGATCTTGCCGTATCTGAAAGAAAAGCAAAAAGAAATTGCCGTAAAAGGCGCGGACGGCCGGGCGCTGTACTGCGTTTCCTACGATGCGGAAGCGCCCCGGGGCACCGTGCTGGTGCTGCACGGATTCACGGAGAACGCCTATAAGTTTTCGGAGCTGATTTATTCCCTGCTGCACAACGGCTTTTCCGCGGTGGCCTACGATCAGCGGGGCCACGGCCGTTCCTGGCGGGACGAAGCGGTGCGGGCGGATCAGTCTCTCACCCATGTGGACAGGTTCGGGGAATACGTGGAGGACCTGGAAGCGGTATGCGAACAGGCGCTCTCCGGCATGCCCAAGCCCTGGATGATTTTTTCCCATTCCATGGGCGGCGCGGTGACGGCGCTGTATCTGGAACAGCATCCGGAAACCTTCGCCAAGGCCGCGATGTGCGCGCCCATGATCGCTCCCTGCAGGAACAATATTCCGCTTTTTGCCGTCATGGGCATCTGCCGGGGCGAAAAGCTGCTGGGAAAGGGGAAAAAGCGGATCTTCCTTTCCAAGCCCTACGCTGGGCCCGAGGATTTCTCCACTTCCTGCGCCACGGACCGGAACCGGTTCGACTGGTACGACGCGGTGAAGGCTTCCCGGAAGGATTTTTCCAACAACGGCCCCACCTACTGCTGGACGCTGGAATCCATGAAGGTGACAAAACAGATCCTGAAAAAAGGCGAGGTGGAAAAGATCGCCTGCCCGGTGAGGCTGTATACCGCGGAAACGGACGGCAGCGTGCTGCCGGAGCCCCAGGAACAGTTTATTTCCCGGGTCAGGCAGGGGGAAAGGGTGTTCGTCAAAAACGCCCGGCACGAGATTTACCGCTCCGAGGATGGGGTGCTGTTCCCCTGGTGGCACGACGTGCTTTCCTTCCTGAAGGACGAATGAACAAATTATAAAAGGGGCTGTTGCACAGCCCCTTCGATCAAATGGATCCTCCATTTGATCGACAAAAACGCCTTTTCCTCTTGCTCTCGCAGGGCATGCTCTGCTTCGCAAAAATGCTCCTCGCAGCGCACAGGTCGCTGCTGCGGATTCCGCTTGGAGGGGCTGCGGCCCCTCCAAACTTCCCCGGGGTTTTCGGTTTCCCGGTATTCAATGTCGCTCATTCTTCTATGAGAAACAGTATCCCTGTAAACAAAGAGGATATTGCAGAGCGGCTTAGATTATCGACAAAGTACCTTGGGGTAGTATGAAGGGGCCGCTCCCCGGGCCTTCCGGCCCGGCCTACGCTAAAAATATGCCAAAGGGCATATTTTTCGGGCGCTTCGGCCCCCTTCATCAACAATCCGCAGGACCGGGTTTGCCGGTCCGGGGCAGTCAGAATGACTGCTTCCTCTATCAATTTATGGCCGTAAAAAGAGCATTTCCGGGCATACTTGCTCGGAAATGCCTTTTTACAATAAATTGATGTTTCCAACGAAAGACTGCTTTAGCTGGCTTTCGTTGGTTCAGACATGTACTTCTGTAAAGCCCACGCAGGTGAAGAGGAACACCGCCGCCAGCAGCGCCGCTTCCCAGCGGTCGATCCGCTTTTTTTCCGGGGTCAGCATCAGATACAGGAAGGAGTAGGGCACCAGATCCACCGCGTAGCGGGCGCCCAGCTGGAAGCCGCCGAAGGTGCGGTGCTGCAGGAGGAAGAAAACGTGCAGCAGGCAGGTCAGCAGCACGGCGGCCTTCTCCCAGCGCATGGCGCCCCTGCGGCAGTCCCGGACTGCCCAGAAGAGCATCAGCGACAGCGTGGGGCAGGCCAGGAGCATGGAATAGCCGTACTGCTCGAACTGCGTGGTTCGGTTGACGGTTTTCAGCGGCCATCCCCACAGGAACGTTTTCGCGTTTTTGCCGATCTGTTCGATGGAAAACTGCACGCCGCCCTGGGTGGAAAACTCCGGCAGGTAATTATGGCCGAATTCCAGGGGATTGCCGAAGCGCAGGTAATTGTACAGCCCCAGCGCCAGCGCCACGCAGAAACCCAGATACAGCCCCCAGTACAGGCGGTTGAACGTATCCCGAAAGGACATGCCCGCCCGCCGCTGGATCAGCCGGTAAGAAAGCAGCAGCGGGATCAGGTACAGCGCGTTGAACGGGCGGCACCCCACGGCCAGGGCGCAGCACAGCAGGGACGCCGCCGGCATATCCCGGCACAGGAAACAGACGGAAAACACCGTGAGCATGAAGGCCAGCACCTGAGCGTGATACCACACCGCGCCGCTCATGGTGAGGGGCAGCATGGAAGAAGAAAAGCAGAAAAAGAAGGCAAACAGCCCGCCGGACACGGGGGAATACCCCGCCTGGCGCAGGGAAAAATACATCATCAGGCAGGCGGCGAGGGCATAGAGCTTCACCAGCAGGTTATCCGGCGTATCCATCCCGAAAATGAACGTCAGCGGCCAGAGCATTACCGAAGGCAGCGGCGGGAAGGAAACGTAATATTCCCCCTGGTAGACCGCCAGCTCCAGATGCGGCACATCCTGCGGCAGGTGCATCAGGCCCTGCCGCCAGGCCATGGCCTGACGGGAATAGCTGTTGAACGAGGTAGGGTCCAGGAGGGATGTGCCCGTGGCATAGCTCAGCACGATCCACGTAAAGCACATGGCGAAGACCAGGAGCCAGGGCACGTAATCCCGCTTGCTGTAAGCAGAAAGCATGTTTCCTCCTATTCCGCGTCCACCGGGGTCGCGATCTCCGCCGGGCCGAGCACCCGTGCTTCCTGGGAATTGAGCAGGGGCTCTTCCCGCCTGACGCGGACGTACTTGCCGTTCTTTTTCATGGTCCAGGCCTTCACGTTATCGTGCAGCTCGTCCTGCAGGGAAGCGATGACGCGGCGCTGCAGGGCGGGGTCCTCCACCGGGAACATGAGCTCCACCCGCTTGTCCAGGTTCCGGGGCATCCAATCGGCGGAGGAAAGGTATACCTCCGTGTCGCCGCCATTCTCGAAAACGAAGGCCCGGGTGTGCTCCAGGAACCGGCCCACGATGGACCGGACGCGCAGGTTTTCCCGCCCGTTGGTTTTCAGGCAGCAGATGCCCCGCACGATCAGGTCGATCTCCACGCCGGCGTCGGCGGCCTTATAGAGCTGCTTGATGATTTTGGGGTCCACCAGCGCGTTGATCTTGGCGGTGATCCGGGCGGGGAGGCCGTTTTCCGCGTGTTCCTGCTCCCGGCGGATGAGGCGCTTGATCTCCTTGCGCAGGTGCGTGGGCGCGGCCACCAGCTTTTCCATGCCGGCGCTTTCGCCGTAGCCGGTGACCACGTTGAAGAAATTTCCCGCGTCCCGGCCGATGGTTTCGTCGCAGGTGAACAGGCCCATATCGGTGTACAGCTTCGCGGTGACGTCGTTGTAATTCCCGGTGGCCAGATGCACGTAACGGCGCAGGCCGGAGGGCTCCCGGCGCACCACCAGGGTGATCTTGCTGTGGGTCTTGAGCTTGGGTACGCCGTAGAATACGTGGCAGCCGGCTTTCTCCAATTCCAGGCACCAGTTGATGTTGTTTTCCTCGTCGAACCGGGCCCGGACCTCGATAAGCACCGTGACCTGCTTGCCGTTCTGGGCCGCCCGGCCCAGGGCCGCCACGATGGGGCTTTTGCCGCTGACCCGGTACAGCGTCTGCTTGATGGCCATGACGTTGGGATCGTCCGCCGCCTCGCACACGAAGCGCACCACGGGATCGAAGCTGTCGTAGGGGTGATTGAGCAGGATATCCCCGCCCCGGATGGCCCGGAAAATGCTGCCTTCCTGGCGGAAGCGATCGTCGATCCGGGGAGAAAAGGCCGGAAAGCGCAGAGAATCGAACCCCGGCAATCCTGAAATCTGCTTCATGAAGAAATCCAGGCTGATGGGCCCGGGCACGGGAAACACGCCCTGCTCCGATACGTCCAGATAACGCATCAGCCTTTCCGTCAGGCGGAAATCGCCTCCCAAGGGGATCTCCAGCCGCAGCACGCGCCCCCATTTGCGCTTTTTCAGGTTCTTGCGCATCTCCACGATCAGGGCGTCGGCGTCGGAATCGTTATAGAGAAAATCGGTGTTCCGGGTGATGCGGAAGGGCAGGACGGCCAGGGGCTTTTTCTGCCCGAACAGGCGGTGGGCAAACATGGCGATCACGTCTTCCACCAGGATGCCCCGGGCCTTTCCCCGGCCCATGGGCAGCATCGTCACCCGGGGCAGGGAGGAAGGAACGGGGATCAGCGCCATGCGGGGCGCGCCCGCCCGCACGTTCGGGGGCAAAAGAAGCGCCAGATGCAGCCGCCTTGCGCTCAGCAGCGGGAAGGGACGCTTGTCGTCGATGGCCCGGGGAGTCAGGAGGGGCTGGATCTGGGCGTCGAAATAATGGGACAGCCAATCCCGCTGTTCGCCGGTGAGCTGATGCCGGTTCATCAGGTAAATGCCCTCCGCTTCCAGGGCGGGCAGGTATTCCCCGTTGAGCAGCGCGTACTGCCTTTCCACCTGGCGGCGGACGGCGGGAAAGATCCTGCCCAGCTGCTGCTGGGGGGTCAGGCCGGTGGGGTCCTTTTTCTTGTCGCCCATGGCGGCGGCGTGGGCCAGGGAGCCGATGCGCACCATGAAAAACTCATCCAGGTTGGTGCCGCAGATGGAAAGGAATTTGCCCCTTTCCAGCAGGGGATTGTCCGGATTGGCGGCCTCTTCCAATACCCGGCGGTTGAAGGCGAGCCAGCTCAGTTCCCGGTTGATCAGATCGCTTTTTTCCATGATTGTTTCCTCGGTTTTTTCAGTGCGTCAGGCGGCTGGTTAACGTAAGCACGGTGACGGCGGGCGTATTGAAAAGGCGGAACGGGGGAAGGCCGATGGCCGCGGAGGTGCCCAGGCCCGGGCTGATATACTGGGGGATGCCCAGGAACATGGAAAGGCCCGTGGCCCGTTTATCGTCCGGGAACCAGCCGCCGCCGCCCGTTTCCGCGGATTCGGGCAGGCGCACGGCGCCGATGCCGGGCAGGCGCCATTGGCCGCCCACGTAATGCCCGGCCAGCACCAGGGAAACAGTGCGGACGTAGCTGTCGTTGTCGGTGCCGGTCCATTCCTGCAGGGTGCGCAGGGCGCTCATCTGCAGGGGATGATGGGTCAGGGCGATATGCACGTCCGTTTCCAGCATTTCCCGCCGGGCGGCGCGGATCCTGTCCAGCTGGGCGATTTGGTATTCCACCGCTTCAAGCGCCGTGTCCCGTTCGGGGGAAGCGGGCTGCCCGCGCAGTTCCTCCAGGCGGGTCCGGTACGCTTCCTCGGAGGGGGCGTAATCCAGGGTATACACCCATTCGGGAGAGAACCACAGATTGGCCCCCCGCACCGTGATCTTCACCGGCGCGTCCAGATACACGGCGCCGCGGGCTTCCGCTTCCAGGATATAGGCGGCCTTGCAGCCGCCGCCTTCGGTGGGCCTGGCGGTGATGGCGGGCGGGTCCTCGTCCCCGGGAATGAAAAAGACAGGCTTTTCCGTGCCCAGAAGATCCAGCAGCGAAAGAAACGCTTCGGAATCCCCGTCCGCGCCCGTCATGTCCCCGGTGATGCAGACGGCGTCATACGAGGCGGAGGCGAGGGTGTCCCGCAATCGGGACTGATCTTTCCCGAACCAGATGCCGTGCAGGTCGCTGATGTGCAGGATGCGGAAGCCTTCCAGGGGAGAGGGCAGATAATCCACCGTGACGGTTTCCTTCCGCAGGTCCACCCGGCTGTTGTTGATATGATTCAGAACCAGCGTCAGCGCCAGCACCGTAATGATCAGAAGCAGCGCCAGCGTCAGGGCCGGATGCTTTCTTTTTTCATCGGCGAACAGGGGATCTTCGGTGTATCGCATACGCAGCTCCTTTCACAGTGGACTTTTATTATATATGAAAAACCGCTTTCGCGCAATGCGTGAACGCCGTTGGATGAAAGTTTTACACGGCAGCCGCCCGGCATGAAAAGGCGTAAACCCCCTTTGCAGGATTTTGGCTTTTCGTGCCGAACGAATTATGGAGCATTCGACGCGGATCGGCAAAAGCCCCCATCGCGCCGGGAAGGAAAACGTGATACCATACAGGCGGGCCCCGCCTGCGCAAGGAGGATCCCCATGCCGAAGAAAAAAATCAGCTTTCAGTGCAGCGCCTGCGGATACGAGACCCCGCGCTGGATGGGCAAGTGCCCCTCCTGCGGCGCGTGGAACACGCTGGAAGAAACGCTGCCGCCGCCGGAGGAGGCTGCCGGGAAAAACTATAAGCAGCGGGGCGGCCAGGGTGCGGAGGAAACGCGGATGCGGGATATTGAGTCCGGCAGCCAGAGCTATGTTTCCAGCGGCATCAGCGAACTGGACCGGGTGCTGGGCGGCGGCATCGTGGAAGGGGCGCTGATTCTGGTGGGCGGCGACCCGGGCATCGGGAAATCCACGCTGCTGTTGCAGGTGTGCAACCACCTGTGCAGGGAAGGCAGGCGCGTGCTTTACGTGAGCGGCGAGGAAAGCGCCAGGCAGTTAAAGCTCCGGGCCCGGCGCCTGGGCGCCGCGGACAGCGATCTGATGGTGCTGACGGAAAACGCCATGGACCAGGTGGAGGAAAAGCTGAACCGGGTGCAGCCGGAATTCTGCGTGATCGACTCCATCCAGACCATGTACCGCCCGGAGATGGGCAGCGCCCCGGGCAGCGTGAGCCAGGTGCGGGAAAGCGCCGCTATCCTGATGCGCTACGCCAAAACCACGGGCTGCGCCGTTTTCCTGGTGGGCCATGTGACCAAGGAAGGGGCGCTGGCCGGCCCCCGGGTGCTGGAGCACATGGTGGACGTGGTGCTGTATTTCGAGGGGGACCACCAGCACGAATACCGCCTGCTCCGGGCGGTGAAGAACCGCTTCGGTTCGGTAAACGAGCTGGGGATCTTTGAAATGACGGGAGAGGGCATGATGCCCGTGCAGGGCGCGTCGGAAACGCTTCTGTCCCAGCGGGCGAAGGGCGCCAGCGGCAGCTGCGTGTTCTGCGGTATGGAGGGCAGCCGCCCGGTGCTGGTGGATATCCAGGCGCTGGTGACCCAGTCCTTCCTGCAGGTGCCCCGGCGCACTGCCGACGGCATGGACACCAGCCGGGTGATGCTGCTGCTGGCGGTGATGGAAAAGCGCGCAAAGCTCAAAATGTACTGCCGGGACGCCTACATCAACGTGGCGGGCGGCCTTTCCCTCAACGAACCCGCGGCGGACCTGGCCTTCTGCATGGCGGTGGCTTCCTCGTACGTGGACAGGCCTGTGCCCGCGGAATGGGCCGTGATGGGCGAAGTGGGCCTGGCGGGGGAGGTGCGGGCTATTTCGCACCTGGAACGGAGGGCCGCCGAATGCCGCCGCCTCGGCTTTACCCATATCCTCTGCCCCCGGGACAGCGCCCGGCATGTGAAGCCCATCGAAGGGGTGTCCCTCCACGGCGTGGACACCGTGGCCCAGGCCATGGCGGTGCTGGACCTGATGCCCTCCTCCTGACGGCGCATAAAACGGGGCGGAAACACGCATACTGCAGGTATCCTGCAACGGAAAGAAGGTCGTTTCCTTGGACAAAGCGCAGTCCGCGCCCCCGTCCCGTTATCCCTTTGCACTGATGGGCCTGCTGGCAGGCGCGGCGTTCGCCGCCTTGATGACGGTGCCGCTTTTCCTGCTGCCCCTGGGCGGATACGCCTTCCTTCCCGCGGCCGCGCTGTATGCGTTCTTCATGGGCTGCGGCTATCGGATGGGAAAAAGATGGGAAACGCCGGCGGAAGCGGAAGGGGCGTCCGCGCCCGGACGGGCGTGCCCCAAAGTGCTGGATACCTCCGCCATCATCGACGGGCGCATCCTGGATATCTGCCGCACGGGATTCCTGGAGGGGGACATCGTGGTGCCCGCCTTCGTGCTGGATGAACTGCGCCACATCGCCGACAGCGCCGACGCCCTCCGCCGGAGCCGGGGCAGGCGGGGGCTGGACGTGCTGCAAAAACTCCAGGAGGAAGTGCCCCTGCGGATCGAGGAAAAGGACGATTACGACGGGGAAGTGGACGTGAAGCTGCTCCGCCTGGCACGGGACCTGAAGGGCGCCGTCATGACCAACGACTACAACCTGAACAAGGTGGCCGGCGTGGCCGGGGTGCCGGTGCTGAACGTGAACGACCTGGCGGGCGCCCTGCGGCCAAACGTGCTGCCGGGGGAGGAAATGACGGTGCGGGTGATCCGGGAAGGACGGGAGCCCGGCCAGGGCGTGGCCTACCTGGAGGACGGCACCATGGTGGTGGTGGAGAACGGCCGCAGGCGCGTGGGAGAAACCCTGAACGCCGAAGTCACCACCGTGCTCCAGACCAGCGCGGGACGCATGATTTTTGCCCGCGTCCCAACGGATGAAAACCGGGCCGGATAAAAAGAAGTCGAGAATATTAAGAAATTATTACGAAAAGAAAACGGATTGAAAAAATATTGATAAACAGTCATGACGCATGATCTTGTCCTTTCGGCATACGCACCCCACAACCTGTGGGGCGTGTTTTTTGTTTTGCAGGCATCGGGGCGGAGAAGGGAAAGAAAAGCGGGTTTACAGATATTACATGTAAATTCTGCATTTTGAAATAATTCTGGAATAGGAATTTTGACAAATTTGTGATACAATGTATCTGCGCGTAATCAGGCGTCTGTTTGCCTGACCGCATTATCGAGAGGAGGACAAAAAGATGTTCAAGCGTTTGATGGCGCTGGTCGTGGCATTGGTGCTGATGCTCCCCGCCATGGCCATTGCGGAAACGAAGAACTTGTCCAAGAACGGCAGCATGGTGCTCGGGTCCGAAGGCGATGAAGTCAAGGCCGCCCAGGAGCTGCTGATTACTTATGGATATTTGACCGGAACGGCCAGCGGCGTGTACGACAAGGCCACCGAAGCGGCCGTGAAGGCGTTCCAGCAGCGGAACAACCTGTACCCCGACGGCAAGATCGGCAAATATACGCTGACCGTGCTCAAGAGCGGGAACGTGGTGAAGAAGGACGATCCCGACAGCGGGATCGACGCCGGCAACACCGAGCATCTTTCTCCCGGCGGCAGCATGACGCTGGGCACCACGGGCGAAGCGGTCAAGACCGTGCAGGGCATCCTGGCTTCCCTGGGCTATTACGACGGCCCCCAGGACGGCCGCTACGGCGACCAGACCATGTACGCCGTGCGCGCTTTCCAGGAGAAGAACGGCCTGAAGGTGGACGGCATGGTGGGCGAAAAGACCTACGCCAAGCTGACGGACGGCACCGCCCTCAAGAAGAACGAAGGCACCACCGCCCCGTCGGACGACAGCAAGGGCCTGTCTCCCAACGGCAGCATGATCCTGGGCTCCTCCGGCTCCGACGTGATGGCGGCCCAGCAGCTGCTGAAGGAATACGGCTATTACAAGGGCCTGCTGGACGGCAAGTTCAGCTACGAGATGCAGGAGGCCGTGCGCAGCTTCCAGCGCCGCAACGGACTGGACCCGGACGGCAAGATCGGCCCCAGGACGTTGGCAAAGCTGTATGACGATCCGGCCAACATCACCAAGAAATCCGATGTGGATCCCGTCACCGAAACCGTGCCCATCACCTACGGGCAGAGCGGCGAAGCGGTGAAGGATCTGCAGCGCGCCCTGAAATGGTATTATTATTACGCCGGCAAGGTGGACGGCATTTTCGGCGTGGAAGTGCTGGAAGCGCTGAAATCCTTCCAGGAATCCGAAGGCCTGACCCCGGACGGCGTGGCGGGCTATGAAACCCAGAACGCCCTGCTGGCCGGCAACGCCAATATCCTGAACGGCGGCATCCCGTCCCGCAATATGTACTCCGGCACCCGCGGCTACGACGTGGCGATCCTGCAGCAGCGGCTGAACGAACTGAATTATCTGTCCCTGTCCAATGTGACCCTGGGCACCTACGACGCCGCCACCGCGGCTGCGGTTTCCGTTTTCCAGAAGGATAAGGGCCTGGACGTCACCGGCTCCTTCAACCCCGCCGTGCGGCGCTACCTATGGACCGCCACCGTGGACGCTGAGGACCAGGCCGCCGTGGACGCCGAAAACGCCAAGCAGGATCCCTTCGATCAGATTTTCGATCCCTATGTGGGCGAGACCCTGAAGCAGGGCGCCACCGGCCAGGGTGTGGCCAACGCCCAGATGAAGCTGAAGGCCGCCGGCTACCTGCAGGGGAATGCGGACGGCATCTTCGGGCCCAAGACCAAGAAGGCGGTTCTGAAGCTGCAGAAGGATTACGGCCTCAAGCAGGACGGCGTGATCGGCCAGTCCACCTGGCAGGTGCTGTGGAGCCTGAGCCCCGATCCGGCGGAGCAGAAAGTGGTCATCGACGGGAACAGCTCCGTGGGCGCCAGCACCCGGAAGCTCAGCCGCGGCAGCCGCGGATCCCAGGTGGTCAAGCTGCAGCAGCGGCTGAAGGAGCTGGGCTATGATCCCGGCCCCATCGACGGCAAGTTCGGCCCCGCTACTTCCGTGGCCGTCAGCACGTTCCAGCTGGACAACGGGCTGAATCCCGACGGCGTGGTGGGCACCGATACCTTCGTGGCCCTGCAGATCAATTTCAACGATGCGCCGGTGGTGCTGCCCGAGGATACCACGCCGGAAGTGTTCACCGATACCAAGATCCCCGACACCATGAAGCGCGGCAGCAAGGGCAACTGCGTCAAGACCCTGCAGCAGAAGCTGAAGGACGCCGGCTTCTACTCCGACGAAGTGGACGGCAAATTCGGCGCTTCCACCGAAGTGGCCGTGAAGCAATACCAGCTGAGCAAGGGCTTGAATCCTGACGGCGTGGCCGGCAAGGATACGCTGCTGTCCCTGGGCATCACGCCCAGCTCCATCGCCGCTGCGAAGCTGCGCCGCGGCAGCAAGGGCGACAGCGTGAAGACCCTGCAGGAGAAGCTCAAGACCCTGGGATACTACACCGGCGAAGTGGACGGCAAGTTCGGCGCGTCCACCGAAGAAGCGGTGAAGAAGTACCAGACGGACAACGGCCTCAAGGCCGACGGCATCGTGGGCCCCGCCACCAAGGTGAAGCTGGGTCTGTAACAGCAAAACGAAAAAGAAGGCTCCTGCCGGGGCCTTCTTTTTTTGCCGGTTTTTTCCGGCATGCCCCGCGGGAACCCAAGGAAAGATAGGAGAAAAGGAGGCGGGGCACGGTGAAAAAACGGGTGAGGATCGCCGCGTGCATCCTGGCGGCGGGCGTGCTGCTGAGCGGATGCGGGGAGAGAGCGGCTGAAAAAACGGAACAGACACCGTCCATTCAATCAAAGATCCGGCTGCCGGAAAAGCTGAAATTGAACGATGAAGGCGTGCCGATCCTGCGGGTGTGGGACGCGGATGCGGAAGAAAACAGGGAAATGGACATCGAAAGCTATCTGCGGGGCGTTCTGGCCGGCGAAATGAAGAACGACTGGCCCCTGGAGGCGCTGAAAGCCCAGGCGATCCTGGCGCGGACGTTCGTGCTGAAATTCTGCTCCGAAAAAGAAAGCAAGTATGCGGGCGCGGACATTTCCACGGACATTGAGGAGGCCCAGGCGTACGATATGACCGGGGTCAACGATCGGATTGAGCAGGCGGTGCGGGAAACGCGGGGGCTGGTGCTGTCCTATCGGGGAGAATTGCCCTACGCCTGGTTCCACGCCCATTCCGGGGGCATGACGGAAAAGGCGAAGCCGGGGCTGAACTATGAAAAGGACGAGCCCGGATACACCAAAGTGACCGAAGGCCGGGAAAGCGAAAAAGCCCCGGACAGCGCCAAAGCGTGGCAGGCGGCGTTTTCAAAGCAGGAGATCGCAGCGGCGGCGGTGAAAGCGGGGGCCGACGGCGTCGGGGAGGTGCAGACCGTTGAGACCGGAGAAACGGGGGAAAGCGGCCGGGCGGTGACGCTGCTGATCAACGGCCGCAGCGTGAACGCCCCGGAAATGCGGCTGGCGCTGGGGTCCACGAAAATGCGGTCCACGCTGTTTACGGATATCCAAGTCACGGATGACCGGGTGCTTTTTTCCGGCAAGGGCTACGGCCACGGGGTGGGCATGCCGCAGTGGGGCGCTTACGGCATGGCGGAGGAAGGAAAAACGGCGGAGGAGATCGTTTCGTATTATTTCGACGACGTCACGGTGGAAAAAGCATGGTAAAAAAACGGCCCGCGGGCAAATGCCGCGGGCCGTATTGTGCGTTTCAGGGAATTATTCTTCGTCCGGCGTTTCGGGGAAGAGGGGCTGATGGCAGTTGGGGCAGAGGTAATCCTCGTCGAAATCGAAGGAATCCGCCTCGAAGGTCATTTCCTCGCCGCAATGGGGGCAGGTGTATTCCACCTCGTTGTCATCACTCCCGTCTGCATCTTCGTCCTCTTCGTCCTCATCTCCGTAGAAGGCGTCTTCCAGATCGCTCAGGTCGCTGTCGATGGATTCCATGTATTCGTTCAGATCTTCGTGATCCTGCCGGAGGGATTCCACTTCCTTGGTCAGCTCAGTCAGCAGATCCAGGATCTTTTCGATCAGCTTGCCTTCGTTCTTGTCGGTGTCCAGCTTCAATCCTTCGGCCAGGCCCTTTACATAGGAAACGCGGTCAGACAGGTTGCTCATTTTTCCTCCTTGATCCGTCAGGCGCGGGACAGGTATTCGCCCGTGCGGGTGTCGATCTTGATCATGTCGCCGATGTTGATGAACAGGGGCACCTGGATTTCCAGGCCGGTTTCGGTGGTGGCGGGCTTGAAGTTATTGGTGGCGGTGTCGCCCTTGAAGCCCGGCTCGGTCTTGGTGATCTCCAGCTCCACGAAGTTGGGGGCTTCCACGGAGAAGGCCTGGCCCTTGAAGTAGCGGATGGTGACGTTCATGTTTTCCTTGACGTACTTGATGGCGTCCTCCACCGCATCCTTGCCCAGGGGCATCTGCTCGTAGGTTTCGGGATCCATGAAGTAGTACAGATCGCCGTCGTTGTACAGGTACTGCATTTCCTTGGTTTCAATGATGGCCCGGGGCATTTTGTCCGTGGGGTTGAAGGTGCGCTCGACCACGGCGCCGGTCATGACGTTCTTGATCTTGGTGCGCACGAACGCGGCGCCCTTGCCGGGCTTCACGTGCTGGAAATCCACGATGTTCCACACGCCGCCGTCCCATTCGATGGTGATACCCTTTTTGAAATCGCCAGCAGTAATCATTGCTTTTTCCTCCATTTTCCGTTGTTGGTGTATTTGCAATAAGGGCCCGATCACACGATCAAAAGCGCCTTTTGTGCATGTACCAGGGTGCGCCCGCCGTCCGGCGTTACGGCGCAGGTGTTTTCGATGCGCACGCCGCCCAGGCCGGGCACGTAGATGCCGGGCTCAACGGTGACCACGTGGTCGGGCTCCAGCAGATCCTCGCAACTCGGGGACAGCCGGGGCTCCTCATGGATGTCGATGCCCACGCCGTGGCCCAGGCTGTGGCCGAACCGCCCCGCGAAGCCCGCGCCGTCGATGATGCGCCGGGCCTCGGCGTCGATCTCGCTGCATTTGCGCCCGGGGGCCAGCATGCCTTCGCAGGTCTCCTGGGCCAGCAGCACCGTATCGTAGATCCGGCGCATGTCCTCGCTGGGCCGGCCCAGCGCGACGGTGCGGGTCATATCCGCGCAGTAGCCGCCCTTTTTCGCCCCGAAATCCAATGTGATCATTTCGCCGGTTTCCAGCTTCTTTTTGCTGGGGATGGCGTGGGGGAGGGAGCCGTTGACCCCGGAGGCCACGATGGTATCGAAGGCCAGGCCGTCGGCCCCCAGATCCAGCATGGCGTAATCCAGCAGGATCTGCAGCTGCTTTTCCGTCATGCCCGGGCGGATCTTCGGCAGGATCTGATCAAAAGCGCGGCAGGAAATATCGCAGGCCGCTTCGATCAGACGGAGCTCATTTTCTTCCTTGATCCGGCGGGCGTTTTCCGGCGCGCCGTCCAGGGGAGCAAAGGAGATGCCCGGCATGTCCTTTTCCATGCGCCGGAATGCGCGGACCGTTACCTCGTCATCCTCGTACCGGACGTTTTTCACATCGTGGTCCGAGAACAATCGGGCGGCCAGGGCCGCGTGGCTTACGCCCTTTTCCACCATCAGCACCTGAAACCCGGGGGCCTGACGCTCCGCCTGCTCGGTATAGCGGAAATCGGTGACGATGGCCTGAAAGCCGTTCCCGGCGGCCAGCAGGCCTTCGCCCGTGAAGCCGCTCAGGTAGAAAATATTGGACGGCTTATGGATCAGGATACCGTCCCCGGCGCCGATCCCGGCCAGGGACAGCGTCTTTTCCAGTCGGTTCATAAACAATTTCCTCCAATGGGCGCACTTCACGCCACATTGCATTTTACCATATTCTTGCCTTCAACGCCACCCCTGAAACGGAAAAAACCAAAATTTTTTGCTTGTTTCTTGCCTGAAAAGCGCCATAAAGCGCCTGCGCCGGTCAAAAATGGCGGATATTTTGCCGTTTTTCCCTGTTGACAGAGATCAACACCGTGAATATAATAACATATGAACAGATGTTCAAGTGAGAGGATGAGAGCGATGGATGGGTTTCCTGAAATGCCCCAGGAAGAGGAAAAGGTGAACCGGGCGCTGGTGACGGAGCTGAACGGGAGCCTGCCGGATGAGGAAATGTTTTACCGGCTGTCGGAACTGTACAAGGTGTTCGGGGACAGCACCCGGATCAAGATCCTGTACGTGCTGTTTGAAGCGGAAATGTGCGTGTGCGATATCGCGGCGCTGCTGGGCATGACCCAGTCCGCCATTTCCCATCAGCTGCGGGTGCTCAAGCAGAGCCAGCTGGTGAAATTCCGGCGGGACGGAAAGACGATCTATTATTCATTGGACGACGATCACGTGCGCACCATCATCGGCATGGGCATCGAACACCTGACGGAAGAAGCATGAAGACGGAGGAACAATCCATGAGCTGCAATCATTGCGGACACGATCACGGGCACGATCACGGGCACGATCATGAACACGGCCATGAACACGGACACGGCCACGGCGAGGAAGAAAACAGGAAACTCATCCTGATCCGCATCGGAATCTCCGCGGTGCTGCTGGCGCTGGGGCTGCTGCTGCCGCTTGAGGAAGGGGTCAGGATCGCGCTGTTTGTGGTTTCTTTCCTGACGGTGGGGTACAGCGTGGTGATCGAAGCCGTGCGCAACCTGCTGCACGGGCACGCGCTGGACGAAATGTTCCTGATGACGGCGGCTTCGGTGGGCGCGTTCTGCCTGGGGGATTTTGCCGAGGGCGTGGCGGTGATGCTGCTGTATCAGATCGGCGAATTGTTTCAGGATTACGCCGTGGACCGCAGCCGGGAATCCATCTCGGAGCTGATGGACATCCGGCCCGACAGCGCCAACGTGGAAAGGGACGGCGCCGTCATGACCGTCAGCCCGGAGGAAGTGGCCGCCGGGGAAATCATCCTGGTGCGGCCCGGGGAAAAGATCCCGCTGGACGGCATGGTGCTGGACGGCGAATCCGCTCTGGATACGGTGGCGCTTACCGGCGAAAGCGTGCCCCGCACCGTGCGGCCCGGGGATCAGGTGATCAGCGGCTGCGTGAACCGGCAGGGCGTGCTGCGGGTGCAGGTGACGCATCCCTACGGCGATTCCACCGTGGCCAGGATCCTGGAGATGGTGGAGCACGCCAATGAAACGAAATCGAAAGCGGACCGGTTCATCACCCGCTTCGCCCGGGTATATACCCCGGCGGTGGTAGGGCTGGCGGTGCTGCTGGCGGTGATCCCGCCGGTGTTCTTCGGCGGGAACTGGAGCGAATGGATCACCTCGGCGCTGACCTTCCTGGTGATCTCCTGCCCCTGCGCGCTGGTGATCTCCGTGCCGCTGACCTTTTTCAGCGGCATCGGCGGCGCGTCCCGCAAAGGCATCCTGATCAAGGGCGCGGGCTATCTGGAAACGCTGGCGAAGGCGGATACCGCGGTGTTCGACAAGACCGGCACCCTCACCCGGGGCGTATTCACCGTCACGGCGGTGCACGGAAAGGGCAGCGCGGACGAGGAGGAAATGCTGCTGCTGGCTGCCGCCGCAGAACGGTTCAGCACCCATCCCATCGCCCAATCCCTGCGTGAAAAGTGCAAGGACGGGGCGGAAAACGCGGCGGTATCCGACGTGGAGGAAATTTCCGGCCGGGGCGTGCGGGCCATCGTGAACGGCAGGCGCGTGCTGGCGGGCAATGAGAAGCTCATGGAAAGCGAAGGGATCCAGCCCAAAGCCTGCCATCGCAGCGGCACCATCGTGCACCTGGCGGCGGACGGGGAATACCTGGGCCACATCGTAATCTCCGATCAGGTGAAGGATGGCGCGAAGGAAGGCCTGGCGGCGCTGAAAGCCCTGGGCGTCCGGAAGACCGTGATGCTCACCGGCGACGCCCTTTCCGCCGCGGAAGCCGTCGCGCAGGAAGTGGGCGTGGATGAAATGCGCGCTCAGCTGCTGCCGGACGGCAAGGTGGCGGAGGTGGAAAAGCTGATGGCGGAAAAGCCGGCAGGCGGCGCGCTCCTGTTCGTGGGCGACGGGATCAACGACGCGCCGGTGCTGGCCCGGGCGGATGTGGGCGTCGCCATGGGCGCCCTGGGCAGCGACGCGGCCATCGAAGCGGCGGACGTGGTGCTGATGGACGACGATCCCCGGAAGCTGGGCAAGGCCATCCGCATCGCCCGGAAGACCCTTTCCATCGTGCGGCAGAACGTGATTTTCTCCCTGGGCGTCAAGGTGCTGGTGATGGTCCTGGGCGTATTGCACGCAGCGCCCCTGTGGGCCGCCGTGTTTGCGGACGTGGGGGTTTGCTTCCTCGCCATCCTCAACGCCATGCGCGCCATGCACGCCGCCAAGGATTAACGGTCATAGGGGAAAGCCTGTGCTATGAAGGATGGAAGCCGGGCTTTTCCCTTCTTTTTCAAATAATTTATGTAGTTTTCCGCCATAATGCAACAAGATGCCCCCCTGATCCGTCATTATCATTGAAAATCGGTACAGAAGCGGAGGAAAAGAAGAATGAGAAAGCTGCTGTGTGCGGCGTTGGCCGCCGTGATGCTGCTGGCGCTGCTTCCCGCGGCGCGGGGAGAAACCCCGGAAACCTATGACGCGGTGGCGGTGTGCGCGGACTTATCGGAAAGGATCGAAATGAAAAAGAAGCCGGAGGCGGAAAGCGAACCCGTCTGCCTGATCTACGGGGGCACGCCCGTGACCGTACTGAACGGCGATATGGGGAACGGCTTTGCTTTGGTTGCCGTGGAAGGCGTGGCAGGATACCTGCCTGCGGACCGGCTGATGCGGAAAAACCGGAATTACGGTGCGCCGGAATTGCTCTTCCGGGCGGAAGTGAAGAAGAAAGCCGGCGCGGAACTGCGGACGGCGCCGGATGCGTCCGCCGACGATTCGGGCACTGCCCGGGAAAGCGTTTACCTGCTGGCGGACATGGGAAACGGCTGGCGGTACGTGATGACGAATGAAAAGGACCGGTGCGGCTTCGTTCCCGCGGAGGAATTGAAGGACGAAGAAATCTATGCCGAGGGCGCTTTCCTGGTTCCCGCTGACGGCGGCGACAGGGTGACGGTGTACGCGGATGAAAGAATGGAAATCCCGGCGGGGTTTTACTATGCCGGGTCCGGCGTGTACGTCGAAGGCTGCTCTCCGGACGGCGGTTACAGGGTATACTGCTGCGGCGGGATCACGGGGGAAGACGGCGACGGCCCCATGGGCTACGTGCGCCGGGAGGACGTGCAGATTTTCGTCCAGCCCTGGGAGATCGTGGGGCGAGCCGTGAAGGGGACCGTCCTGGAGGATCTGGAACTCGGGAAAACCGGCCCGTTTCTGCCCCAGGGCGCCTCTCTGGTGATCGCCGGGGAGTATGACGGGCAGTATCACATCGTTTTCGACGATCCGGAAACGGGGCTGACCTGTTCCCGGCTGGTGGAAAAGGCTTTGGTTCAAGCGACGGACGTCCAGGCGGACCGGCATCAGCCGCCGCGGATCGCATACGGCCTGCTGACGGCGAGCGAAGACGAGGGCTTTACGCTCCTGGATCGGGAAAACGAGGATGAATGCGCGCCTTGGGAAGCGGAATCCGGCCTGTGCGAGATCATCGGCGAGGGAGAGGACTGGTATCAGGCGCGGAAGCTGTTTGAGCCTAACTTCTTTATTGAGAAAACGGGCGTAAGGATCATTACCGCGCTGTATCCCGCGGCGACGGAGAAAAAAGGCGCCGGGGAATGGACGGTCCAAGAAGCGGACGAGGGGCTGTGGCTGCTGACGGTGGAAGCGGGCGCGGAAGCGCATTACGTCGCGACCATGGACGAGATCGTGGATGAAATCACCGCCTCCCCATCTTCCGGCGCAGCGCACTATTCCGTGTATCTCGTGCCGGGTATGGACATCACCCTGACGGGAGACGCCGTTCTGACCCCGGCTTCGGAAGATAGTCTGCCTGTGATCCTGCCCCGGCATCCCGCGGATATGTATACGGAAACCGTGATTTTCTCCGGTTCCGGCCGGTTCTTCTGCGAATTGCAGCTGCCGGATTATTCCAATTATTTCTCTTACCTCGTTCGTCCGCTGCCGGGTGCGGAAGAAAGCCGGGTGAGGGTTTTCACCCTGTTTTGCGATCCCGACGGCTTTGCGGAGAGTGAAACCGTGATCCTGACGGATCCGGACGAAAGCTTTGCCGAAAACGGCTGGCTGGTGGATCTCGTGCCCGGTCAATTCCTGGAATTGGAGAACTGCACCGTGGAGATCTGTTACGGAAACGGTTGAGAAATTACGGATTCATAGAGAGTTTACAAAATTATTTCAATTTGTTTCAAAAAGGCTGTACTTGCGCCCCTGAATTATGCTATAATAAGGGGCGCGTTTTTTGTGTACGCAAAAATGCGCGGAACAGGAAAGGAACAAGGCACATGCAGCAAGCGTTGATCCTGGCGTCCTCTTCCCCCCGTCGGCGGGAACTGATGGGCTACACGGGAATCCCCTTTGAAGTGATCGCTGCGGATGCGGAGGAAGCCACCCATGGGGATCCCCGGACGCTGGTCATGGAAAATGCCCGGCGGAAGGCCCGGGCCGCTGCAGACGCCCATCCAGGCCGGACGGTGCTGGGGGCGGATACGGTGGTGTACCTGGACGGGCAGGTGCTGGGCAAGCCGAAGGACCATGCGGACGCCAAACGGATGATCGCCGCGCTCTCCGGCGCGTGGCACACGGTATATACCGGTGTGTGCGTGATCTCTCCCCGGGGCGAGGACGTGCGCTGGGATGAATCCCGGGTGCAGTTCGTAACGCTGACGCCGGAGGAGATCGAGAGGTACGCGGCGTCGGCGGAGCCCATGGACAAGGCCGGGGCCTACGCCTTGCAGGGGAAGGGCGGCATGTTCGTGCGCCGCATTGAGGGCAGCTATTCCAACGTGATCGGCCTGCCCATGGCGCTGGTGCGGGATATGCTCGCTGCCGCAGGCGTGCCTGTTTTATAAGAAATCAACAGAATGGACGGATGAAGATACATGGCCATCATTGCGCCGGATATCGGCATTGATCTGGGCACAGCCAATACGCAGGTATACGTGCGGAAAAAGGGCATCGTGATCGACGAGCCCTCCCTGCTGGTGGTGGACCGCACGGGACGGCACGCCGTGCGCGCCATCGGGGAAGAAGCCTGGGCGCTGCTGGGCAGGACCGCCGCGGACGTGACCAGCGTTCGCCCCCTGTCGGACGGCATGATCCGGGATTTCGATATGACCCAGTACATGCTGCAGTATTTTGTGAGAAAGGCCATCGGCGCTTCCCGGCTGGTGAAGCCCCGGGCCATCATGACCATTCCCTGCCGGGTGTCGCCCATCGAGCGCCGGGCCGTGCGCAAGGCGGCGGTGTACGCGGGCGTCCGCCAGGGGCAGCTGCACCTGGTGGAAAAGCCCTTCGCCGCGGCCATCGGCAGCGGCCTGCCCGTGTTTGAGCCCACGGGCAGCATGGTGGTGGATATCGGCGGCGGCACCACAGAGGCCGCGGTGATCAGCCTGGGGGGCATCGTGGTGTCCCGTTCCATCCGCATCGGCGGGGTGAAAATGGACGAAAGCATCATCGCTTACGTGAAAAGGGAATTCAACATGCTCATCGGCGACCGCACCGCGGAGGACGTGAAGATCGCCCTGGGAAGCGCCCTGCCCCTCAAGGAGGAGCGCCGGGTGCTGGTGCGGGGCCGGGACATGATCACCAATCTGCCCCAGACGGCGGAGATTTCCTCCGCCGCCGTGTACGAAGCGCTCAAGGGCACCTGCCAGGCGATCCTGGGGGCCATTCAGAACGTGCTGGAAAGGACGCCGCCGGAGCTGGCGGGGGACGTGATGAAATCTGGCATCCATCTGACGGGCGGCGCATCCCAGCTTTTCGGGCTGGATCAGTTTATTGCGTCCGAGCTGGATATGCCCGTGCTGCTGGCCCGGGATCCCATGGGCTGCGCCGCGCTGGGCGCCGGGCATCTGGCGGACAACATCGAACTGCTGCACCGGATCGGCAAATCCAGCTTCCTTCGGGAGGAAGACGAGGAGTAAATCGGCATGGCGAGACGTGAACAACGGGAGTTTTCCGAAGGCGAAAACCTGCGCGTGAGCGGACAGGGCGATTTTGGCGTGGAAGAACGCAAGCCGCTTTGGGCCCAGGAAATGGAAAACAGTGAGCATGCCGACGACCTGATGCGGGAAGCCGTCCGGGAAGCGGACTCCGAAAAAGGGGAAAAAGCGGACGGCCAGGCCGAAAGCGCCTCCCGGGAGGAAAAGCCCGCGCCGGAACCCCCGCGGCAGGGCAGGCATAACGCCGGGGACCGCACCGATGAAAGGGCGGCGGACGAAGCCTGGAGCCGGGAAGCGAGGCGCGTGGAAAGCGCCGCCCAGAGGCGCCGGGGACAGGCGGAGGAGTCCAACGGAAAGAAGAAAAGCCGGAAAGGAAAGAAAAAAGCCGGCAAAAGAAGCGAAAAGGAAGGCTTCCTGCGCAATCTGGCCATCATTGTGATCTGCTCCGTGCTGTTCGTCATGGTGGCTATGACGGTGTTATCCAATTTTGTGAGCCTGCCCATCCTGCAGCTGCCCAAGAAAGCGGTCACGGCGGTGTTTACCCCGGTGCAGCGGCTGTTTGCCGGGGTCACGGACCGGGTGGTGGAATACTTAAGGACGCTGAAGGTCCGCGGCAATCTGGAATATGAATACGATCAGCTGCTGATCAAGCTGGACGAAATGGCCACGGAAGTGGCGGTGAACGAGGATCTGCGCCACACCAATCAGGCTTTGCAGGAACTGCTGGATGAGCAGCAGCGCAACCGGGACCTGAATCCCCTGGCGGCCACGGTGATCGGCACGGACACCAGCAATTATTTTTCCACCCTGACTTTGGACGTGGGCAGCAAAAACGGCGTGACGGAATACATGGCTGTCGTGGCCCAGGGCGGGCTGGTGGGCGTCACCTACGACGTGAAGGACTATAAATGCCAGGTGCGCTGCATCATCAACAGCGACTGCACCGTGGCGGGCCTTGTGGTGTCCAGCCGGGACCAGGGCAGCGTAAAGGGCACTTTGGGGACTGACGGAAAGCCTATGTGCCGCATGTATTATCTGCCGGATACTACCCGGCCGCGGCCCGGGGAAGAAGTGGTCACCTCCGGCGTGGGCCTGGAATTCCCCAAGGGCATCCCCATCGGCTACATCCGGGAAAGCACCCGGAGCATGGACGACAACAAATCCTATGTGGTGGTGGAGCCGGTGGTGGATTTCCAGCACCTGGAGTACGTGACGGTGTACCGTTACCGGCCCAGCTATGCCGAGCCCGCTCAGGCACGGGTCAACGCGTCCCAGGAGATCGTGCTGGAGCCGCTGGCCACGGCGCGGCCCATCCCGGAATGGGAAACGGGCGGCGTGAGCGATTTCATTTTCAGCGCTACGGATGCGCCCTCGTCCACCGGGACCCCGGAGGACTTTTCCACGCCCGAACCGCAGAATGCCCCCACCGCTACGCCGGCCCCCTCCGCCACCCCCGCGGGAACGGAGCTGCCGCCGAATCTGGAATACCGTCCGGCGCCGAAGGAATACGTGACGCCTACGCCCACGGCGAGGCCGACCTTTACCCCGGCGCCCACGTCGGTGCCCACGCCGGACCCCGGCGCCATGAAACTGGAGGATGACGAGTGAAAGCGCTGAAAAGGGCCGTGAAGGTGCTGGCGCTTTCCCTGCTGGCCTATCTGGTGCAGGCGTGCGTGATGCAGTACCTGAAAATCGGCGGCATTTGCGGGAGCGTGCTGTTTGCCATGCTGGCCGTGATCGTGGTGTCCTGCGGGAAGAAATACGCCTTCTGCGCTTCCTGCGTGATCGCCATGCTGATGGAAAGCATGCTGAAGCTCTCCAACGTGCCGGGGTTTTATGTGATCGCTTATCCGGTGATCACCATGCTGTGCGCCCAGGCGTTCGCGGACATGAGCGACAGGCAGCTGGAGCGGCAGCGCGTCATCAACGACAACCGCCGCACCCGTCAGCAGCAGCGGGGCGGAAGGGACCGCTGGTGGCGGAGGATGCTCTCCCATCGGCGGGAAGGCGATCTGCCCGCCCATCTGCGCATTCCGCTGTGCGCGGTGCTGATGGACCTGATTATGAATATCGCTTTGTGCACGTATATGTACCTGATCGGGGAGGACATTACCGCGACCCATGCGGCCCGGGCGGCGGGCGCCGCGCTGTATACCGCCGGGATCGCGGTGCTGATCATGGTGCCGGTGCGGTACGTGCTGCGCATGTACACGCCCCGCACACGCACGAAGGGAGATGAGGCGCCGTGAAGGACGAATTCAAAAAAAACCGCAGAAGAAAGAAAAAGAGCCAGCAGCTCAACACCCGGTTCCTGCTTTTCACCGGCGTGGTGATGCTGGCCTTCGGCGTGCTCATCCTCAATCTGTACGATCTGCAGGTGGTGTCCGGCCAGGAATATGCCGAAACCGCCAGCAACCAGAGCATCAAATCCATCGCCATCCGGGGCAGCCGCGGCATGATCACGGACATCAATTCCGTGGTGCTGGCCAAATCCGAAAAGGCGTACAACGTCACATTCTACCGGGACAACAGTGATTGGGACTATCCCACCGCCCAGCTGCTGGAGGCCATCGAGATCGTGGAGAGCCACGGCGGGCAGATCACCGTCACGTCCCCCCTGATCCGCAATGCGGAAACCGGGGAATGGGAATTCAATTTCGGCGAAGGCATTTCGGAAAGCGCCTACAATAAGCGCAAGGAATACTTCTATTCCAACAATTATCTCACGGCCTCCACCCTGGATACGCCGGAAAAGTGCTTCAAGCGCCTGCGCCAGCGCTTCGGCTTTACCGCGCTGGAGGACGGAACGTACCTGTTCCAGGTGGACGCGGAGGGAAACTCCGTGGTGCCCGACGCCGTATCGCCCAACCGGAACAAGGTGGTTTCTTCCGTGCCGGTGAGCGAGGATACGGTGCTCAAGATCATCGCCATCAACACCACCATGCAGGATAACGCCTTCAACTCCCTGCCCGTGGCCATCGCCGAGGACGTGAGCTATGAAACCGTCAGCGAGATCGAGGGCCGCAGCATGAGCATGCCCTGGGTGGGGGTGACGATGGGGGACAAGCGGGTATATCCCAACGGATCCCTGGCCGCTACGGTCATCGGCTATACGGGCAAGATCCAGAACGCGGATTATTATTACAGCGATCTGAAGCCCGCCGGCTACGCCATGAACGATTACATCGGCCAGGACGGCATCGAAGCCAGCATGGAAAGCTGGCTCACCGCCAACATCAAGGACCGGCAGGGCAGCCGGGTGGTGGAGGTGACGCCGGACGGCAAGGTGACGCGGGTGCTTTCCTCCAAGCCACCCCAGGACGGCAACACCGTGAAGCTCACCATCAATTCCCAGTATCAGGCCGTGGCGGAACGCGCCATCGCCGCCAACGTGGAGCGCACCCGCAACGAACAGGAAAAGCGCATGCGGGACCCCAAATGGCTGGAAACCAACAAAGACAAGATCAGCAGCCGGGACTGGGAGGAATTCCCCATTCGCCTGGCCACCACCGGCGTGCTGATCGTGATGGACCTGCGGGAGGGCAACGCGGGCAACATCCTGGCCCTGGCCCAGTACCCCAACTACGATCTGAACGCCATGGTGAAGGGCGGGGATCCGGCGTTGCAGATCGTGCAGGACGAGCGCGGGCTGCTGATGAATTATGCCATCCAGACCCGCGCCGAGCCCGGTTCCATTTTCAAGATGGTCACGGGCCTGGCCGCCCTGACCAACGGCGTGCTGACTCCCTTTGAAATGATCGACGACGGCGGCCGCTTCATGCAGTACACCAACAACCGCGAGGACGCGCCCAAGTGTTGGACCAGCAAGCCTTCCACCCATAAGGACCAGACCATCGTGGAGGGGCTGACCAATTCCTGCAACTATTTCTTCTATACCTGCGCGTCCCGGCTGTACGATCAGTTCCCCTCGGAGGAGCGGCTGTACAAATACGCCGCCCAGATGGGCCTCACCAGCAAAACGGGCATCGACCTGCCGGGCGAACTGCGCCCCGTGGTGGGGAACCAGACCAACCTGTATGACCAGACGGTGAGCATCTCCGAGCAGATGACGGATACCCCCGCCATCGTGGCCGCGGCCATCAAAAAGCACCTGATCAACTACGGCGCCAGCTACGGCATCGAATATGACAACGCCCGGCTGGACCGGTGTATCAAGCTGCTGATGGATATGGCCATCAACACCTCCTCCGACGACTGGGTGGTGAACGCCCGCCCCATCTTCATGACGGAATTGAACATGACCCGGACGATGGTGCTGCAGGCCGCGCTGATGCGCGATCTGTGGACGTACCTGAACACCATCAAATGGGGCGGCAGCCAGGAGATCCAGATGGGCGTAGGCCAGTCCATTACGCTGCTGACGCCCATTACCGTGGTGCGCTACATCGGGTCCGTCACCAACGACGCCATCGTGTACAATCCCAACATCGTGGATTCCATCATCTCCCCGGAGGGCGAGATCCTCTCCCAGCGCACCGCCACCCAGTTCAACGTGCTGGAAAGCGCCAAGCCGTACATGCAGTACATCCTGCGGGGGCTGGAGGGCGTGGTCGACGAAACCGGTACTGCTGCGGCCCAGTTCAAGGATTGGAAGTACACGCCCAAAGAGGTCATGTACGGGAAAACGGGAACGTCTCAGGTGACCATCGGCAAGATTCGGCTGGATTTGGAGAACAACGGCTGGTTTGTGGCCATGTGCCCCAACGCCAAGCCGGAAATCGCCATCGTAAGCTTCATTCCCAACGGGCTTTCCGGCGCGTATACCACCCGGGCTGCCCGGGACTTTATCGAGTTTTACCTGGATGAAAAAGGCAAGGTGGACGACACCCTGACGCTGCCCGGCGGGAACAGCCTGGCGCCCTGAGCGGAGCGCAGGCCGGGAGTGGCGGCAGATGGACGGTCCGGAAACAGACCGACCGCAGAACAGGAAAGGAAAGCGGAAAATGGGACGCATTTTTTCGATCATGTCCGGCAAGGGCGGCGTGGGGAAAAGCACCCTGGCCGCGTCTTTGGCGGAGTATTATGCCCGGGAAGGAAAAAAGGTGGCGCTGCTGGACGGCGACACGGGCCTGCGCTGCGCGGATTTGCTGCTGGGATTGCAGGATAAAATTGTATACGACCTGGGCGACGTGACGGAAAAGAACTGCGATCTGGAAAAAGCCGCGGTGGAAGCAAGCGGCATCCCGGGGCTCACGTTGCTGGCCGCGCCCCAGATGATGCGGGCGTCCGATATGAAGGCAAAGGACGTGGGGCGGATCGTGACGCGGCTGGCGGAGCAGAACGACATTTTGATCCTGGACGCCCCGGCGGGGATCGGCAGGGGACTCAAAAACCTGCTGGGCGCCGCAGCGGAGCCCGTGATCGTGGCGACGCCGGACGACGTGTGCGTCCGGGACGCCGAGCGCCTTTTCGCGCTGCTTACCCAGCGGGAAGAGCCCCGGCCCGTGATCGTGTTCAACCGGGTCAGCTCCAGGCTGGTGCGAAGAGGGGACATGACACCGCCGGATGTGCTGGCCGCTTCCCTGGACCTGCCGCTGATGGGCGCGATCCCCGAGAGCAAAAAGGTTTACCAGGCCCTTCTGACCCACAAAACCCCCATGCAGTGCGGGGATATGCGGTTCGTCCGGGCCATAGAGGGCATCGCCGGCAGGCTGCTGGGGGCGGAGGTGCCCATGGAGCGGTATGCGCCCAGCGCCGTATTGCAGTTTTTCAGGCGGGGAGGTGACGGCCGGTGATGACGGAAGCCCGTTGGCGTTCCAGGGGGCATTTCGACTGGATGCTGGTGGTGGTCGTATACCTGCTTTCCATTTTCGGCATCCTCTGCATCAGCATGGCCACCTTCGACGTGGACGCCAGCGCCAACGTGCCGCTGCTGAACAAGATCCTGAATTCCAGGTCCGGCATGTGGCAGAGCATTTTCCTTTTGGTGAGCCCGGTGGTGATGGGCGTGGTGGTAGCCATGCCCACCGAGGTATACCGGGGCCGCGCCCGGCTGATTTATTACGGCGTGCTGGGGCTGCTGGTGGTGACGCTGCTGGCGGGCCAGGTTTCCAACGGCCTGCGCGGATGGATGAAATCCAGCATTCTGGGGCGGTCCATCCAGCCCAGCGAATTTGCCAAGCTGTCCATTCTGCTGATGCTGTCCAGGCACCTGAGCCGGGTGGAAAAGCCCATGAGCAAATTCCGGGATTTCATCCGCATCATGCTGATCGTGGGCGTGCCGTGTCTGGTGGTGCTTGCCCAGGGCGAAACGGGCACGGTTATCGTGATCCTGTTCATGTTTGTGGTCATGCTGTTTTTTGCGGATGTGGACATGCGGGTGCTTGTGGGGCTGATCGCCGTGGGCATCATCGCCATCGGCCTGGTGATCGCTTACGCCCTGATCTCCGGCAGCACGGACTATAAGCTGGCCCGTATCCTGGCCTTCGTGGACCCGGAAAAATACCAGCAGAGCGCCGCGTATCAGAACATCCGCGCCCGGCAGGCCATCGGCGCGGGCCAGCTGACCGGGGTGGGCACCTTCCTGCCCGGAAGCTGGGCCACGCTGGGGTACGTGCCGGAAAACTCCACGGACTTTATTTTCACCGTGGTGGGGGAATCCTTCGGGTTCGTGGGCTGCATGGCGGTGCTGGCGGCGTATCTGTTCCTCATCCTGCGCATGATCTACCTGGCCCGGTTCACCAATGACAAATTCGGCCGGCTGGTCATCATCGGGGTGATGGCGATGCTGTTTTTCCACGTTTTCCAGAACATCGCCATGAACGTGGGCGTCATGCCCATCACGGGCATCCCTCTGCCGTTTTTGAGCTACGGCGGCAGCAATTTCATCACCAACATCGCAGCGGTGGCGCTGGTGCTGAACATTACCCGCAGCCGCACCATGATGGGTGAACTGGACGTGCCCATGGCGAAGCTGAAAAACGAGTGAACGACAGGAACGGAAAAGAGAAATGATTTACTCATACTGCAAAAAATGCAAAATGGAAAGCCCCGGGGACGTGTGCCCCGGATGCGGGAAGCGCGCCACCGCCGCCAGCCAGCGGGATATCTGGAGCGTGGCGGCAGTTCCCCTGTCCGACGGGCGCATCTGGCGCGGGGCGGCGCTGGCGCTGGTGACGGTGGCGGCGCTGCTGTTTACGGTGATTTTCGGCCTGGAAACGGCGGTGAATCCCCAGACGGCGGCGAACATGTGGCACAGCAGCCTGCCGGGGCTGATTTTCGCGGTGATCCCCGCGGGGCTGGTATTGGTTTTCCTGTTCCTGCTGCTGCAGGGGCGGGAAGTGAACGTGTACGTGCTGGATCCCCAGGGCGCCCATCTGCAGACCTGGCATCAGCCCGGAAAGATCCGCAGCTGGGCGCGGCTGCAAAGCGCCGATCCGAAGCGGAACGTGCCCCAGCAGGACGGCGGCGTGATGCACCTGAGCCAGGAAAGGCACATGCTGTGGCAGGACGTGGTAAGCGTCCGTTACAAGCCGGGCAGCGCCGCGATCTATGTGTACCATACCCCCAGATGCGCTCCCCTGGTGCTGAAGCTGCCCGCCCAGGAATACGACCTGGCGGCGGCGTACGTGGGGAAGTACTGCAAAGGGAAATGACCCGGCGGATACCGGCGTCCTGCCGACAAGCCGGCCGCTTGAAAATTCAGGCTTTACAAATTGCCGCCGTTCCCTTATAATAACTGCAATCGGGCCGTGAACAGGACGGGCCCGCGAACACCCTTCCGAAGAGAGCCGGGGCAGGTGAGAGCCCGGCGGAGGGCCGCGGCGCCGGATCACCTGGGAGCCTCCGGTCGAAGGATCGGCGCAGCGCCAGCGATACAGGGCGAAGAAAGCGGGCGCTGATTCTGCGCCAACTTGGGTGGTACCGCGGACAGAAAAGCATCAGTCCGTCCCAATCGGATTTGGGACGGGCTTTTCTTTATGAAAGGGGAGAAAAAGGGAATGTACAAAAAAGTCACCACGGATATGAATTTCGCCGCCCGGGAAATGGAAGTGCTGGAATTCTGGAAAGAAAACGGCATCGTGAAGAAATCCTTCGCCGCCCGGGAAGGCGTGAAGGACACCTTCACGTTCTTTGACGGGCCGCCCACCGCCAACGGCAAGCCCCATATCGGCCATGTGGAGACCCGCGCCATCAAGGATCTGATCCCCCGGTTCCAGACCATGAAGGGAAAAAACGTGCTGCGCAAGGCGGGCTGGGATACCCACGGGCTGCCGGTGGAGCTGGAAGTGGAAAAAAAGCTGGGCCTGGACGGAAAGCCTCAGATCGAAAAATACGGCATCGAGCCCTTCATCAAGCAGTGCAAGGAATCCGTGTGGAAATACCTGCACGAATGGGAAGACATGAGCGACCGGGTGGGCTACTGGGTGGACATGGAGCACCCCTACGTCACCTATCACGACGACTACATCGAATCCGTTTGGTGGAGCCTGAAAACCATCGCCGACAAGGGATTGATCTACAAAGGGCACAAGATCGTGCCCTACTGCCCCCGCTGCGGCACCGCCCTGAGCAGCCATGAGGTGGCCCAGGGGTACAAGGCCGTGAAGGAATTTTCCGCTTACGTGAGATTCAAGGTGCGGAACGCGGAGGAGCTTACCTACATCCTGGCCTGGACCACCACCCCCTGGACGCTGCCTTCCAACGTGGCGCTGTGCGTCAACGCCAAGGAGGAATACTGCGAATTTGAGCTGGGTGGCGTCAGGAACATCATGGCCAAGGCCCTGATCCCCGCCGTGTTCAGCGAGGAGGACCGGAAGGAGATCCGCATCCTGCGCACTTTCCCGGGTAAAGATTTGGAGGGCACGGAATACGAGCCCCTGTTCCCGCTGAAGAATCCGCCCCGGGAAAAGGCCTGGTACGTCACCTGCGACGGCTACGTGACGCTGACGGACGGCACGGGGGTCGTTCATATCGCCCCGGCCTTCGGCGAGGACGACGCCCGGGTGGGCCGGAATTACGGGCTGCCCTTCGTGCAGCTGGTGAACACCCAGGGCCGGTTCGTGGAGGATACGCCCTGGGCGGGCACCTTCGTCAAGGACGCGGACAAGCCGATCATGGAGGATCTGAAAGCGCGGGGCCTGCTGCTGAAAAAAGCGCTGTTCGAGCATGAATATCCCTTCTGCTGGCGCTGCGATACGCCGCTTTTGTACTATGCCCGGGGCGGCTGGTTCATCAAAACCACCGCGGTCAAGGACGACCTGGTGGCCAACAACCGCGCCATCAACTGGTATCCGGACAACATCAAGGAAGGCCGCATGGGCAATTTCCTGGAGAACGTGGTGGACTGGGCCCTGAGCCGGGAGCGCTACTGGGGCACGCCGCTGCCCATCTGGGAGTGCGAGGACGGGCACATGCACGTCATCGGCAGCAGGCAGGAATTGATGGACATGGCCATCGGAAACGTGGATCTGCCCGAATTGCACCGGCCCTACATCGACGAGGTGAAGATCAAGTGCCCCTGCTGCGGCAAGCCCATGACCCGGGTCAAGGAGGTCATCGACTGCTGGTACGATTCCGGCTCCATGCCCTTCGCCCAGTGGCATTATCCCTTTGAAAACAAAGAGGAATTTGAGCGCCGCTTCCCGGCGGATTTCATCTCCGAGGCCATCGACCAGACCCGGGGCTGGTTCTATTCGCTTTTGACCATCTCCACCCTGCTCTTCGGCCGCGCGCCCTTTGAAAACTGCGTGGTGCTGGGCCACGTGCAGGACAAGGACGGCCGGAAAATGAGCAAGCATCTGGGGAACGTGGTGGACCCCATGGCGGTATTGGGCAAGCAGGGAGCCGATGCGGTGCGCTGGTTCTTCTATTCGTCCTCCGCGCCCTGGCTGCCCTGCCGCTTCCATGAGGACGCCCTCAACGAAGGGCCCCGCCGGTTCATGGGTACGCTGTGGAACACCTATTATTTCTATGTGCTGTACGCGGACATCGATCAGTTCGATCCCACGAAGCACGATCTGAACAAATGCGAGCTGACGCTGATGGACCGGTGGGTGCTCAGCCGGCTGAACACCGTGGTCCGGGGCGTGGACGAAGACCTGACCGCCTACCGCATCACCGAATCCACAAGGAAGATCGCCGACTTTGTGGACGAGCTTTCCAACTGGTACGTGCGCCTGGGCCGCGACCGGTTCTGGGGCAAGGGCATGGAAGGCGACAAGGAAGCCGCGTTCATGACGCTGTATACCGTCCTTTCCACGCTGGCAAAGGTCATCGCGCCGTACATGCCCTTCATGGCGGAGAGCATCTATCAGAACATCGTGCGCACCGTGGATGCGAACGCGCCGGAATCCGTGCATCTGTGCGATTATCCGGTCTGCGACGAAAGCAGGATCGACCCGGATGCCGAGCGGCAGATGGCCGCGGTGGAAACCGTGGTGCAGCTGGGCCGCAGCTGCCGTCAGCTTTCCAACATCAAGGTGCGCCAGCCCCTGAGCATGCTGTACGTGGCCGGTGCCGATTTCGGCGAGGTGTACAGGACGCTGGTGGAGGACGAGCTGAACGTGAAGAACGTGCAGTTCATCAGGGACGCGGGCGAATTCGTCAATTACGATCTGAAGCCCAATTTCCTCACCCTCAAGGCCCGCTACGGCAGGTTCCTGGGCCGGATGCGGGGCGAGCTTCAGAAGCTGAACGGCGCCGACGTGGTGGCCGCCTTCGACCGGGGCGAAACCGTGACGCTGATCCTGGACGGCACGGAAATCGTGCTGAACAAGGAAGACGTGCTGGTGGAGGCCGTGAAGAAGGAGGGCTATACCTCCCAGGTGGATGGCAAGCTCACCGTGGTGCTGGATACCGCGCTGACGCCGGAACTGATCCGGGAGGGCTATGCCCGGGAAGTGATCAGCAAAGTGCAGAATATGCGCAAGGACGCGGGCTTTGACGTGACGGACCGCATCAGCGTCACCGTGCAGGGCGATCAGGAAGTGACCGAAGCGGTGAAAGCCTATCAGGATATGATCCAAAAGGGCGTGCTGGCCGTGGAGATCGTATTCGGCGGCGCGCCGGAGGGCGCTTACGCCCAGGACGCCGACGTGAACGGCAAGGCCGCGCGCTTAAGCGTACGCCGGGCATGAATGACGGACGAGCTGACCGTTACGCGCCCCAAACGGCGGTATCAATCCATGAAGGCAACGCCGCCTCCGTCCGCACGGCGATGAAAGCGGGCTTTTGTCCTGCCGGAAACAGCACGGACCCGGAAACGGGCCGGCGGCAGGATGTGTATGAACTGAAATAAACCGACGCAGCCGCGGCATAAACGCCGCGGCTTTTTTTGCACTTGTTTGGGATCGGGGAATAGGATGATACCGGGCGGCTTCATGCCGTCAAGCGAAATAAAAAGCGAGGGAAAACCATGGCTTTTTACAATATTATCGATCATCCCGATCAGAATGGCGATGAAGCCCGGGCGTCCAATGCGGCGCTGTATCATCTGGGCTGGCCCGATAACTGCCGCCGAAACTGCCGAGGTCCCATGGGCCTGACGGGTCCCACCGGCCCTGCAGGGCCCACGGGTCCCACCGGTCCCAGTGGCGGCGAGACGGGCCCCACCGGCGCTACCGGCCCCACGGGTGAAACGGGCCCTGCCGGCGAAACCGGTCCTACCGGCCCCACCGGGCCGACCGGTCCCATCGGCGAAACGGGGCCCACCGGCCCGGCAGGGGAAGCAGGCCTCGCAGGCGCCACCGGCCCGACCGGTTCTACGGGCGAAACGGGGCCCACCGGGCCTGCGGGAGAAATGGGTCTGCCTGGCGAAACAGGCCCGACCGGCCCGGCCGGCGCAACCGGCTCGACCGGCGCAACCGGTCCTACGGGTGAGACGGGGCCGACTGGTGAAACTGGTCCTACGGGTTCTATTGGCGAAACTGGTCCTACCGGCGAAACCGGGCCCACAGGCGAAACGGGTCCTACGGGTGAAACCGGACCGACCGGTGAAACTGGCCCGACAGGTGAAACTGGCCCCACGGGTGAAACCGGCCCGACAGGTGAAACGGGACCCACGGGTGAAACCGGCCCTACGGGTCCGACTGGCGCAACTGGTCCTACCGGCGAGACTGGCCCGACAGGTGAAACTGGTCCCACGGGTGAAACTGGTCCGACAGGTGAAACGGGACCTACGGGTGAAACTGGTCCGACAGGTGAAACGGGACCCACGGGCGAGACCGGCCCGACCGGTCCCACGGGACCCACGGGACCCACTGGACCGGCGGGTAAGGTGACGCCTGCCGCGGCGGTGGCGGATGCGTTTGACGAAGAGGACGTGTGTGATCAGTTTAATCTGCTGCTGGCAAACATGCGGGCGGCGGGGCTGCTGAGAAGATAAAGAACAAAGGGGATGGCGGCGCGTTCGCCATCCCCGATTTGGAGGCGGCATGAAGATCATCGTATATGCAATCTGCAAAAACGAAAGCAAATTCGCGGCCCGCTGGGCGGCATCCATGGGGGAGGCGGACGGGATTTATGCGCTGGATACCGGCTCCGAAGACGATACGGCGGCGCTGCTGCGCCGGGTGGGGGTGCATGTGACAGAAGAGATCATTTCCCCCTGGCGCTTTGACGCGGCGCGGAACCGTTCGCTGGAGCTGGTGCCCCAGGACGCGGACGTCTGCGTATGCACGGATCTGGACGAGGTGTTCGAGCCGGGCTGGCGGAAGGCTCTGGAATCGGCGTGGAAAAAGGATACCTGCCGGGCAGCGTACCGCTATACCTGGAATTTCAATCCGGACGGATCGGAGGGCCACGTTTTCTATCTGGAAAAGATCCATCGCCGACACGGCTACAAATGGATCCATCCGGTGCACGAGGTGCTGGAATGGCAGGGAGAAGGGGAGGAAAAGCGGATCACGGCGGAGGGTATACAGCTCAACCATCTGGCGGATCCCCAAAAATCCCGGGCGCAGTATCTGCCGCTGCTGGAACTGTCGGTGCAGGAAGCGCCGGAGGACGACCGGAACATGCACTACCTTGGAAGGGAGTATTTCTTCTATCATCGCTGGGACGATTGCATCCGCACATTGCAGCGGCATCTTGCCCTGCCGAAAGCCACCTGGGCGGACGAACGCTGCGCCTCCATGCGGTATATCGGCAAGGCGTATCAGCACAAGGGCAACGAAAAAGAAGCGGAAAAATGGCTGTGGCGGGCCGTGGCGGAGGCCCCGCACCTGCGGGAGCCCTGCATGGATCTGGCGAAAATGTATTATCTGCGGAAGGACTGGGAAGCCCTGGCCTATATCGCTTTCCGGGCGTTAGCCATCACGGCGCGGACGCGAAGCTATATCAGCGAAAGCGACGCCTGGGGAAGCACGCCCTGGGATTACCGGGCGCTGGGGCTGTACTATACGGGACGGAAGCGGGAAGCGCTGGCCGCGGCGGAGGAAGCGGCGCGGCTGTCGCCCGGGAACGAACGGCTGCAAAAGAACGCGGCGGTGATCCGTGCGGCGGTTGAAAAGGACGGATGAACGGGAAGTATTGACTTGCGGCGGGCGGTTGGGATATAATAAGCCCTGCCCGCGAGTGTGTTGGAACTGGCAGACAACCGAGACTTAAAATCTTGTGCCCTCTGGGCGTGCGGGTTCGAGCCCCGCCACTCGCATGGAAAAAACCCCTGCTGCGCGCAGGGGTTTTCATTGTGTCAGATTCTTTATTTCGCCTTCTGGCCGATCTTGTTTTCCGTGCCGTTCCGGAGCCGCTCCAGATTGCTGCGGTGGCGGTACACGCCCAATGCCAGCATCACCAGGGCCCAGACCGCGTAGGGCCAGAAGGGCTGGGTGATGGCCATGAGGAGGAAAAACACCGTCAGCATCGTCAGGCTCCCCACGGAAATGTAGCTGCACAGGCAGATCACCAGGATGCAGCAGGCGCCGGCAAACAGCCCGTGCCAGGGGAAGAGCACCAGAAGCACCGCGGAGGAGCAGGCAATGCCTTTCCCGCCCTGGAAACCGAAGAACACGGGCCAGTTATGGCCCAGGATGGCGGCAAGCCCGGCGATCATGCCGCCGTACTGCCCGGCGATGAGCAGCCCCAGGGCGACGGAAAGGGCGGACTTGGCAAAATCGCCCAGGAACGTGAGCGCTCCGCCCTTGAGGCCCATCACCCGCAGGGCGTTGCTGGCGCCGGTGTTGTGACTGCCCTCCTGACGCAGGTTATGCCCCGCTTTGCGGGAAACCAGGATGCCGGAGGAAATGCTGCCCAGCAGATAGCCGATCACGGCGCAGAGAAGATATTTGAAGATCATGGACGGATATCCTCCTTCTTTTTTTCACGCAGCTGAAAGCGGATGGGCGTTCCCTCGAAGCCGAAGGCTTTGCGGATGCAATTTTCCAGATACCGCTGATAGGAAAAGTGCATCAGCTCCTCGGCGTTGATGAAGAGGGAAAAGGTGGGCGGGCAGACGCCGGTCTGGGTGCCGTAATAGATTTTCAGCTTCCTGCCTGCGATGGTGGGGGGCTGGAGGGACATCTGCGCGTCTCCCAGCACGTCGTTGAGGGCGCCGGTGCCGATCCGGCGGCTGGCCTGGGCATACACCCGGTTAACCTCGGGCAGCACGTTCTGGGCGCGCTGGCCGGTGAGGGCGGAAATGAAGAGCACCGGGGCGTAATCCATGAATTTCAGGTCTTCGATGACCTGCTTTTTGTATTTTTCCAGGGTGCCGGTTTCCTTGTTCAGGGCATCCCATTTGTTGACGACCACCACGGCGGCCTTGCCTTCCTCATGGATCATGCCGGCGATGCGGGCGTCCTGCTCGGTGACGCCGTCCTGGGCGTCGATGAGCAGAAGCGCCACGTCGCACCGGCGGATGGCGGAAATGGACCGCAGCACGCTGTACCGCTCCAGGGATTCGTCCTCAATGGCGCGCTTGCGGCGGATGCCGGCGGTGTCGATCACGTTGTATTCGGTGCCGTCCGGGCCGGTGAAAAAGGTGTCCACGGCGTCCCGGGTGGTGCCGGGAATATCGGAAACCATGGTGCGCTCTTCGCCCAGCAGCCGGTTCGTGAGGCTGGATTTGCCCACGTTGGGCCGGCCTACCAGCGCCAGCTGGATTACGTGCCGGTTGGCTTCTTCCTCGTCTTCGCTTTGGGGAGGAAGGCGCTTGACGATCTCGTCCAGCAGATCGCCCAGGCCCAGCATGTTGGTGGAGGAAATGCCCACCGGATCGCCCAGGCCCAGGGCGTAGAATTCGTACAGATTGTCGTTGAGCCCGGCGTGGTCCAGCTTGTTCACGGCCAAGACTACCGGCTTGTGCGCCCGGCGCAGCAACGCCGCCACTTCCTCGTCGTCCGGGGTCAGCCCGGTGCGGGCGTCGGTGAAAAAGCAGATCACATCCGCCGTTTCAATGGCGATCTCCGCCTGCCGGCGCATCTGGGACAGGAGCACGTCCTCGCTCCGGGGGTCGATGCCGCCGGTGTCGATGAGGGTGAATTTGCGATTGATCCATTCCACGTCGGCGTAGATCCGGTCCCGGGTAACGCCGGGCACATCCTCCACGATGGCGATGCGGCGGCCCGAAATCTTATTGAAAAAGGTGGATTTGCCCACGTTGGGGCGGCCAACGATGGCGACCAGCGGTTTTGTATTCATGGCTGCTCCTTTATGCCCAGCAGGGCTTCGTACAGCGCGCCGCCCCGGTTGTCGCACAGCGTCAGGGGGATTTTCAAGGCGGCGCGGAAAGAATCCAGCGTCATATCGTCCAGAAACAGGTCGCGGCCTTCCCGCAGCGTCACGTTGCACAGGATCACTTCATCGGCATTCTCCTGATCCAGCTGCGAAAGGATATCCTGCCCGGTGAGCAGGCCCGTGACGGTGACGGTCTCGCCGAAAAAGCGGTTCCGGATGGGCTGCACCCGGACGGATACGCCCTTGGGGCCCCAGCGGTCGATCCATTTCTGCATATACGGGGCGATGCTGACCCCGCAGGGGATCAGAACCCGGCGGGGCCGGGCAGGGCGGGGATCAACCCCGGAGGCGGATATGAAGCCGCTGAGGAATCGGCGCATCAGGCCCACGCCGTTTTCGATCTGGCAATAATTTTCGTAATACGCTTCCTCCGGCAGCTCCTCCCCGGCGATGCAGAGCATTTCATCCGAGGGAAAAACGAAGCGGGTGCCGAACCGGTCCAGGCAGGTTTCCTGCCATCTGCGGCAGATCTCCAGCACCTTTTTTGCCTGATCCCGGGTATAGGGAGCCAGCTTTTCCAGCCCCTCCCGGTATTTCGTGAGGCCCACGGGCACCAGGGCGGCGCTTTGGGCGGCGGGCCACAGGGAGGAAAGGGTGTTCAGGGTGTCCTCCAGCACGTCTCCGTCGTTCCAGCCGGGGCACAGCACGATCTGGCAATGGAATTTGATGCCGTGATCCCTGAAGGCGTTCAGCCGGTCCATCAGGAAACGGGCGTAGGGGTTTTTCATCATTTTCACCCGCACGTCCGGGTTCGTGGCGTGAACGGAAATATACAGGGGAGAGGCCTTCCGGCGCAGGATGCGATCAAATTCCTCATCGTCCACGTTGGTGAGGGTGATGAAATTGCCCATCATCAGGGACAGCCGCCAGTCGTCGTCCTTGATATAAAGGGATTTCCGCATGCCGGGAGGCATCTGGTCGATGAAACAGAAGACGCATTTGTTTTTGCATTGCCGGGGGGTGCAGGCCAGGGTATCGGCCATGCGCAAGCCCAGCGGCGCGTCCTTGGCTTTGATGATGCGCACGCGGCCCGGCGTGCCGTCGGCGCGGATGATATCCAGATCCAGGCGGGACCGGTTGGTCAGCGCCTGATAGTCGATCTCGTCCAGGACGGGCTCGCCGTTGATGGAAAGGAGGCTGTCGCCGGGGCGGATGCCGCGCCGGTAGGCGATGCCATGGGGCTCCACGCCCAGGATCTGATGCGCCAAACGGGCCCCTCCTTTCGCGTTCGATCAAACAATTCATTATCGGCCATTTGCGGGAAAAAGTCAACCCAGGGGAAACTGCTCCCACATTTCGCTTTTGCCCAGCCGGACAGCGTGGTCGTACCCCAGGAAAAGCAGAAGGGCTTCCGCTTCTTCATATCCGCAGGTGAGGAAGCGCATATCGTGACAATCGGAATTGACGATCACTTCGCCGCCCCAGTTTTTCCATTCCCTGAGCAGGAACGGGGCGGGATAGGGCGTATCCAGGTAGCCCCGGGCCATGGCTCCGGTGTTCACCTCCAGCAGCGCGCCGGTTTCGGCCAGGGGGCGCAGGGCGTCCAGAGCCAGACGGCGGTAAGCGGGGGAATCTTCATCATACAAACGGAGTTTGGCGTTGTTTTTGCGGATCAGATCGAAATGGGCGATGATGGCGGGCCTGCTTTCCAGCACGTAATCCCGCAGCATGGAAAAATAGCGCCGGGCCATTTCCATACCGTCGCCGCCGCAGCATTCGTCCACATAGGCTTTCAGGCTTTCCGCATGGCCGTCCACGGCGGCGTGATGCCCGTCGGGCTTTTCAAAGTAATGGACGGCGGCGATGAAATAATCGTACCCGGCTGGATCGGCGCAGGAATAAAGATCCCGCTCGATGCCCAGATAAATCCGCATCCGGCCTTCGTATTCCCGGGCAAGGGCGCGGATCTCCGCCTTGTATTCATTCTCCCGGGCCGGGTCGATGCAGTATTCGGGATCAAAGGTCTGGGCGGCGTGGGAGGAAAAGCCCAGGGAAATAAAGCCCAGCTCATACGCGCGGCGGGCCATGTCCGGGGCGGGGGTTTTGCCGTCGCAGTGGGGGGTGTGGGTATGGGCGCAGGAAAGAATGCTCATCGCAGGGCCTCCTCCAGTACGGTAAGCGCTTCGTCAAAGCAGGCGGCGTTGGCGCACAGCATGCCGCAGGCGTCCTCATAGTACGGCGCGGCATGGCCCAGGGAATGAAAGCGCCCGCCCGCCTCCGTAACGATCAGGGAGCCGGCCGCGACATCCCAGGGACGCAGGCGCAGTTCAAAAAACACATCCGCCCGGCCGCAGGCCACGTCGCACAGATCCAGCGCGGCGGAGCCGGATCTTCGCAGGTCCCCGGCCCGGCGCAGGAACAGCCCGGCGGCCTTCATGGTCTTTTCGCGCAGGTCCGCGTCGTAGGGGGAGGTGCCGAAGGCGACCATGGCGTTTTCCATGCACACAGGAGAAACGCGAACGGGGGAACCGTTGAGGCGCGCGCCTTCTCCGGCTTCCGCGGAAAACAGTTCATCGGCGTAAGGATTGTAAATGACGCCATATACGGGCGTTTTGTTTTCAAGCAGCGCCACGGACACCGCAGAGCAGTTCCGGCGGCGCATATAATTCAGCGTGCCGTCGATGGGGTCCACCACGAAGGTGGGCGCGTCGGACAGCGCTTCGTTTTCCTGTTCTTCAGCAAAAAAACGGGAATGGGGGATCAGGGCGAACAGGGCGGTTTTCAGGTATCCCTGCACCGCCACGTCCGCGTCGGTGACGTAATTGAAGTGCCCTTCCTTGCGGTGGGTGGCCGCATCGTGGAAGGACAGCATGATCTTTCCGGCTTCCCGGGCGATCCGGGCGATCTGATCCAGCATATTGTATCCTCTGTTTTACGCCCGGCAGGCGAAAGCCGTCCAATCGCCTTTGCGGGTGATTTCGTCGATGGTATATCCAGCGGAAAGCAGCGCGTCCCGGACCTCTTGCTCCGCCTCCGCGATGATCCCGGAGCAGACGAAGCGCCCGCCGGGAGAAAGATGATCCCGCAGGGGAGAGGCCAGCATGCAGATCACCGGGGCCAGAATGTTGGCCACGGCGAAATCGAACTGGCGGTGCAGGCCCTTGAGCAAGTCCCCCTGCCGCACTTCGACGGCGTCGGAAAGGCCGTTGTGGGCCACGTTTTCCCGGGCCACCCGCACGGCGTCCGGATCGATATCCACGGCCAGGATGTCCTTCGCCCCCAGCCGCGCCGCGGCGATGGCCAGGATGCCGCTGCCGGTGCCCACGTCCAGCAGGGAACCGCCGCGGTAATACTTTTCGATCAGCTGCACGCACATGGCGGTGGTTTCGTGGGTGCCGGTGCCGAAGGCCATGCCGGGGTCGATCTCGATGATCAGATCGCCGGGCTGGGCGTCCCAGGGCTCCCAGGTGGGCTTGACCACCATGTGATCCCCCAGCCGGAAGGGCTTATAATACTGCTTCCAGTTTTCGGCCCAGTCCTCTTCTTTTACGCCCTGGGTGGATACGGCCAGGGCACCCAGGCCATCCTCACGGATGAGGGAAAGCTCCTCCTTCAGGGCGGAAAGCGCTTTGGGCAATTCTTCCATGGTGAACCAGGCCTTCACCTGCACGTCCTCGGGCATGGCGTCGATCACGGACTGGTCCATCAGCTCCCACATGGCGGTGGGCTTGGTGGGGTCCGGCAGATCGGCGCGGTCCAGGATCTGGGTGCCGGCAGCCCCCAGGCGCATCAGCAGATCGGATACGATCTCCGCTCCCCGGGTGGTGGTGGAGACGGTAACTTCCGTATAATCCATGGCGTTATTCCTCCGCATCCCGGAACAGGGACAGAATGATCACGTCGTGGTACGCCCCTTCCCGGTACATTTCCTTCTTCAGCACCGCTTCCCTCCGGAAGCCGCATTTTTCATAGCAGCGCAGGGCCGCTTCGTTGAAATCGAAAACAAAGGCCTTGATCTTGCGCAGGTTCATTTCCTCAAAGCCGAACCGGCACAGCAGCCGGATGGCGTCCTCGCCGTACCCCTTGCCGCGGTATTCCTTTTCACCGATCAGGATGGCCAGTTCCGCCAGACGGTTTTTCCAGTTCACCCGGGTGAAGCCGCACTTGCCGATGAACAGGCCCTCCTGCAGCGTTTCGACGGCGAACTGGTATTCCCCGGAGGAATAGCTGGTGTTCTTGCCCATTTCCCGGGCCGCATCGTCCACGGTGGAGGGAAACAGAATGGCGCCGGACGCGCCGCGCATCACGTCGTAATCGTTGCTGTAGGCCAGGCATTTCATCAGGTCCCCGTTATCGAACGCCCGCAGGCGCACCAGCTTTCCTTCATACATGGGTCGGCTTCCTCCTTGTTCCTTTTCCATGATAATGCCCCGCCCGGCGGCTGTCAATGCCGCGGGAAAGAAAACGGAGAAGAAAAATATCCGGAAAAATGAAGAAAACGCCATGCCGGGCCGTCATAATCATCGGGATTGATCAATCCACGGCAGGGAGATACGAAGACATGACGGACGAAGCATTTGAACGGGGCATATTGGATCTGACAGAAACGCTGTACCGCGTCAGCTACGCCCAGCTCTGGCAGCGGGCGGACCGGGAAGATGCGGTGCAGGAAACGCTGAAAAAGGCCTGGGAAAAAAGAAAACGCCTGAGGGACGACGGGAAGCTGAAAAGCTGGCTGATCCGTATCCTGCTGAACGAATGCCACAACATCCAGCGGCGGGGAAAGCGCGTGGTCCCATCCATGGACGTGCCGATGCCCCAAGCGCCGCTGGACGCGGACAAAACGATGCACGATCTGATCCTGTCCCTGCCGGAGAAATACAGGATGTCCGTGGTGCTCATCTTCATGGAGGGAATGACCGCGGCCCAGGCCGCGAAGGCCCTGGGCATCCCCCAGGGAACGGTCCATTCCCGGGTGCACCGGGCCCGGCAGATCCTGAAAGAAAAATGGGAGGAGGCGCAGAAGGAATGAAGCGGTTTCCGGACAGCCTTTCCGGCGCCTTCGGCCGGGCGGACAGGGAGTTCGTTTACCGCGTGCAAAGCACGCTGGAAAAGCTCAAACAGCAGGAGGACAAGAAAGTGAAAAGAAAACTGTCGCTGGGGCTGATCCTGGCCATCATCCTGGCGCTCCTGGCCACGGGCACCGCCCTGGCGCTGACCGTGGGCGGCTGGGGGCACATCGAAAAGGCCATGGACCTGGCCGTGGAGAGCGGCGCGTACGGGGAATGGAGCCTGGAAGCCAAATTGAAGCTGATCGACGCCATGCGGGCGGACGGCATCGGGATCCGGGACGGGGACTGGGAAAAACTGCAAGGACAGGACCTGACGGAAGAAGAAAAGCACGCCCTGGCGGACGGGATCCTGACGGCGTATTACGGCGACGAAAAATACCTGTATTACTATACCATCGCCGAAGCCGAATGGGGCGATCCCCACACCTGGTCGCTGGAACAGAAGCATTGGTTCTGGGAAAAGCTCAGGGAAAAGGGGCTGTACGGAGACGACGCCTGGATCGACGTGCTGCCGGAGGAAGGGGACTTGGCGCCGGAGGAAGCCGTCCGCATCGCCCGGCAAGCGGTGAAGGACGCTTATCTGCTGACGGATGCGGAGATCGAAGGCTATTACCCCAACGTGTCCTTCTTCATCACCGATGGGTGCAAAACGCCCAGGTGGATGATCGAATTTATGTCTCGGTACGGGAACAGCGGTGAGTTCGCATCCCGGTACAGCGTGCTGCTCACCCGGGAAGGGGAAGTGACGGAGGACGCGGCGGAGGGCTGGCTGACGCCGGCGCACGCCCGCATCCGGGAGGAACAGCAGAAGGGAACGGCCGTCGACATGTCCGCCCTGCTGGGGCAGATACGGCTGAAGGATCAGGATACCGTGTACTGGCAGCCGGAGGGAGGAAAACACTATCATTTCCTTCCGGACTGCCCGATGGTGAAGAAAGATTTCCTGCCCCTCCGGGCGCTGCCTGTATCGGACCCGCAGATCGGCCGCCTGACGCCCTGCCCGTGCTGCGTGGAGCAGCAGGATTTCTGGACGCTCAAAGACAAGCTGCGCTACGGCGCGGGGGAATGGAAATATCCGGCGGCGGGCTGGATCAGCGAAGCGGAAGCAATCGAAAAGGCCCGGACGGCGCTGGAAGAGAAGGGGTATTCCCCGGAGGGGCTGTATCCCGCCGTGTACAGCACCGCCGAAAACCAGGAGGAAGAATACTATATCATCTATTTCGACGCATTGACGATTGATCCCGACGGCGCCGTGGGCGCGGATCCCGTGTACTGCGTGGTCCTGGACGCCCGGACGGGAGAAGTGATCTCCTGCGGTGAAAACCATAGCAACGGATAAATCATAAGCATAACGAACAGGCCCGGCGATAAAGCCGGGCCCGCCAGTTTGTCGAAAAACCAAGGGGATGCATCGAAGGGGCCGCAGCCCCTTCGATTCTCATCCGCAGGCGGCGGCATGTACGTCGCCGAGGAGCAAATGAA